>JAKAXT010000054.1 GCA_021816425.1 Pseudomonadota bacterium | reverse complement strand
CCGATCTCCCTGACGGCCACACGGAACACGCTATACCCCCCGTATCCTTGGGAGACAGGTATTAGGGATAGCCTATCATCTATCCTTTCGATAGAAAACATCGACTATCGTCAATACACCGCCAGGAGCAGGATACGCACTCGAAGGCCCCTCAGTCGAGGGCCCCGAAGGACCGGAGCATTCCCTTCTCGACATGGGGTGATCCATGGTCATCCCGGGAGACGATATGGCCACACAAACGATCAAAGGCAAGGAGCGTTACAAGTCCGGCGTGATCCCCTACAAAAAGATGGGCTACTGGGAACCGGACTATAAACCCAAGGATACCGACGTGATCGCCCTCTTTCGCATCACGCCCCAACCCGGCGTGGATGCCGACGAGGCGGCGGCTGCCGTCGCCGGCGAATCATCCACCGCCACCTGGACCGTCGTCTGGACCGACCGGTTGACCGCCTGCGAACTGTACCGGGCCAAGGCCTTTCACATCGACCCGGTCCCGAACACCGGTGAAGGCACCAAGGTCGAGGCGCAATACTTTGCCTACATCGCCTACGACATCGACCTGTTCGAGCCGGGCTCGATCGCCAACCTCACGGCCTCCATCATCGGCAACGTCTTCGGGTTCAAGGCCGTCAAGGCCTTGCGCCTCGAAGACATGCGCATCCCGGTCGCCTATCTGAAGACCTTCCAGGGGCCCGCCACCGGCATCGTCGTCGAACGCGAGCGTCTGGACAAATTCGGCCGCCCCCTCCTCGGCGCGACCACGAAACCCAAGCTCGGGCTTTCGGGACGCAACTACGGGCGCGTGGTCTACGAGGCCTTAAAAGGCGGCCTCGACTTCGTGAAGGATGACGAAAACATAAACTCGCAACCCTTCATGCATTGGCGCGACCGGTTCCTTTATTGCATGGAGGCCGTGAACCGCGCATCGGCGGCGACCGGCGAGGTGAAGGGCCATTACCTGAACGTCACCGCGGGGACCATGGAGGACATGTACGAGCGGGCCGAGTTCGCGAAATCGCTCGGCTCCATCATCGTCATGATCGACCTCGTGATTGGCTACACGGCCATTCAGTCCATGGCCAAATGGGCGCGCCGGAATGACATGATCCTGCACCTGCATCGCGCCGGCAATTCGACCTACTCGCGCCAGAAGAACCATGGCATGAACTTTCGCGTCATCTGCAAATGGATGCGCATGGCGGGCGTCGATCACATCCACGCGGGCGCCGTCGTCGGCAAGCTCGAGGGCGACCCGCTCATGATCAAGGGCTTTTATGACACGCTGCGCGACTCCCATACGCCGAAGAGCCTCGAGAACGGCCTCTTTTTCGAACAGGACTGGGCGTCGCTGAACCG
Organism: Pseudomonadota bacterium; assembly: GCA_021816425.1. Lineage (GTDB taxonomy): Bacteria > Pseudomonadota > Gammaproteobacteria > Acidiferrobacterales > Acidiferrobacteraceae > Acidiferrobacter. The sequence continues at coordinate 14,194 of JAKAXT010000054.1, read as the reverse complement.
TGTCATGCCCGTGGCGTCGGGAGGCATACATGCGGGCCAGATGCACCAGCTCATACACTATCTCGGCGAGGACGTGGTGCTGCAATTCGGGGGCGGAACCATAGGTCATCCCATGGGCATACAGGCGGGCGCCACGGCCAATCGCGTCGCCCTCGAGGCGATGATCATGGCGCGCAACGAGGGCCGCGACTACATGAAGGAAGGGCCGCAGATCCTCGAGGCGGCGGCCAGGGACTGCTCGCCTCTGAGAGCCGCGCTCGACACCTGGAAGGACATCACCTTCAACTACGACTCGACCGACACGGCCGACTTCGTACCGACGACCACGGCGAGCGTCTGACGGCCATCAAAAGGAGACCGCACCCATGATGACGAATCCGGGAAACCGGCTGACCCAGGGGCAATTCTCGTTCCTTCCGGATCTCACGGACGCGCAGATCACGGCCCAGATCAAGTACGCCCTGAGCCACGGCTGGGCCATCGGCGTCGAATACACGGACGACCCGCACCCGCGCAACACCTTCTGGGAGATGTACGGCATGCCCATGTTCGACCTGAAGGACCCGGCGGGCATCCTGATGGAGATCAACGCCTGCCGCAAGACCTTTCCGGACCACTACGTGCGCGTCACGGCATTCGATTCGACGCAGGGCTGGGAGACACCGCGCATGTCCTACATCGTCAATCGCCCGAAAAAGGAGCCGGGCTTCGGCCTCGTGCGCCAGGAGGTCGACGGCCGCAGGATCCGGTATACGATCCATAGCTACGCCACGGACAAGCCGGAGACGGAGCGATACTAGGGCACACCAGGGACACGGCGGCGGACGGCGCCGCGCGATCGGGCGCCGCCTGCTCGATGCCAGGGCCTGTCCCCGCCCGGGAGACACCATGAGTGCTCGCGAAGAACCGGAAGACGTACCGGGCGCGGCTTTCGGGGAGGACGCGCCGGTCGACCTCGAAGCGGAGTTCCAGGATTCCCGCGTACAGGAGGTCCTCGACAAGCTCGATCGCGAGCTCATAGGGCTATTGCCCGTGAAGACGCGCATCCGCGAGATCGCGGCGCTGCTGCTCGTCGATCGGCTACGCAAACGCTTCGCCCTGACCGCGGGCACCCCGACCTTGCACATGTCCTTCACCGGCAACCCCGGGACCGGCAAGACCACCGTCGCCCTGCGCATGGCCGAGATCCTGCATCGCCTGGGCTATGTCCGCGAGGGCCACCTGATCGCGGTCACCCGCGACGACCTCGTCGGACAATACATAGGACACACCGCGCCCAAGACCCGCGAGGTCATCAAGAAGGCCATGGGCGGGGTACTGTTCATCGACGAGGCCTACTACCTCTACAAGCCCGAGAACGAGCGCGACTACGGGCAGGAGTCGATCGAGATCCTGCTGCAGGTCATGGAGAACAATCGCGACGACCTGGTGGTGATACTGGCGGGCTACAAGGACAAGATGGAGCGATTTTTCCTGAGCAATCCCGGCATGCGATCCCGCATCGCCCACCACGTCGACTTTCCGGACTACTCGCCGGCCGAGCTCATGGCGATCGGCAAGCTCATGCTGGCGGAGCAGAACTACCGGTTCAGCCCCGAGGGCGAACGGGCGTTCGCCGAATACATCCCGCTGCGCATGAAGCTCGGACACTTCGCCAACGCCCGCTCGATCCGCAACGCCCTCGACCGCGCGCGCCTGCGGCAGGCCAACAGACTCTTCGCACTGAAACCGAAGCGCCTCACCAAACGCGACCTCATGACGCTGGAGGCCGAAGATGTCACGGCAAGCCGCGTGTTCCGCGAAGGCCGGGCCGACGCCGACGAAATCCCCGCCGGCTGATTCAGGGCGCGATGCCGGCGCTCACGGCCAGGCGCCCGATCTCCGAAAGCCAGCGGGCCTGATCGGCGGGCGCGGCGAAGCTCGCCTCGACGCTGTTGCGTCCGATCGCAGCCCAGGTCGCGGCATCGAGACCAAAGGCCGCATCGACGGCGCGAATGTTGTCGTTCATGTAGCCGCCGAAGTAGGCCGGGTCGTCGCTATTGACGGTCACCCGGACGCCGGCGGCGATCAAAGCCGGCAGTACGTGATCCTTCATGGCGGGAAAGACCCTGAGCCGCACGTTCGACAAGGGGCAGACGGTCAGCGCGATGCCCTCCGCGGCCAGGCGTTGCACGACCGCCGGGTCCTCCAGGGCGCGCACGCCATGATCTATGCGGACCGCCCCCAGGATATCGAGCGCCTCGGTGATATAGGAGGCCGGCCCCTCTTCGCCGGCATGGGCTACGACGGGTTTGCCCAATGCGCGCACGCGCGCGAACGCGCGCGCGAACTTCGAGGGCGGGTGACCGCGCTCCGAGGAATCGAGACCGAATCCGTCGATGTCATCCAAGAACGGCAGGGCCTGGGTGAGCGTCGCGAGCGCCTCGTCCTCGCTCAAGTGGCGGAGGAAGCAGAGGATCAGGCGGCTGCCGATGCCGAAGCGCCGCGCGCCCTCGGCGCGCCCGGCGTTCAATCCCTCCATGACCGCGTCGAGCGGGATGCCGCGCGCCGTATGGGTCTGCGGATCGAAGAAGATCTCGGCGTGGACTACGCCGTCGCGGTGCGCCCGCTCGAGATACGCAAGCATGAGATCGGCGAAGTCGCGGCTCGTGCGCAACACGTCGGCGCACGCGTAATAGAGATCGAGAAAGGATTGGAGATCGGTAAATGCCTTGGCGGCGTGCAAGGCCTCCTCGTTCGCATACGGCAACACGAGCCCATTGCGACGCGCGAGCGCGAAGGCAAGCTCGGGCTCGAGGGTTCCCTCGATGTGGACATGCAGCTCGGCCTTCGGCATCCGGCAGGCAAATTCGAGGGCGGACAGGACGGGGGTGGCCATTATTCCTCCGGAATGGGTCTGAGAGCGTCCATTATGCCCCATGAGCCGCCTCCCGGACCGCCCCCAGACCCTCGTCACGATGCCACGACGCCCGCCGACCCGCCTTATCCCCCGATCGCCTCCCAATGCGCGGCGCCCGGGGGCACGATCGGCAGGACCTGCTCGCCGGCGTCTATGGGGACCCGCACGAGGCAGGGGCCGGGGGTCGTCAATATCTTCCGCCAGAAGCCCGGGTCTTCCTCTTCGTGCCCGAGATCGAAGGCCGGTATCCCGAAACCCCGGGCGATCAGCACATAATCGGCCGCCTGCTCGAAGCGGGAACAGAATCCGGGCGATCTGTAAAACAGCGACTGTTGCTGGACGACGAGCCCGAGCGACTGATTATCGAGGACGATGATCTTCACGTTCGCGTCGATCTCGGCGGCGGTGGCCAACTCCTGGATATTCATCAAGAGCCCGCCATCGCCCGTGAAGCAGATCACAGGCGCGTTGGGCTGCGCCTGCGCCGCACCGATCGCCGTGGGCAGCCCGAAACCCATGGTACCGAGCCCCCCGGAGGTGAGCCAGCGCCTTGCGCCCGGCAAGGGGTAGTGCTGCGCCACCCACATCTGGTGCTGGCCGACATCGCTCACGATGAGGGCCTCGGCGGGCGCCGCGGAGGCGATGCGCCCCATGAGCCTCCGGGGCCCCGCTTTGTCGTCGATCTCCGGGTGGGCGGCGCGCAGGGCGGCGACCTGGGCGCGCCAGACCGGACGCTCCCGCGACGCAAGCATCGGCAGGAGCGCCGTCAAGACGTCACCCAGATCGCCCTTCAGGGCAATATCGGGCGCGCGCAGCTTGCCCAACTCGCGACCGTCGACGTCCACGTGAATCACTTTGGCGTGGGGACAAAAGGCGTCGAGGCGTCCGGTCGCCCGATCGTCGAAGCGCGCCCCCAGGGCGATCAGGAGGTCGGTCTCGCGAAGCACGGCGTGAGAGGCGCGCGAACCGTGCATGCCCAACATGCCCAAGGACAAGGGATGCTCCTTGGGGAGCGCGCCGAGCGCCATCAAGGTCATGACCGCGGGCGCGTCCTGCGTTTCGGCCAGGACGCGGGCCTGCGCCACGGCCTCGGCATGGACGAGCCCGCCGCCGAGGTAGAGGACCGGGCGTTTCGCGCAGCCGATGACCTCGGCCGCCGCCTGCAAGGCCTGGTCCGCGGGCCGGGGGCGCGCGATTGCCCGCGCCGGTCGGGGTCGCGCAGCCCTCGAAGACACGATCTCGGTCTGCACATCCTTGGGGATATCGATCCACACGGGCCCCGGCCGGCCCGACGAGGCCTCGTGAAACGCGGTCGTGACGACCCGGGCGAGATCGTCCGCGCTTTGCACCATGGCGGTGAACTTGGTGACGACTTGCGCGAGCGCGCAGGTGTCCACCTCCTGGAAGGCATCGGTGCCGAGCAGGGCGCGCGGGACCTGCCCCGTGATCGCCACGAGGGGAATGGAGTCGCGCATGGCATCGGCGACCGCAGTCAGGAGATTCGTGGCCCCCGGACCCGATGACGCGAGGCACACGCCGACCCGCCCGGTCGCGCGCGCATAGCCCTGCGCCAGGAAGCCCGCCGCCTGCTCGTGGCGGACCAGCACATGGCGGATACGCGAAGAGCGGGCCAGGGCATCATAGATCGGGAGGACGGTTCCGCCCGGGATGCCGGCCACGAGACGCACGCCGTGACGCTCGAGCAGGGTCACGAGCAGTTCGGCACCAGTGGTAGACATGTTGCGACTCCTTGAGCTGAGGCCGGAGTCCGCCAAACGGGTGATGCGAGATATCCGCCGGCGGATCTGCCGGCGGATTGAGAGGACGTTTTACAAAAGGTCGATCTGGCCGCCGGCGTTCGCTACGCGTACGACCAGTACCACCCCGATGAAACGACGGGCGGGCACGAGACGAAGGCTTGGCGACCGGAGGGTCATGACTGTTCCTTTTCGTAAGTGGCGCTATTCTGCGCCTGCGCGCAACCCGGCACAAGGGGCCGGCCCGAAGGATCGCGGAGACAGGCCGGGCCGCCCCCTTGACGGCGGTCAAGGAATACCATAGGGGAACAGTCAAGTATTATGCCGCGCACCGCGCGTCCCGGACCGCAACGCACCGGCTTTCATCACGACCGACTGGAGACCCGCCCCATGGCCATCGCCCACAACCACCTTCGCGACGATCGCACCTATCCATTCGATGCCCGCGGGATCGCGAAACGATTCCGCCACGCCGCCATCTTTGGCGCCCTGGACGCCCTGAACCCCGGCGAGGCCATGGCGTTTCGCAACGATCATGATCCCCTCCCCCTCCTGCAGCAGATGGAACAGCGCTATGGCCGCGCCATCGCCATCGAGTACGTCGAACGCGATGCCGCAGGCGTCCTCATACGCTTCACCCGACTCGCCGCCGGCGAGGCCGCGCGCTGACCGCCCCGCCGCCGGAAAGCCGCGCGGGCCACGCTAGACGATGCGCCGCGCGGTGCGCACGATCAGGGGGACCGTAATCCTCTGCAAAGGCGCCGGCAGGTCGAGCGGCCTGAGCAGCATCTTGACCGCCGACTGGAAGGGGTAGTGGAGCCGCATCCAGGCCCGTATGCGGTCGCGGAAGGCGCGGAAATCCGCGCGGGTGAACACGCTCCCCGGCCTGTGCACGATACTCACGTTCTTCACGGCCAGAAAGGCGTCCTCGCTGTCGACCTCGACGACCCGCCGCCAGATCTCGCGCGCCACGCGGAAGCGGGAATGGGGATCTCGCCTTTGATAGTCCCGATAGAAGCGATAGAAACCCTTGTAATGTCCGATTTCGTCGTCCCGGATGTGGCCGGCCACGGCCGCGAGCACGGGCTCGGGGCTTGCGACATGGAGCATGGCGTAAAAACTCGCGGTCCCGGTCTCCACCACGCAACGCGCCGCCATCTCCAAGGTGCGCGTCGGGCCAAGGAGCGCGGTCTGGCAATAGGGCGCGTAGTCGGTCCGGAACCCGTCGAATCCCCGCTGCCAGTCAAAATCCGGCCACACGGCCTGCACATAGCGCCTCAAGGCCTCGCCGTGCTGCATCTCCTCGGGCTCCCATTTATGCGCGAGCCAGTCGCGCGCCTCCTCATCTCCGGCATAATAGTCGCCGAGATTCCGCGCATAGAGGTCCGAGAGGATCTCTACGAAGGACGAAGCGGCCACGAGATAGAACCAATCGAGCTTGTCTGCCATCGCAGCCCGGTCGATCTTGTCGTAGGCGACATCGTCCACGGACCATCGGGGCCCGCTGGGACCTGGCATAGCGCGCATCCTAGAAGAACTCCACTGGAGCCTGCGTGACCCGTATCGAAGACGGGGGCGCAAGACGATGTCCGCGGGCCTTCGGCCGGAGCGACCGATGGGCCTCGCGGTTCATTGGCGCTAGTATAAAAAACATTCCGGGGGTCGGCCAGCCGACGTTCAGCCCGCGACCTGAGGGCCGGGCATGGTGGACCCGCCTTATCGGGACGACACGAGACGGAGAGCAGCGATATGACCGAACCCCACAAGGCCGCTTTCGGCAGCACCGCGACCGACACCCCCGCGGCGATCGAGACCGCCATCCTGGCCGGTGGCTGCTTTTGGTGCGTGGAGGCCGTCTTTCGGGAACTTGATGGCGTCGTGAAGGTGGAATCCGGATACTGCGGGGGGACGCGCGAGACCGCGGACTATCAGCAGGTGTGCACGGGGCGCACCGATCACGCGGAGGCCGTGCGCGTCTCCTATGATGCGCGACGCATAGGCTACGAAGACCTGCTCAAGGTCTTTTTCTCGGTGGCGCACGATCCGACTCAAAAAGACCGACAGGGCAACGATCGCGGACGACAGTACCGCTCCGCCATCTTCTATGCCGACGAGACGCAAAAGGCCGCGGCCATGGCCGCGATCGAGCGCCTGACGCGCGACCAGGCCTACAGGGACCCGGTCGTGACCGAGGTCGTGGCGGAGTGCCCCTTCTATCCGGCCGAGAGCTACCATAGCAACTACGTCGCCTGCCACCCGTCGCAGCCCTATGTCGTCCACGTCGCAACCCCCAAAGTCGAGAAGCTGCGCCGCTATTTCAGGCATATGTTGCGTCACGAGCCCCTACCCTAGCCTCCGAGCCCATCGCCATGAGCCATGAAAAAATCAAGCGCTATTCCGCCTCCGGCTACGACCTCTCGCCGCTACCCTCGATCGTCTACGAGCGGCGCGTCAAGGACCTGACCCCGGAGGAGCGTCGCGTGCTGCTCGCCTCAGGCACCGAGACCCCCTTCTGCGGGGGGCTTTTGCATGAGCACGCCGCCGGGACCTTCGTGTGCCGGCTTTGCGCCCTGCCGCTTTTCCGATCGGACGACAAATTCGAGTCCGGCACCGGGTGGCCCAGCTTCAGCCGCCCCTTCGATCCCGAACACATAACGCGCAGCGAGGACCTGAGCCACGGCATGAGCCGCGTGGAGATCCGCTGCGCGCGCTGCGCCGCCCACCTCGGGCACGTGTTTCCCGACGGGCCGGAGCCTTCAGGCGAGCGTCACTGCGTGAACTCGGTGTCGCTGCGCTTTTTACCCGGGACCGACCGCGTGACGCCCGAAGACGACGACGCATAGGGGTCCGGGACCCTGGCGACCCCGGGCCGCGGACCCGAAGGTCTCTGGGTCCAGCTCGCCTCGCCTTTTAGACTGATGTCTCGGAAGAGGGGGCTGCGCCATGCGGATGGTCATAAACGGCACGGAAAGGGAGGTGCGTTCGTCTGCGGACACACCCTTGCTATGGGTAATCCGCGATGAATGGGGGCTCACGGGAACCAAATACGGCTGCGGCATCGGCGTCTGCGGGGCCTGCACGGTCCATCTCGACAGCGCGCCCCTCCGCTCCTGCGCGGTGCCCGTGGGGTCTCTGGCCGGTCGCCACATCACCACCATAGAAGGCCTCTCTCCCGATGGCCACCACCCGGTCCAAAGGGCGTGGGTCGCGGAAGACGTTCCGCAGTGCGGCTACTGTCAGTCGGGGCAGATCATGAGCGCCGCCGCGCTCCTTGCCCGCCACCCACGGCCGACCGACCGCGACATCGACGCCGCCATGTCAGGCAATCTGTGTCGCTGCGGGACCTATGCGCGCATCCGCCGCGCCATCCACCGCGCGGGCAGGGACGCCCCCTATGCTCAATCGCCGTGACTTCCTGAGGATCGTAGCGTCCGCCGCGGGTCTCCTGCTTGCGCTCGACACGCGCGCCGAAGGACCCGAGAGGCGGACCTTTGCGCCCAACGCCTGGGTGCGCATCGGATCGGACGACGAGACCGTGATCATCGTCGACAAGACGGAGATGGGACAAGGCGTCCTGACCGCATTGCCCATGCTGATCGCCGAGGAACTGGATGCGGACTGGGGACGGCTGCGGATCGAACAAGCCCCCACGGCCCCCGCCTACACGAATCCCGCGCTCGGCGCCGAGGCGACCGGCGGCAGCTCGAGCGTACGGTCGAGCTTCCTGCCGCTCCGGGTCGCGGGCGCGACGGCACGCCTCATGCTCCTGGAGGCCGCCCATCGCCGCACCGGCATTGCGCGCGCGCGACTGCGCACGGCCCGCGGCGCCGTCTTTTTGCCCGACGGCCGGAGACTCCCTTACGGGCTGCTCGCCCAGGCCGCCGCACGCCTCCCCATACCCCGCAACGCGCGCCTCAAATCATCGCGGCAGTTTCAGATCATAGGCCGGCCGCTGCCACGCCTCGACACCCCGGCGAAGACCACGGGGCAGGCGGTGTTCGGGATCGATGTGCAAAGGCCAGGGCTTCTGATCGGCGTCGTGCGCAGGCCTCCTGTGATCGGCGGACGCATCCTCGACTACGACGACCGCGCGGCGCGCGCGATCCCGGGCGTCATGCGCATCGCGCGCATGGATCGCGGGCTCGGGTTGATCGCGACCGACACATGGACCGCCTGGAAGGCGCTCGATGCGATCCCCATGCGCTGGGCGGACGGGGACTGCGCCTCCTTATCGACAGACGCCATCCGTGAGGAGTATCGCCGCGCGGCCGACACCGAAGGCGCCACCGCCGAACGGCGCGGCGATGCCCGCGCCGCGTTCCGGCGCGCGAAGCGCGTGATCGCGGCCGACTACGAGATCCCGTTCGCGGCCCACGCCCCACTCGAGCCCATGAACTGCACGGCCCACATCCACGACGGCATCTGCGAGGTCTGGGCCCCCACGCAGGCGCAGACCGGTGCGCAGGCGACCGCCGCGCGCCTCACCGGCCTTTCCCTCGATCGGGTCGCAGTCCACACCACGCTCGTCGGCGGCGCCTTTGGCCGACGGCTCGAACACGACTTCGTGGCCGATGCCGTGACGCTCGCCCGGATGGTGCCAAACCCGGTGAAGGTCATATGGTCGCGCGAGGAAGACATGACCCACGACTTCTATCGCCCCTACAGCTACCACAAGGTCGAAGGCGCGCTCGACGACCACGGCATGCCCGTCGCCTGGAGACAGACCATCGTGGCCGCCTCGCTCATGCGCACGCGCGATCCGTCGGCCGTGAGAAACGGCGTCGACCCGACGGCCGTGGATGGCGCCATCGACATGCCCTACGACATACCCAACATCGAGATCGGATACGTGGAGCGCGACACGAAGGTCCCCGTCGGGTTCTGGCGATCGGTAGCCGCCTCCTATACCGCCTTCGTCAAGGAATCGTTCCTGGACGAGCTCGCGCACACCGCCGGGCGCGATCCGCTTGCGCTGCGCCGCGCCCTTCTCGCCTCGGACCGGGCGCAACGGCGCGTACTCGACGCCGCCGCCCGCGCCATAGGCTGGGATCGGCCGCGCGCGCATGGCCAGGGCCTTGGCATAGCCGTCCATAGGTCCTTCGGTACGATCATGGCGCAGGCGGCTTCGGTCAGGGTGCGCACGGGCAGGCTCCATATAGACCGCCTCGTGTGCGCCTGCGATTGCGGGCTCGTCGTCAATCCCAACATCGCGCGCGCCCAGATCGAGGGGGCCGTCGCGTTCGGCCTGCAGGCGGCATTGAAGGGGCCCATCACCGTGGCAGACGGCCGCATACGACAACGAAATTTCGACGATTATCCGCTCTTGCGGATAGACGAGATGCCGCGCGTCGATGTGCACCTCCTGAAAAGCACGGGCGCCCCGCAGGGCATGGGCGAGCCGGCCGTTCCGCCGGTGGCGCCGGCGATCGGCAACGCGATATTCGCCGCAAGCGGCATCCGCCTGCGCACACTGCCCTTTCCGGCGGTCATCCCTCATGTCTGAAAACGGCTGCCGCGACGACCTCGCCGTTCTCGACGCCCTGCGCGACTGGCGCTCGCGAGGCCTTTTCGTGGCGCTTGCGACCATCGTCCACACCTACGGGTCCGCCCCCCACGAGATCGGAACCTTGTACGCCGTCAATGCGCAAGGCGAGGAAGCGGGCGCGCCGAGCGGCACCTGTCTTGGGGCCTGGGTCAAGGCGCGCATGAGGGAAAGCCCAAAGCGCCTGCCGCGCGTCATCGCCGCAAGCGGCGCCGACGGCCTTTTTCTGCCTTGTGGCGGACGCGTGGAATTCCTGGTCGAGAACGACCCCGAGCCCGGGCATATGGGGGAGTGGCGGTCGGCGCTGGCCGCGCGCAGGAGCGTCTGCCGGGTCGTGGATGTGGCAAGCGGCGAATGCGCCCTCGTCTTTGCGCCGCCTGGCGCGACGCCCCTCTGGAACGGCCGTCTCTGGCGCGGCGTCTATGGTCCCGCGTGGCGCCTGCTTCTCGTGGGGGGCGGGGCGGTCAGCGTTCAGCTAGCCCTCATCGCCCGGGCCCTCGCCTTTACGATCACAGTCAGCGAGCCGCGCGTCGAGCTGCGCGCCGCGTTCCCGCCCGGGCTTGCCACGGTGACCGGGGCCATGCCCGACGACGCGGTGGCGGCCATGAGGCCCGAGGGCCGCACGGCGATCGTGGCGCTGGCCCACGACCCCCGTCTCGATGATCTGGCGCTCTGGGAGGCGGCCCCGAGCGCGGCCTTTTATGTCGGAGCCCTCGGGTCGGCGGCCACGCACGCCAAGCGATGCGCACGCCTCCTCGGCCTCGGCGTCGATCCCGCGGCCGTGGCGCGCATCCATGGGCCCGCGGGCATCCCCATCCATAGCCGCACCCCGCCCGAGATCGCCGTGTCGATTGCCGCGGCACTCGTGGCCGAAAGGCGGCGCGGGCGGCCTGCCGCGACATTCCGTTTCCCCAACTCCCTAGACGACGAGGTGCTCAATCCATGATCACAGGCTTACTGTTGGCGGCAGGCGGCAGCCGGCGTTTCGGATCCCCCAAGCTCCTCCACCCCATGAGCGACGGTATTGCGCTCGCCGTTCACAGCGCCCGCTCCCTGCGCGCCGCCGTGGACCGCGCCGTAGCCGTCATAAAGCCCGATGACCTCGCGCTCGCCGCGCAGCTGCGGCAAACGGGATTCGAGATCGTATGCTGCCCCGATACCCACAATGGCCAGGGCGCATCACTTGCCTTCGGCGTGCGCGTGACCGGGGGATCGACGGGCTGGCTCGTGGCGCTCGCCGACATGCCGTACATAAGCCCCGAGACCGCGCAGGCGGTGGCCGCCAAACTTCGCGAGGGCGCCATCATCGCGGCGCCTTATTTCCATGGCCGCCGCGGCCACCCGGTAGGATTCGGCAGGGCGCTCGGACCCCAACTCGGCGCCTTGACGGGCGATGCCGGGGCGCTTGCGCTCATCAAGGCGCACCGCCATCTGGTGGCCAGGATCCCCTGTCTGGATTCGGGCGTCCTCGAAGACATCGACACACCCGACGACCTGTCCCACGGCGCCGGCCGACAGGGCTTCGATCCCGCGGACGAGGCGACCCCTTAAGGTCTGCATCCGGCTTTATACGCTGCCCGCAAGTCGCCGCCGGGGCTATAGTCCCATGCTACCGAGGGAGACCACAGCAGCTGGCAAGGAGGCGGGCCATGGTGACGAGACGGGAGCTTTTCCGGCGCGCGGGGGCTTCGGCGATGGGCGTGGCGCTGGCAGGAGCGGCCGGCGCCAGCACCTTCCCGCCGCCCGACCTGGAGCCGCGCGGCGCCCGCAGCCTGCGTGAGCTCACCCTGGCCTTGGCGCGCGCGCCGCGCCGCCGCGACTTCAGGACCGTCCCCATGATCCTCACGAACCACAACGACTGGGACGGCGAGGCCTTGAAAATGGTGCTGCACTACCGCGCCGGGCCGCGCCAGGTATGGGACAACACGGCCATCGGAGGTCCGTGGCTGAACCTCATGCGCAACGCGATGAATACGCAAATCTGGTCGTTCGATCACCCGAACTTTCTCTGCGCATCGGCGACCCATGGATCCGCCCATCTGGCGCTCTACGATGCCTTCATCTGGGACAAATACAAGCTCGGCAAGCTCACGAAGGGGAAGGCTTCGACCGACGAGTTCGTGAAGGAGCCGGCGGCGGCGCACGCCAATCCGCGAGACTATGAAGACACGGAGGGCGTGTATTCCCCGCACGACAACAGCATACCGGTACTGCAAAGGCGCGGCGCGGTGTTTTTGGCTTGCCATAACGAGATCTGGGAGCTCACCATGAAGCTCCACAAGACGGGCGTGAATCCGGACCACCTGAGCCATGAACGTATGGCGGCGGAATTCACCAATCACCTCATACCGGGCGTGGTCCTCACCCCGGGGATCGTCGGCACGCTCCCCGAACTCGAGCTTGCGGGCTTCCAGTACGCAAAGTAAGCCGACTCATCGTCGACGCGCGCGTGACGCGCCCGAACGCTCCACGATCCCCTCCTCGACCGCCTCGAGGATGGGACAATGGCCTTTGTCGTCGGCATGGCGCCTGCAGTCTTCGAGCAGGGTCTCGAGTACCGACTCCATGAAGCGCAGCGCCTCGCGTTTCTCGCGCAAGAGCACGAGCTTGCCCTGCGCCAGGCGCTGGACCTCGCCGCAGGTGGCGGGATCGTCGTCCGCGAGCGCGAGCATCTCGCCCACCTCCGCGAGCGTGAAGCCGAGCGACTTGGCGTGCCTTATGAACTCGATGCGCCGCACCAGCGCCTCGGGGTACCGACGCATCCCGCCGTAGGGCCGGGGTGGTTGCTCTATCAGGCCGCGTCGCTCATAGAAACGCACGGCCTCCACCGAAATCCCCGCCGCCCGCGCAAGCTCGCCTATCGTCAGGCCACGCGGCCCTCCTTCGTGAGTCGCCATCCCGCCTCCTTATGGCCCGACGTCCCGGCGCCGCCCGGATCCCGGGCGCCACGCCTCATTCGAGCCAGGCCATCAACGACACGCCCGGCTTTATTCTAATCCATCGCCCGCGCCCCGGCGCTTCCTTCCTTGCCAACCTCCCCCGCACGGTCTAGGCTTACGCAAAAACGACCGCGGCTCGCGGCGAAGGGGGGGCATGCGCATGGGATCGACGCTCATCGGGCTCATGTTGCTCTTTGCCGCGGTGGCGGCCACGGCCGGCCTCAAGGGATCACCCCTCCCCGTGAACCCCTGCCCGGTCGCTCCAAGCTACTGCCAGGCACGGAGCCCGGAATCGGGTCTTCCGCAAGACTACCCACCACCGGCCTTCCTTGCGAGGATGCGCGCCCATTGCACCCAGATGTTGACGGGAAAACTCACGGCGGGGCCCGACACGCTTTTTGGTCCCGGCTTCGCACCCCGCTTCTGCCGCATCATCTCGGCCTTCCTCGGGGCCACGCCCGGCGAGTGGCGCGCTGTCATCATCGCGCAGATGCGTACGGACAACCTGAAGGAGACCGCCGCCGGGCACCAGCTGAAGCACCAGCTGAAGCGCCAGATCAAGGCGGCGGTCATGGCGCAGGTAGCGCAGGGCACCGCACCCGGCCTCCCCTCGCGCCCGCCGGCCGCCGCACCGGCCTATCCACGGCCGCGGCGCGTCTCTCTGGCCGCCAGCATGGTCGTCGCAGGCCGTCTGCGCGCGGTGCGGGTGGCCATGGAGCGGGCCGCCATACGCCGCACAGGCGGCCCCGTGAGGCTGCCCACCGGCGTCTGCGACGCGGTCCTCACGCTATCGCCCGCCGGGCGGGTCCGTCAGATGAAACGGCTGCACTGCTCTAACGAAGGCTTGCGAGGGGCATTCCGGCGGGCGGTTTTCTCGGGCGGTGCGCTCTTTTCGCTCGCGCGCCGGCCGCAACTGCGCGTCCGCGTACGCGTCGCCGCCCCCCTGGCCGAACCGGGCATCGCCTACCTACGCAGGTGAAAGCCGCGCCACGAGGCGCGGACATGAAGGCCCGGCCAGGGCTTCGCAACGGGGACGGGGGGGGACGGGTGGGACAGG
>JAKAXT010000053.1 GCA_021816425.1 Pseudomonadota bacterium | reverse complement strand
TCTTACCTCCCAGTGGGTCATGATGGTCTTGACGATAATCACGTCATCCAAGAGCGCCGCTACGCATAATAGGTTGTCCGGCCGGGTCGCGAACTCGCGGTAAATCCAGACATGGCGCGGGTCCTTTTCGCGAATGGTGCCCGTTTCCATAATCACCATAATCTCGGCCTCCGAAACGCGGCGCTCCTGCATCCGTTCTCGGGCATGACGAGTCAGCACGACGGGGCGATCAAAACGGACGCTATACATATTCCGCCCTTATCCGCCTCACAGGTTCGGCCCCGTCAGCGGGCCTTATCTTATCGATGCCAAACGGCACCACCACCGGCGGCTCGGCCCGCGCCAGCAGGGCCTCAGCGATACGTTGCATGGGGACGCGCAGGCTTTCGAGATCGGGCACGATGTAGCCCGCGGTCACATCGTTACCCATCTTATGATTCAGTAGGCGCTTGATAATGGGATAGGGGATACCGAGGCCGGCCGCAACAGTGGCGAAGGTACGCCGTAGGTCATGCAGACGGAAAGGGATACCGGAACGCGCGATGACCTGGCGCACTCCCCGGCGCGGCTCGATCAGATACCCGCCTTTCCCCGGTCCGGGGAAGACATAAGCGCCTGTCTCATCCCGCGCCCGGCGGCGCGTCAAGAGGTCATACAGGAAGGCCGATAACGGCAGGGTGTGATCGCCCCCGTTCTTGGTGGCGCGCACCGTCAGCGTTCGAGCCGAGCAATCCACGTCCCGCCAGGCGAGCGCCGCCGCCTCACTGCGCCGTAGTCCAGTGAAAAGCAGGACATGCAGATAATCGGCGACCACGGCGCCGGGACCATCCGGGTCTTCGTCCGCGAGCGCCCGTACGGCCGCGAACCAGGCGGGCAAGTCCCCATCCCTTATGACGGTATCGCGCCGCTTACTGGGGTACCAGGCGCGGGTCTGCGAGAGCCGTCGCACCGGGTTTTCCAGGATGAGCGCATGGCCATCCGGATCTTCATAATTCGCGATGGCGAAGTTAAAGAGCGCCCCCAACATCCGCAGGGCCAGGTTAGCGTAGGCTTTCCCGTGGCCGTCGCCCAGTTGCCTATGGCGCCGGGCGACCTGATCCTTCGTGATCGCGAGCAACGGGCGCGGACGCCAGTCGGCGAAGGCCACTTCCAGCATGCGCGTGTAGTCGTACACCGTTTTAGGCTTCAGGGTTTTTCGGGTGGCACAAAACGCCGTGAAGACCTCGGCCAACGAGATAGCACGCGCCCGTTCAGCCCGCTTCTCCGTGGCCGGGTTAACCCCCTCCGCAATCTGGTTCAGGACGGAGCGGGCTCTTTTACGGGCCTGTTCGATGGTCATAGCCGGGTAGTCGCCGAGACGCACGCGCGTCGGCTTACCCAAGATCCTCCGGTACACGCAAAAGGTCCGCGTGCCGCGCGGGGTGACCGCCACTTGCAGACCGGGCACCTCGGCATCGTTGACGTAGGATCGCTTGCCGGCGGGCGCCGGCCGTAAACCATCCAGCATCTTCACGGTAAACCGTTTGGCTTCGCTCACAGGAGCCCCCACCACACATCAGTAGGTCGATCTGGTGCTACCCTGGTGCTACTTTCGGCAGGAATTCCGGGGTATATCCGGGTAGCACCAGAGACATAGCAACCATCCTAACCCTTTGTTTTAAGAAAGCAAGGGAAGATTGGTGAATCAGTAGGTATACCGGCTGGGTCTTTTTCGTAATCAGTAGGTCGGGCGTTCGATTCGTCTCACCGGCACCATAAAATCAATCAGTTAGGCGTGTCAGGCCCCCTTGTAATCCATCCGGGCTACCATTTTGGGGCGCTTTTCGGGGTTGACAGAGGCGGTCACGGGCCCTGTCGACGAAGACCATGCGACACGAAACGCCGTGACGCGGTAAACCGCGCAGGATGCGCTGTAAGCGTTTGTGCTGCGATCTCCTATTTCCCTTTCCTTCGAGGGTGCTGAAAGGCTCCCTACGCGCCCGCCAGGAAGCCGTTATGGTATTTTTACCCGCGGGCCTGGTAGCGGGCCCTCGCAAAAACCCGCGCGGCCAGAGAACCCGCGACCCCCATGTTTAGCCGAAGACGCTTTTATCCATAACGCTTGCGGAAAAATGAGGAATTACTGCGGCACTCTGCGAACGGTCTCAACCATGCAGATCCATGGCTCGGCGGGCGCAGATCATCCGCGGGAAGGCACGGGTCGCAGCATAAGACGTTCGACATCAAGGCTTGGGGCTGGGTGCGGCGGAGCGGGAGGAGATGGACCGCAGGGCATTCTTTCCCCGGGCTTAGGCTGAGGCCGCGACCTGGGCCGGAGCCTCGGGCCGGTACGAGGCAGAGATCACGCCCCGCAAGAAAACCACGACCGTTGGTGGATCCGGTTTGTATGGATCGATACGTGCCATTATGATGTCCGCCGGATCGTCTATCGCGTTCAAGCGAGATAGGCTCGGCCTAGCCACTGCCCGTAAGTCGCCCGAGTCCGCGGGCCATGCGCAACACATTCTCGCGGTGAAATTCCAGGTACTGCCGTTGACCCTCGGAAAACGCGCCGACGTTCATGCTGTTCCTGGCATCGATGCCCATTTGCTTGAGGGATCCCTGATCGGCCACTGGCGACACGATCAGACGCCCGGAGTCCTCGAAGGAAATGAAGCCCTTGTCAAATAAATGATCGACCGTAGGTGTCAGCAAAAGCCCATTCTCGCCGTCGAGCCGCTGCTCGTTGTTGCTGTCACGCCAGGGCTGAATGTGGCTCGCGATGAGGTGCTCCATGCGCTCGACCCGGGTGACGCGGCAGGCGCGTTCGATCGAATGCACTTTGTCCCGAAAGAGCCCTTGACCGCGGCGCGCCTGGACGAGGGCGGTTTTCTCGGTTTCCCGGATGGCTGCGTCCGTGGTGATAGCAACTTCGACGCGTCGCTCCCATTCCTCGATGTCCCGCTCCGGTGCCGGTGAATCGCGCTCGATCTCGCTAACCTGGTTCGCGATGCCGACCACCCGACTGGCCTCGGTACCGATCAACGCAAAGAGCGCCGACGCAAGCCCGGTGCTGATGTGCGTGAGGTAGACGCCTTGTAGACCGTTGCCGTCCGAAGTCAACGGGGCATACTTGCGCGCCAGGTTCGGCCGAAGCATGGCTATGTGATCCTTGGGCCGGATGGCGTTGAGAAGTCGCTGCCAGCGCACGCCGACCTTCCAGCCAATCTGACTCCAGTTCGTGCCGGCGGAGCCGAATTCCTCCGGCTTCGGGCTCTCCCGGCAATAGCCGCTGACGATGCCAAGGGCCGCGATGCGCGTATCGCAAAACGAGAAGACGATGTCTCCGGGAGCGACCTCGCGCATGAATTCGTAGAAGGGGTTGCGGCGACCGTTGTGATTGCGTTTAGGCGACCAGAGATAGCCGCCGTCGATCTCCTGGCGGTAGGTCTGGTTCTGGTTCACCCACCAATAGCGCATTTGCTGTCTCGTCCGGACCGCGTAGGCCAGCGCCCATTCCGCAAAGAGCGGTTTCGCCCGCTCCAGCCCGTCGGGGTGGCCCTTCCCCGCTTATCGGGCGGGCCGCCGTATTTCCGCGGTATCCGTTTAACGATAACACATAGCGGGGCCGACGTTCTCGTGCCCGGCCCAGGCGACGATGGCGTGCCTCCGGACGGGGCGGCGAACGCGCGGGCGATCTTGACCAAGGTAGGATCTCCCAGGGCTTCGATGGCGCTGCCGTGGACTTCGGGCGCATCGGGGAAGGCAAATTGGTCCTCAAAAAAAAAGGGGGGGAAGTTTCGGGCCCGGGCATGGGGGGCCGCGTCGCCTTGGCGAGCCCGATGAGTTCCTCGATCACCGGGGCGGTTCGATTCATTCTGTAGGCCCTGTGCGGGGCCATGCGAGAAAAGCCGTTGCCGTCTGGACCGGCCGCCACACCCTCTACGGAGCGCCGCCACATTTCGATGGCCTTACCGTAGGGGCCCGCGCGGACGGGCATCAATGCTGATCGGGCGCTCACTTTTGTAGCCTGCGTTTGCGCCGCTTACCAATATTTCGTCCGGGAAGGGCGTGTCGCCCATGCGTTGCGCATGCGGGCTTTTGCGCTGGGGTCTTCGGACCGTATCGGGCGGATGAGCGCACGTTAAAAAACTCGCAACCACCGATGGGGGCGAGCGGCCCTATGCCAGGGCCTCCATCAATATTCGTTCGGCCCGCGCGCTCATCACGCATTCGAGCCGCCATTGCGCACGCGTCATCCCCGTGAAGAGGAGCCGACGTTTGTAGTCGTCAAGTCGGTCGAAATCGAGCTCGGCGAGGATCACGACGGGGGCCGACTGCCCCTTGAAGCGAGCGATAGTGTCGGCCACCAGCTCTCCCGCGGTCCAGACGGCGCGGCCGGCTGCGTCAAAGTCACCCGTAAAGCGTTTGAGGGCGATGCCCGCAAGGGTCTTTTCCCCGAGGAGGGTGGAGGCCCGTAGCCCCTTGGCGCTCAGAACGACCATCTGATGCGGCTTGATGCCTTCGGATAGGAGAGTGTCGATAAGCGCCCCGGTTTGGCGCAGCCCGCCCGTATCGTCTTCGGCCCACACGTGAAATCCGGGCAGGTCGCCGTCGGCAGGCCCGCGGGGGCTCAAGGGCGCGGAAGCGAGACCGAGCGCGTTGATGCACTGAACGATCCGGCGAGGGTTGCGAAAATTGTCCGTGCACCGCAGGGTGACGGCGTCTGTCCACGGGGTCGTGGTGGTGGGGCGCATCTGTTGGTCGGCGTCGCCCATGAGGTAGATTCGACCGCCCGCGACCACCCGCCGGCGCAGGCCCTCGATCCATTCGCCATCGAGGTCCTGCGCCTCGTCTATGATGAGGAGCGACCATTCCGGGTCGCCGGATGATTCGGCGTACAGGGCGGCTGCGCGCGTAAAGAGCGCCGGGTCCGCAAAGTCGACGGGCGCCCCTTGGGCGCGCAGGCCGGCAATCGCAAGTTCATGGAAGGTCGCATACGCGGCCTTGCTCGGGCCAATCCGGCGCATATGATCTGCGAGTGGCCGGTTGAAGCAGACATATTGGGCGTGCAAGCCTTCCACGGCGGCGGCACTCAGAAGTCGCAAGGCAAGCTGCGTCTTGCCGGACCCCGCGGTCGCCTCGATCAGAAAAACTCCTTTTGGGGATGTGATGCGCGGCACCCAGGTCGCAAGGCCTTCGGAAAGATGCGTCACGGCGCTTTCGAGCCAGTCTATGTGCCGGCCGGCGTCTGTTTCGAGCTCAAAGACATCATCGAGGAACTGGACCAGCGCTTCATGCGTGGGCGCGTACGCGGCGGTTGCGGGGACCGCCTCCACGACCCGGCGGGCGAGGTCCGGCATGTCGTTGGCATCGACGATCCGTTCCCTGGGGTAGCCCACCGTGCCGGCAACGACGACCTGATCGGCCAAGACCAGGATGTGCGCGACATGGACGTGGAGGTCGCGTTCGCGCAGGCGCTGACGCAGGGCCGCATGCTGCACGCGCGCCTGCCGGGCTATGTCTTTGTTGCGATCACCATAGCGCTTCCGCAGGCCATCGGCCGCGTACTCCACGGATCCGGCCTTCACCTCGAGGATCACGAGGCTCCCGTTCGGCGCAAGCACGACGGCGTCGAATTCCCCGAACCATTGGACGCCCTCATGGACGGAGGACCACATGACGCCATGGAAGATGATGAAGTCGGCGGGCATCTCGGCCTCCAGTTGCCGCAGGACGTCGAATTCCCGCTGTTCGCCGGCTCGTACCGCATGGAGGCCCTCCAGAGAGGGACGCAGGATCGCCATGGCACGCTCCCAAATGAATTCCATTGTACACAAGACGGCGCGATCCGTTCGATCGGCGCCGCTGCCCCAGCCTCTCCACCGGGACCCCGCGTGCCTTGCGCTCATGGGCCTTGCAGGGCGCCTTGTGGCGCCTAGCGCCGCCTTAGAAGCCCTCTCGTAAGCTCACGGAAATGGCGGGTCGGATGCGGGAACGCCCCGCGTTTCGCTGCGACACAGTTTGTCGCAGACATCCCTTACCATGATTCCATGGTTGAAGGCGGGCGCAGGGAGCCGCCTTCTGGCTCATGAGACGGCGACAGGGGGAATCTATGACGTGCGAAGTGGCGGTCATGAACAAGCGTGGCATAGCGCTTGCTGCGGATAGCGCCGTGACGGTGCGAGATGGGGATGGCGCTCGCAAAAAGATCTATTACACGGCCGAAAAGCTCTTTTCCTTGTCGCCCGATCTGCCGGTCGCGATCATGACCTATGGCCCAGCGGACATCATGGGGGTGCCTTGGGAGACGGTCGTGAAGGTCTACGCCCAGAAGCTCGACGGCCGGCGGTTCGATACGCTGGCCGGGTATGCGCGGGACTTTCTTGCGTTCATAGAGGGGGCGACCTGGCTCTTCTCGCCCGAGATCCAGACGCAGTGGGTGCGCAGTCTCGCCCACTCGGTGTGGGATGGCCTGTATAAGGACAAGCTGGACGAGGCGCTGGCGGATCTCTCCCGGCCCACTCCCAGGCAGGCCTTGGCGCGGCTCGCCGCCATCATAGAAGAGGATCAGGAGGACTGGGCGGGCTACCCGGACCTCGGATGCGTCGCGCCGGACTACGGCCGGCATGTCCAGGAGAGCTACGCCGAGGTCCTGGACGAGGTGGCGGAACTGGTTTTCGAGGGCTTGCCCTTGACGGCGGACATCAAGGCCGCGTTGCGGCACACGGCCGGCCTCACCTACCAGAAGGACTGGTTCCATCCGCGGGATCGCAGTCGCATCGTGATCGCGGGCATGGGGGAGGCGGAACCCTTTCCTGTGTTGCTCGAATACGACGTAGGGACGCTGGCCGCCGGGACGCTGCGCTACAAGAAGACCGACGAGACGCGCGTCGGGGGTGATGTGGACGCGTCGGTCGCCTCCTTTGCGCAGGACGATATCATCCATTCCATCATTCAAGGGGTTCATCCGCGCGTCTATAGGGAGTTCGTCGAGGCGGCTGCCCGTCTCGATGATCCCGACGGGGAAGAGGAGTCGGAAGAGATCCGGGAACGGGAGCAGCGGCTCGCCGCTTTGGTGCGCAAGGAGATTCTGCGGCCCTATGCCGATCCGCTCCTTTCGGCGGTGAGCGCGCTTCCGCGCCAGGACCTGGCGAAGATGGCCGAGTCGCTCGTCAATCTCACGGCCTTCTTGATGCGCATGACCGTAGACGAGGACGAAACCGTGTCCGAACCCGTGGACGTGGCGCTTTTGTCGAAAGGCGATGGATTCATCTGGGTGAAGCATAAGGACGTGCGGGCCCTGGCGCATGCCTGACGCCCTCAAGCGCCGCCGAGGCGCAGGGGATAAGATTTGGACACGACTTGGAGGAATGACTTATGGCTCTGACCGGAAATACGCTCGCGCATGTGTTGGTGACCCTCTATGCGCGACGCGCGGGGGCGCTCATGGCGCCGGTTTTTGGGATCATGGTGCGCGTCGGCCGCACGACCTATGCCTGTACCGTCGCCCATGCGGTGGACGATCGAGACGACGAGCTGGCGGTTTGGAGCGGTGTCCATCCCGACGTCGCGCGCTCCTTCAATATGGGAAGCGGGGCGCGATGTCTGGCGCGCGTCGACCTGCGCGCCCCGGGCACGGGTATCGTCTCGGATTTGGATCGCGATCTCCTGGCGGTGCCGCTTGCCCGATACGAGGGCCCGAGCCTTGACGCGCGCGTGGACGTGATCGAGGGCGAGGCGGGCCTGTTGCAGCCCGTCTTGGTCGCGTTCCCCGAATATGAGCCGGACGAGGAAGGCGTTCTGCACCGTCAGGGGAACGGCATCGCGGGGCTTGTATGCCGTGAGGACGCAAAGCGCTGCGTCGTGTCGGTTCAGGGGTGCGCGGGGATGTCGGGGGCGCCGGCCATGGTCGCAAAGGAGGGCGGTCTCCGGTGCATCGGCCTCTATACGGGCACGCCCCGCACGACACCCCTGACACTCATGGTCGTCGAGCCCCTGGCGCAGGTGGCCAAAATAGACCGGTTCGTGAGGGAGCTGGACGGCTAGCCGGGCGGACCGGGAATGGGTTTTGGGCGGACGCCGTGGCGACCGCGAAGTCACGGGGCGTCTGTGTCCCGTAGGGGTTCCGGGCCCGAGCCGTGATCGCGATCGGTATAACCATCAGGGGGATGTATGGCGCGCGTGTTTGGATTGTCCAAGTCGAAATTGATGGCGTTTCGGCAGTGTCCGCGTCGTCTGTGGTTGTCGATCCACGAACCGGACTGCGTACCGGCGGACGAGGTCGACGACACGGCGCTTGCCATCGGCAACGAAGTCGGGGTGGTCGCCCGCAGGGGTTGGTCCGAGGGCGTTCTGATCGCGCCCGAGGGGCCCTTGCAGGAGGCCCTGCGGCAGACCGAGGAGGCGCTCGCGCTTCGCCGGCCACTTTTCGAGGCGACGGTCCAGCATGACGGCATGCTCGTGCGGGCGGACGTCCTGATACCCGGCCCCCGCGGCCGCGCCTTCGATCTTGTCGAGGTGAAGTCGTCGGCGAGCGTCAAGGACTACCATATCGAGGATATCGCGGTCCAAGCGTGGACCTTCGCCGCCGCGGGCATTCCCCTGAAGCGTCGGATCCTGCAACACATCAATGGGCGATTCATCTACCCGGGCGGCGGCTGCTATGAGGAGGTCCGCCCGGATGGGACGGTCAACGGCCTTTTCGTGCAGCAGGACGTCACGCATGCGGCGCGCTCCCTGGAGGCCGAAGTCCCGAGCTGGATCGCAAAGGCGCGCGCCACGCTCGCGGGCCCCATGCCAGAGACGACGGATGGCTGCGATGACCCCTATCCGTGCCCCTACCAGGCCTTCTGCTTCGCCGGCGGCCCGGAGTATCCGCTGTCGTGCCTTCCGCGTATCCGCGCGCAGACCATAGAGTCCCTAAGCGGGGCGGGCTACCAGGACGTGCGCGATCTGCCGCGAGGTATCCTCGCGAACCCCGTGCAGGAGTGGGTGCGGAAGGTCACGTGCTCCGGCCGTCCCGATCATAGGCCGGGGGCCGCCGCGGCGCTCGCCGCCTTGAGCTATCCCCGCCACTACATCGATTTCGAGACGATTCAATTCGCGGTCCCGATCTGGCGGGGGACGCGGCCCTACGAGCAACTGCCCTTCCAGTGGTCTTGCCACCGCGAGGACGCCGATGGGTCTTTGAACCATCAGGATTTCCTGGACCTGTCCGGCGAGGACCCGACCCGCGCCTTTGCCGAGTCCCTGATCGCCACCCTGGGCACGAAAGGCGCGGTCTTCGTATACAACCAGGGCTTCGAGGGGGGCGTCATCCGCAGTCTCGCCACGCGCTACCCGGATCTGGCCGGCCCCCTCCTGGCGCTCTTTGATCGCATGGTCGATCTCCTGCCCCTGACCCGCGAACACTATTACCATCCGGCCATGAAGGGGTCATGGTCCATAAAGGCGGTCCTCCCGACCATAGCCCCCGACCTCGATTACGCGGATCTCCCGGAGGTGCAGGACGGGGGCGCCGCCCAGGGGGCCTATCGCGAGGCCATTGATCCGGTCACGCCCCCGGCCCGCAGGCAGGCCCTCGACCAGGCGCTCAAGCGTTACTGCGGGCGCGACACCGAGGCGCTCGTGCGGCTGGCGGCATTCCTGGGGCGGTGCTAGAGTGAAAGCATTAAACGACAAACGTATGCGGAAACATTCCACGCGGACGGATCCGCCGCGCCGCGCGGGCGTGCACGATGCGCGAAATGTCATAGGCATAAGAGGCGGGGCTTTGCCTGTCGCGAGGAGGCCGCAGCGGGTCTGGTCCCAGCGGGGCGGTCTCATGCCGCATGGGACGCCGCGCGACGCGATTCTATGCCAGCGGGAGAGGTTGACGCCGATCCCGCGCCATCCCCTCAAGAAGACGGCGCCCGCCGTCCATGGCGAGCTTGTCCAGGCGGGGCATGAGGTCGCCGGGCGCGCGGCCGGCCACGACCTCCCGAGTCTCGAGCGGGCATTTCCACGATCGGTCGAAGATCGCGGTAAGCCATCCGGATGGAGCCGTCGTGCGGACGTTATGGAACGGACCATTCCCGACCCAAATCTCGCACAGGGGCTCACGTTTCAGAGGGGCCGTCGGCATGCGCGGTCCCGCTTTCCGTCCACCGCCTTGAACGCGTCGAGGGGCCATTTCCATCGGCCCTCGGCGCGTCTTCAACAAGGGGATGGTGGATCCCGGAATTTCGGGGAACGGGGCAGAGGCCCTTACGCCGGCCCATCTCCACGAAGTCACAGCGGATACGGCAAGAGGCCGGGGGGCCTGCGACCAGGTTCCCGAGTCCCGTCCTTATGCGACACGCCTCGTCGCGTGGTTCCTTTGGGGTCGGGCCATGGTCCTATGTTCGCTAAGCCATTTCCACGTTGCACAACGTCAATCCATGAGGGCAAACAATGAGCTATATTTGCGCTATATGCGGGCATGTGTCGAGCGGTGCGGCGGGAGGGTCATGCCCCAACGCCCCGGGCCGTTCCCATGCTTATATCGAGCAGAGTTCGGAGGGCTACATATGCCGTTACTGCGGCCGCACCTCGTCGGGCGCTAGTTCCGGATCCTGTAGCGCGAGTCCTTTTCACCACCACGAGTATATAGCGCGGCATAAGGGGGGCTACGCATGTCGCTATTGCGGACACACGTCGTCTGGCGCCTCGTCGGGATCGTGCAGCAGAAGCCCCCATCGCCATCACGAATACCTCTAAAGGTAAGGAGAACGGACCCAAGGCCACCGTACAGGATGCCTTGGGTCCCCGGGGCGCAGGAACACCGAATGGATGGACGGAGACGGCATCGAGTCCTCGGGGGTGCGCCAGACCGGACGAAGCTAAGATCGGTGCGGCAGATAGGCCGCCTGCCACGACGCAGAAGGCGGCATCATGGCGCGGCTAGCGGACGCCTCGCCACGGGAGGAGGGAGGAACGGAAATGCAGATGGGCGCGCGATTCGAGGGATGTTTGTTGGGCGGCGCGGTGGGTGACGCCTTGGGTGCGCCGGTGGAGTTTCTGGAGTATCGGGAAATCATCCGGCGCTTCGGTCCGGCCGGTATTACCGCGTACGCGCCGGCCTACGGGCGCGTGGGCGCGATCACGGATGATACCCAGATGACGCTCTTTACCGCCGAGGGCCTGATACGCCGACACGTCCGGTTGGTGACGCGGGGCATTGCCAGCACCGAAGGCATGGTGGCCGCCGCCTACGCCCGTTGGCTTAAGACCCAAGGCGGACAGCCGCCGCGGCTCGAAGAGGACGATGAGAGGTTGGGCTGGCTCTATTCCCACGCGGATCTTCATAATCGCCGGGGGCCGGGGGAGACTTGTCTTGCCGCGCTTCGGGCGATGCGGTCCATGGGGGATCCGGCCTGCAATGACAGCAAGGGTTGCGGGGGCGTGATGCGCATGGCGCCCGTGGGTCTGGTGTTTGGGCAGCGCGGGGCTGCGCCACGCGAGACGATGGGTCTCGGCAAGTCGCTTGCGGCCCTCACCCACGGCCATCCCACCGGCTACATAGCCGCAGGGGCGTTCGCGGTTTTGATCGCCGAGATCGTACAGGGGCATGATCTCAAGGAGGCCCTGGTGTCGTCCATGAATGTCTGGCCGACGAGCCGGAGGGACAGGAGACCGAGGAGGCATTGACGCAGGCCGCGTGGTGCGCGGCAGGTCTTCCGGACGACCCCGTGGAGGCCATCGGTCGCATCGGTGGGGGCTGGATCGCCGAGGAGGCTTTGGGTATCGCGGTCTATTGCGCGCTCACTGCGCGCGACTTCGCCGACGGCGTGATACGCGCGGTGAATCATGGCGGCGACTCCGATTCGACCGGCTCCATCACCGGGAACATCCTCGGGGCCTTGTGGGGGGCCGAGGCCATCCCGTCCTCTTTTCTCGAGCCCCTGGAATTGCGGGGGGTCATTACGGAACTTGCCGAAGATCTGGCGGCCTTCATGGAGTGGGATATCGGCGAGTATGACGATGTGGGGGCGGAGCCCGACCGCGCCCTCCAGGAGCGGGTCTGGCAAAAGTATCCGGGCCGTTGAGGCTCAGGGCCTCCCGGCCGTTCCCTGGCGTGCGTTGCTCCATGGGCGAGAGGCTTGGCCCGCGGGGCATGCCGCGAAGGGGGTGAACCGGCGGCTTTGCGCGCGGTATCGCTACAGGAAGTTCGCGAGCCTATGGAGGAAGTTCTTGATGACCCCGAGGCCCGACCCGCCGTTTTCTGGCAGGTAGCCCTTCAGGAAGTAGGCCTTGTGGCGACCTGAGTAGGCAAGGCCGCCGGTCTTGGGGTTGTAGTGTCGGCGCACGACCGTAGGCGGTACGGTGAAGCGCAGGCCCCGCTGGCCTCTAAGCGCCGTCTTCATGAAGTGGATCCAGATGGGGAGCGCCTCGCGGGCGCCGGCGGCCCAGCGTCCCAGGCTGTGATTGTCGTCATAGCCCACCCACACCGTCGTCACGACCCGCGGATTGTAGCCCGTGAACCAGGCGTTGCTCTCGTCGTTCGTGGTGCCGGTCTTGCCGGCGAGCGCCCGGCGATGAAGGATCTGGGCCGCGACCCCGGTGCCCCGGCGTATGACGCGCTCCATCATGCGCGTCATGAGGAAGGCGACCCCGGGTGGGATGGCGGTCTTCGTGTCGGATGGGGCCTTGTAGCCGAGCGCGCAGTCGCGAAGCGGGATGTGCTCGCCGCTTGCCGTCTGGATGCGCGAGATGAGGTAGGGCCGGGGGAGGCTGCCGCCGTTTGCGAACACCGCGTAGCCGCGCACGATCTGCATGGGGGTGTAGTCCCCGGAGCCTAACACCATCGACGGGACCTGCGGGATCTGCTGGGTCGGGAACCCGAAGCGGTGGACGTAGGACGCGGCGAACGGGATGCCGACGTGCAGCAGGAGGCGTACGCTCGGGACGTTATGGGAGTCCGCGAGATCCTGCCACACGGCGATCGGGGTGCGTGAAAAGGTGTTGCTGTAATTCGTCGGGCGATAGTCGGTGCCGTCGGCCAGACGCACCGAGAGGGGCGTGTCCTTGATGAGCGAGACCGGCGTGAGGTAATGACGGATGCCCGCGGCCTTCAGGGCCGGACCGTCGATGGCGGCCGCGTAGACGAAAGGCTTGAAGCCCGATCCCGGCTGGCGGTAGGCGTAGAGCGCGCGATCGAAGTGGCTCAGTTTATAGCTGTAACCGCCGTTCAAGGCCAGGATCGCCCCGGTCTTGGCGTCGATGGACACGAGTGCCCCCTGGGCCTTGGGCACCAGCGTAAGCTGCCACCCGCCATCGGGGACGCGTTGCCAGACCGTGGTCCCCGCCCACTGCCGGTTGCCGGCGCCGGCGCCCGTATCGGCGACATAGTGGCGCAGCCATATGAGATCGCCCGGCTTCAGGACCTGATCGACGGCGGAGGCCTGCAGGCCCCGTGGGGCGAGCCGTACCCAGGCGATGGCCCGTCGATCGAGGATCACGGTCCTCCGTCCCTCGAGGCGCACGCTCGCCTCTTTGGCATCGCTCTTGACCACCACCCCCCAGCGCAGATTGGCCGGGTCGCGATCCGGGAGCCGGGATGGACGGTCGCCGGCCAGCGCCGCTTTGAGGGCCTTGCCCTTTAAGCGCGCCACGGGCCCCGCCCAATTCTTCGGGTCGAGGCTGTCCAGGCCCATGGCGTAGTTCTCGAGCCCCACGGCGAGACTCCGGTCGGC
Source organism: Pseudomonadota bacterium (assembly GCA_021816425.1). GTDB lineage: Bacteria > Pseudomonadota > Gammaproteobacteria > Acidiferrobacterales > Acidiferrobacteraceae > Acidiferrobacter. The sequence goes on along the minus strand of JAKAXT010000053.1, from coordinate 1,928 downwards.
GGCGCGCTGGTCCTTGCGGGAGATCGTGGTGTAGACGCGCAGCCCGCGCCGATAGGTGAAGTTCGCTCCGAAGCGCTTGACGAGCCATTTGCGTATCCACTCGGTGGCGTAGGGCGCGACATTGTTCGCGGGCGCGTGGTAGCGCGTGCGCACGGGTTGCGCCTCGGCCTCGACCATCGCGCGGTGGCTTATGTCGTGGTTGGCGTACATCCGGTGCAGGACGTAGTCACGGCGCTTGCGCGCGAGTTGCGGGTTCTTCACCGGGTTGAAGTACGAGGGCGCGGCGGGCAGCCCGGCCAGGGTCGCTTCCTGCGCGAGCGAAAGCTGCGAGACGTCCTTGCCATAATAGGTGCGGGCCGCGGCCTCGACCCCATAGGCGCCTTGCCCGAGATAGATCTTGTTCAGATAGAGGTCGAGGATCTGTCTGCGGGTGAGGTGGTCGGCGAGCTTGTAGGCGAGCAGGATCTCCGCCACCTTGCGCGCGATCGTTTTCTTGGGCGAGAGATAGAAATTGCGCGCGACCTGCTCGGTGATGGTGCTCGCCCCCTGCACGGGCGCCATGTGCACGAGGTCGACGAAGGCGGCGCGCAGGATGCCCGGGTAGCTCACGGGGTAATACAGGGGGTTATGGCTATAGAACTTGCCGTTCTCGGCGGCGATGAAGGCCTCCTGGAGGTCCTTCGGGATCTTCCGGAGCGGCAGCGCGAATCGGATCTGGGGGCCTATGGCCTGGAGAAGCTCGCCGTTGGCCGCATAGATCCGCAGCGGCTGCTCGGGGTGCCAGTCCTCGAGGGCGCGCACGCGCGGGAGATGGTCCCAGGTCCACCAGGTCCAGGCCCCGATCGCAAGCAGGCCGTTCAAAGCCGCGATGGCGAGCGCAAGCAGCACCCAGAAGCGCCGTCCCGGGCGAGGCGGCGATGAGGGGGGCGTGGGCGTCGACACGGGAGTGCGGCTCCGCGGGCTTGAGTTAACGGCCCGCCGGGGCCCGCAACGTGCGGGCGGCCCGCATCGGGTCGATGGGGGTCGGGATCATCATGGGTGCCAGGATATGACGAGAGACCGACGGGACGCAAAGGTGGTCCGACACGAGGCGCAGCGTGCGGGAACCGCGGTCGGTCGCATCGGCGGGGCGGGAGGCCTGGGGTGTGTCATGCGCGGCACCGCCGGATCGCCGCCTACAGGCGGCGCGGGGGCGGATTCAGGCGCTCGAAGACATTGTCCATGCGGTGGCCCTGGGTGTCATAGGCGCGCACATGGAGGTGCCGACGGCCGGGTGCTATGACCACGAGGCAGTCGCGACGCATCGCCGTGCGGGGCTTCGCCAGAACGAAGGCGGGTCCCGGCCCGCAGGGGTTCTCTCCGAAGGCGGCATTCAGGCGCGCCACGAAGGCCCGGGCTGCCGCGCGCGAGGCGCGCATCGACGCAAAGGGCCCGGCGGGCCGCGTGCGCAGCGCCGTGTCCAGGTGTTGGCGGACGGCCTGCTGCTCGACGACGATATGGTAGCTCAGGATCGCGGCGAGGAGGCCGTAGAGGATGGTGGACCCGATCACGATGCGCGCGAAGCGGCGCGTGGCGGGACTCCCGGCCCCGCGAGTGGCGTCCATGCGCGCGTCGGCCTCCTTGGGATGCGCGGTCATGCGGATGCGCCCGTTGCGCGATCGCGCCTTCGTGTCTCGAAGCCGCCGCGGTAGGCCCAGTAGAGCAGGGCGATGCCGATCGGAATCATGGGGGCCGACAGGACCTGGCCCATATCGAGCCGTCCGAGCACGAAGCCAAGCTGAATGTCGGGCTGACGCGTGTACTCGACCAGGAAGCGAAAGATCCCGTAGAAGAGGACGAAGAGGGCGCCGACCGCGCCCGTCGGCCGCTCTTTGCGGCCGTAGACCACGAGGATGACGAGCAGCAGCACCCCCTCCAGAAGAAACTCG
>JAKAXT010000052.1 GCA_021816425.1 Pseudomonadota bacterium | reverse complement strand
TCTAGGGCCCGCGAACTCCTCCAGGATCACCTCCAGCGCATCGGGGGGGATATAAAGGTCGTCCGGCATCTTCGACCATTCCTCACCGCGGACCAGCACGACTGCGCTCATCTCCTCACTCCCACGCAAGTCCCATGGCGCGCCGCACATCCGCCAGCGTCTCCTCGGCCGCCTCGCGGGCCCTGCGGGCGCCCTCGGTCAGGACCGTTCGGATCCGCCCCGTATCCCCTTCGAGGTCGCGGGCCCGCTCCCGGATGGGGGCAAGCTCCGCCACCATGGCATCTATGACGGGTTGCTTGCACTGCAGACAGCCGATACCGGCCGTCGTACAGCCCTCCCGCACCCAGGCCCGGGTCTCCTCCGAGGAATAGACCTCATGGAAAGGCCAGACCGGGCAGAGGTCCGGGTTGCCGACATCCGTCCGGCGTTTGCGGGCCGGATCGGTAGGCATCGTCTTGATCTTCTTCGCCAAGGCATCGGGCTCTTCCCGCAACCCGATGACGTTGCCGTAGGACTTCGACATCTTTTGGCCATCAAGCCCGGGCATGCGCGATTGGGGCGTGAGCAAGGCCTGCGGCTCCGCCAGGATCAGGCGGCCATGACCCTCCAGGTAGCCGAGGAGCCGCTCCTTGTCGCCCATGGTCATGTTCGCCTGGCGCTCGACGAGCGCGCGCGCCGTCTCCAGCGCCTCTTTCTCGCCTCGCTCCAGATAGGCCTCGCGCAGATCCTTGTAGGCCTTGGCGGCCTTGCGACCCATGATGCGCAAGGCCTCTTCGGCCTTCTCGAGAAAACCCGACTCCCGTCCATATAAGTGGTTGAATCGCCGCGCCACCTCCCGACAAAGCTCGATGTGCGACACCTGGTCCTCGCCTACGGGTACGAAGGCCGCCCGGTAGGCCAGGATGTCGGCGCTTTGCAGCAACGGATAGCCGAGAAAGCCGTAGGTCGCGAGGTCCCGCTCCCGCAGCTTCTCTTGTTGATCCTTGAACGTGGGGACGCGCTCCAGCCAGCCAAGCGGCGTGATCATCGACAAGAGCAGATGGAGCTCCGCATGCTGCGGGACATCGGACTGCACGAACAGCGTGGCGCTCTGCGGGTCGATCCCCGCCGCAAGCCAATCGATGACCATGTCGCGCACGCTCTGCGCGATGACCCCAGGGTCCTCGTAGTGCGTCGTCAGGGCGTGCCAATCCGCGACAAAGAAAAAGCAATCGTACTCGTCCTGGAGCCGTACCCAATTCCTGAGGACGCCATGATAATGCCCGAGGTGCAGGCGTCCGGTCGAACGCATACCGGACACCACCCGCGTCGCGGACGGGAAGACTGTCGACATCTAGCCTGCCTTACTGAGAGAGAACATGATTTTCTGGAGAATCGAGACAGGAGGGGTCAGGATCCACCCGAGCACGCCCGTGCCGACCAGCAGCAGCAATATCCACAGGCCGTAAGGCTCGATGCGGCTGTAACGCCAGGCAAGACGACTCGGCAAGAAGCCGGCCACGACCCGGCTGCCGTCGAGCGGGGGCAAAGGCAAGAGATTCAGGACCATAAGGACTATGTTGATGCCGATACCGGCCGCGCCCATGAGCGCAAGCGGCGTCGCCACCCACCCCCACGGCAGATAGGTGGCCAGCGAACGCGCCAGCGCCCATAGGGTCGCCATCAACAGGTTGGCGGCCGGCCCCGCGAGCGCGACCAACGCCATGTCCCGGCGCGGCCTGCGGAGATTCGACCACGTGATCGGCACAGGCTTCGCCCAGCCGAAGATAAAGCCGGTCCCCATCAGGATCATAAGCCCGGGGATCAGTATGGTCCCCAGGGGATCGATGTGCTTGATCGGATTCAGTGACAAGCGGCCGAGTCGTTGGGCGGTCGGATCACCGAGACGCTTGGCCATCCAGCCGTGAGCCACCTCGTGCAGAGTCACGGCAAAGAGCACAGGCAGCGCCCAGATCGAAAACTCTTGCATGGAGGTAAGCCCGCTCATGGCCGGAGTATATCAGTCCCCTCCGTGCGGCGCGAACATCGAGGTCTCGCCCATACCGGCGCGGTGAACCCGAAATTCCCGACCTTCCCATACCACCACGGTGGTCGTATCGCCGCGACAGGGCCCGCCATCGATGACCGCGTCTACCGCGTGCTCCAGACGCTCGCGTATGTCTTGCGGGTCCCCGAGCGGCCCCTCCTCGCCCGGGAGGATCAGGGTCACGCTCATGAGCGGCGCCCCAAGCTGCGCCAGCAGGGCCTGCGTCACGACATGGTCCGGGACCCGCAAGCCGATCGTGCGCCTCTTCGGATCCAGGAGCCGGCGCGGTACCTCGCGGGTGGCAGGCAGCACGAAGGTATAAGGCCCGGGCGTATGCGCGCGCAGGATGCGATAGGCGCTATTCTCCACTTGGGCATAGGTCGCGAGATCGGACAGGTCCCGGCAGACGAGCGTAAACGGGTGCTTTTCATCGAGATCCCGCAGACGGCAGATCCGGTCCCGGCCTTCCTTGTTCTCGAGCGCGCAGCCGAGCGCGTAGCAGGAGTCCGTCGGATAAACGATCACGCCCCCTCTGGCAACGATATCCGCAGCGGCGCGCACGAGCCGTGCCTGCGGGTTGTGGGGGTGGATAGCCAGATACTGGGCCATTAAGGGATCCCCTGCGCATACGACGGGAGCGACCAACGCTCCCAAATCGGTCTACAGCCTTCCGGCAGATCCGGCAGCCCTCCGGGCAGGGAGCGCCATGGGAGGGCTTTATGGAAGTCCGATCCCACGGAGGCGCACAAGCCATGGCGATGCGCGAGCCGCGCAAGACGGCCCATCTCGCCCGCATCGAGTCCGGCAGTGACGACCTCAAGGGCCCCTCCGCCCGCCTCGGCAAACCCGCGCACGAGCTGCTGGAGGCGACCGCCGCTCAGCCGGTAACGCGTCGGGTGCGCGAGCACCGCATCGCCACCGGCCTTCAGGATCCAGTCCACCGCCTCCTCCAGGCCCGCCCACTCCCCCGCGACATAGCCCACGCCGCCCCGTGTTAGAAAACGCTTAAATGCGGTCGCCCGGTTGCGGGCATGCCCCTTTGTCACGAGCCAGTCGGCGATATGCACCCGGCTTACGATCCCCTCGCGCTCCAGGATGGGCCGCGCATCGCCGAGATCCGCCGCCCCCAGGGCCTGCACGATGGCCTGGCCACGCTGCAAGCGCTTCGCCCGCAGCCCCTGCAGGGCCCGCTTCAGTACGGCATTGCCGGCGTCCACTCCGAGACCGACGACATGTACGGTCAGGCCCTGCCATGTCACCGACAGCTCGACGCCCGGGACGAATCCCAACCCGAGTCCGCGGGCCGCTTGAGCCGCCTCATCCACACCATCCATCGTGTCGTGATCGGTAAGGGCCAGGACGCGAACGCCCGCGCGCGCAGCGTGCGCCACGAGCGCCGTGGGCCCAAGCTCCCCGTCCGACCAGACTGTATGCGTATGCAAATCGTAGTACACTTTTGTGTCACCTTCCGGTCGCGAGGTCCCATGATTCCCATACCCGCACTCCGCCAAGTCCCCGAACGCCTTCCGAAGATCGAGCGCATGCTCCTCGTCGCCTGGCGCCCGCAGGGTCATGCCAGCCGGGAAAGCGACCCAGTCGCGCTCATCGCCGTGCTGGAGAAATTCTTTACCATGCTAGCCGATCTGGACGACCGCTATGGAGAAGAGGCGGCTCTGCCTGACGATGACGCGACGCGCCTCGGAGATACGGGCCTGCTTGCCTTGGTGGAGCTGATCGACATGAGCCAGCAACTCGGCCTCGAGAAGGCGAAAGCGGAACTCGAGCTACTTGCCGTGTCGATAAGCGACTGGATCATGCGCCACAAAGGCGAGGTCCGCACGCTGGAGCCCATTGTAAACGGCTTGGCGGTGCTGGCCAATGAGCTTCATGAACCCGCGAGCCTCGAGGGCATGACGTCCTTCATGGCCGATCTCATGGGCGCGACGGCGGGCGACATCGCGGCCGACTCCGATAAGTCGGACGATCGCCGTCCGTGGCGGATACTGCAGCTGAACCGCGCGATCGTGGCGACCCGCTCCTACAACACCGAACTCATGTCGCGCGTATTCGACGATCTGATCCAAGGTCTTCCGGGAGATGCAAAGGATTTCTTCCGCGAGGGCATGCGCCAGATGGAGGTCGTCAAATACCCGGCGCGGGTGCGCGCCGTCATGACCCACTACTTCCAGGCGCTCGCCCAGAATACGCTCCATTGAGCGCGTGGCCGCCGGGGCTCCGGCTCCGGCCGCGCCCTGGGCCCGCCCCTCTCAGGAAAACCCGGCTCTTATTGCAAAAAGAATGGGCAAGACCCCCCCAAAACCCTTTATTCCCGTCAACGGGGCGCATAGGATACGCGCTACGGATCGACTTGGCCGTACACGCCATCCGGGGAGAGGCGCGTTATGCTGTATATGATCTTCGGGACGATTGCCGCGGACAGCGGGCCACGGCGCGAGGCGGCGCGGCCCGCACACCTGGATCGCCTGCGGACCTTGCTGAACGAGGGGCGCCTGGTGCTGGCGGGCCCGTGCCCCGCGGTCGACAGCCCGGACCCGGGCGCCGCCGGATACAGCGCAAGCCTCATCGTTGCCGAATTCCCGTCGCTTACGGCGGCGCGCGCCTGGATTGCCGAAGACCCCTATGTTCAGGCCGCCGTCTACGAAGACGTGGCCGTGCGGCCCTTCCGCCAGGTGCTCCCATGAGCCTTAGAGACGCGATCGAGCAAAGGCTCAAGGACGCCTTCGCCCCCGAGGAGATCCTCGTGACCGACGATTCTCTGCAACATGTAGGTCACGCCGCGGCGGGCGATGGCGGCCATTACAGCGTCCTTGTCGTGAGCGAACGATTCCGCGGACAGGGGCTCCTCGAGCGCCACCGCATGGTCTATGACGCCCTCGCCCCCCTTCGCCAAGAGATCCACGCCCTCTCGATCCGCGCGCTGGTCCCCGGAGATATTTGAACGCCCATGTTGAGGCCCCATCTTGCGAATCCCTGGTTCCCGGTCGTACTGGTCGGCGCGGCGCTCCTCGCGGGCTGCCAGAGCCGCGCCCCGATCGACAAGAGCCCCACGCTCGCCACCGTCAACGGCGAACGCATAACGGAGCGCGATTACCGCGACTATGTGAGGGCGCGCGACCTCCAGGAGCCCTCCCTGCCCGACAATGCGCAGGCCCGGAAGGTCGTCCTGAATGAGCTCATAAACCGCGTCCTCCTCGCCCAGGCCGCGCGCAAGGCCGGACTCCAGCGCCTACCGACGGTCCATGTGGCCTTGAAGGAAGACGGCGAAAACATCCTGGCACGGGCCATGCTGAAGCGCTTCCTGGCAACCCACCGGATCCCCGTGGCTGCCGTCAAGGCCCTTTACCACAAGGACGTGCTCGCCACGCCGCACGAGGAATACGAGGCCCGCAACATTCTCGTTGCAACGCGCGCCGAGGCCTTGACCCTGCTCCAAAAACTTCACCGTGGCGTGCGCTTCTCGGTGCTCGCGCGCCGCTATTCCCTGGACAGCCCGTCCGCCGACAAAGGCGGCGAGCTCGGCTGGTTTAGCGCCGCCGACGTGCTCCCTTCGTTCTACCGCGCGCTGATCCGCCTGCGACCCGGCCAGATCGCGCCGCAGCCGATCAAGACGCGCTACGGCTGGCACATCATCGAACTCCAGGCGAAACGCCCCTACGCACCGCCTCCGTTCAAGGCGGTCGAGACCCGCCTTTACCGATCGCTGGAACAACGGAGGGTCGATGACATGATGGCCGACATGCGCCACAAGGCGGATATCCGCTACATGCAGGCGCCGTAGGGGCGCGCGGCAGACGCCGGGCAATCGGCTACCCCTGGCCCGGCCGCCCCTCGCCCAACCAGGCGCGCAGATCCTCCTCGCCCACGACCGGCACGCCCCATTCCTCGGCGCGCCTGACCTTGCTGCCCGGATCCCGTCCGGCCACCACGTAGTCGGTTCGCGCCGAAACGCTGGACGCGACCTTGGCACCGAGTCCTTCAAGGGCGGCGCGCGCCTCGTCGCGCGTCATGCCCTCGAGCGTCCCCGTGAGCACCACGGTCTTTCCGGACAGCGGCCCGGCAGCCGGTCGCTCCAGGCGCGGCCACGAAACCCCGGCCGCCCTGAGCGCCGCGATCACTTCGCGGTTGTGACGCTCCGAGAAGAAGGTCGATATCGCGTGCGCCACGACCGGCCCCACGTCGGGCACCTCGACCAGGCGCTCCTCGTCCGCCGCCATCAAGTCCTCCAGGTCGCCGAAGTGGCGCGCCAAGGCCGCCGCCGTCGCCTCCCCGACTTCTGGTATGCCGAGCGCATAGAGGAAGCGCGGGAAAACCGTGTGGCGGCTCGCCGCGATGGCACCGACGACCTTCGCCGCCGATCGTTCGCCCATGCGCTCGAGATCCATGAGATCCCCCGGCGTGAGCCGGTAGAGGTCGGCCACGGTCGCGACCTTGCCGCGCAAGACCAGCTGCTCCACCAATTTGTCGCCCAGCCCCTCGATATCCATGGCGCGGCGCGAGGCGAAATGACGGATCGTCTCGCGCCTCTGCGCCTGGCAGACGAGGCCGCCGGCACAGCGCGCCACCACGCCTTCGTCGCGCACCACGGGTGATCCGCAGACCGGACAGTGATCCGGAAAAATGAAGGGCGTCGCATCGGGCGGCCGCCGCTCGCGCAGGACGCCCACGATCTCCGGGATGACATCGCCTGCCCGCCGGACGCTCACGAAATCCCCGATACGGACGTCCTTGCGGCTCAATTCCTCCGGGTTGTGCAAGGTCGCGTGGCTCACCATGACACCGCCGACCGCGACCGAAGCCAGCACCGCGACCGGCGTAAGCGCTCCCGTGCGGCCTACCTGGACATCGATCCCCAAGACCCGCGTCACGGCCTCCTCGGCCGGAAACTTATGGGCGACGGCCCATCGGGGCGTGCGCGACAGCTCGCCCAGGAGCCGCTGCTCGACGACCTCATTGACCTTGTAAACCACTCCGTCGATCTCGTAGGGGAGATCCGCGCGCCTTCGCCCCAGATCCTCATAGTACTGAAGGCAGCCCTCGTAACCCACGACCGTACGCCGCTCGGGGTTCACGGGCAGCCCGAGCTCCGCCAGCATCGCAAGCAGGGCCTCCTGCGAGGCGGGCGCCTGCCCGCCCAGCCACTCCCCGATTCCGTAGCAAAAGACCCGCAGGGGCCGCTGGGCGCTCACCGCGGGGTCCAGCTGCCGCAGGCTCCCGGCGGCGGCATTGCGGGGGTTCGCGAAAGGCTTGCCGCCTTGCGCGATCTGGTTCTCGTTCAGGCGCAGGAAGCCCTCGCGCGGGAGATACACTTCCCCCCGCGCCTCGAGGACACGCGGGGGCGCATGCCCTCGCAGCCGCAGGGGGCATGCGCGGATGGTGCGGACGTTGGCCGTCACGTCCTCCCCGGTCGTGCCGTCGCCACGCGTCGCCGCCCGTACGAGCACCCCGTTCTCATAGCGCAGGCTCACGGCCAGCCCGTCGAGCTTGGGCTCCGCGACGTAATGCACGTCATCATGCCCGAGGCGCTCCCGCACCCGCCGGTCGAAATCCGCGAGTTCCTGATCCGTGAACACGTTGCCGAGCGAGAGCATCGCCTGCCCGTGCACCACGGGCGCGAACGCCGCGCTCGGCCGCGCCCCCACCCTCTGGGTCGGCGAGTCCGCGCGCGCGAGGTCGGGTCGCTCGTGCTCGATCGCCACGAGCTCCGCGAACAGGCGGTCGTACTCCGCGTCGCTTATCTCCGGGTCATCGAGAACGTAATAGCGATAGCTGTGATGATCGAGTAGCGCGCGCAATTCCGCGGCGCGGGCGGCGACCGCGTCCCTCGTCATGGCGGAAAGAGACGCACCGCATTCAGACTCCCGGGGGCGATACCCTGCTGGACCATGCGATCCGCGATGCCCTGAATCTGCGTCTGGATCGCGCGCAGGCCACCGTCTGTGAGCGGCTTGCGATCGGCGTCGAAAAGCCGCCCCCCGAGACGGCGCGCCAACACCCGTGCCGCCTCCACCATGCCCTTGAAGGCCGCCGACGGATCGGGCACGGACGGCACCGGCATGAAGAGGGTGAGGCCTTGCGTCTGAAAGACATCCAGCCGCAGGGGGTCGAACGATCCGGGCTGATAGAGGTTGGCGAGACTATAGAGGTGCTCGCTCGGCCCCTCCTGCGTGTTTTTGCGGTGAAAGATGTTCCGGCTCCCGAACTCCAGGCCGGCCTCCTGCGCCGCTCGCTCTATCGCGGGCCCCCGGAACACCGGGGCCGAATCGGCCAGTATGTTGATCGTCGCGATCACGTCGAATGCGCCGCAGAACTTGTCGAGCGCGGCCGCCCGCTCCAGGGCCTGCTCGAAGGTCATGTTGAAGCGGGTTGGGCGGTCGAGGGCGTCCGCGAGCTTCAGCCCGATCTGCGAAATCGCATTCAGCTGGGACTCGTTGACCGGCCCCGACCGGTCGGCGAGCTGCAAGGCCAACGCAAGCAGACCGTAGCGCGCCCCGTTCGGATCCCGGGCGAGATTCCCCCAAACCTGCCGGCCCTCCCGCTGCCCGTAGATTCTATGCGGCTTCTCGATCAGGTATTCGTGCTGCTTATAAATCCCAAGCGCCGCATCCCGCTCCACGATCGATTCGCCCGGCAGGAAGACGATGAAATCGATGCTCCCAAACGGCTCCTCGCTTCCCGCCTCGTCGCCGGAACCGGGCGCACGCCTTGCCTTCGTCTCCACAGGCGCCACTTCCGGCCGCAGGACGCGCCGCTCACTCCACGACACCTTCCTCTGTTCGGCTTCGTCTTCGACGCTCTTGCTCCGACCCTTGAATGTCGACTCGAATGCGGCCAGGAGGCGGCGCTTGATCCGGCCGCGGTCGTAGGCGGTCAGCGCCACGGCGGCAACGATCAGCAACCCGAGGATGACGAGGGCGCCTCGCAGACCCATGGCTCAGGCCTCCGCGGGCTGGGCGGCCACCATGCCAAGGGCCTCTTCCACATCGACGCTGACGAGCCGCGACACGCCCGGCTCGGCCGTCGTCACGCCCAGCAGCACCTCGGCCGCCTCCATCGTGACCTTGTTGTGCGTTATGAAAAGAAGCTGGCTCTTCTTCGCGAGCTCCTTCAGGGTCTGCGCGAAGCGTCCCACGTTGGCCTCGTCGAGCGGCGCGTCGACCTCGTCCAGAAAGCAAAAGGGCGCCGGGTTCAATGCAAACAAGGCGAAAATGAGCGATACCGCGACCAGCGCCTTCTCGCCGCCCGAGAGCAGATGGATCGTGCTGTTGCGCTTGCCGGGGGGCCGGGCCATGACGGTGACCCCGGTTTCGAGCAGGTCGTCGCTGCTTAGAAGGAGCTGCGCCTCGCCGCCACCGAAGAGCCGTGGGAAAAACGCCTTGAAATCCTCATTGACCCGCTCGAACGTCTCCTTGAACCGGCTGCGCGTCTCCCGGTCGATCTTGCGGATCGCCTCGTCCAGGAGGGCCACCGCCTCGGCCAGGTCGGCGTGCTGCGTGTCCAGGAACTCCTTGCGCCGCGACTGCTCCTCGAACTCTTCTATGGCCATGAGATTGACCGCTCCGAGCCTGGCGATGCGTTCACCGATGTCCGCGAGCTCGCGCTCGAGAGCCGCAATGTCGACCTGTTCGCCGAGCCCCTGCGCGAGCCGCTCTATGTCATCCGACACGCCCTGACTGCGCAGACCGTCTATGAGCGCATCGCGGCGCACCGTGAGCTCGTGCGCCAATAGCCGCCTCTTGTTCAATACCTCCTGCGCCTCGCGCACGGCCGCATCCACGCCATGGCGAAGCCCCTCGGCCCGCCGCAGGGCGTGCTCCTTGGCCTCCAGATCCTGCTCGGACGCGGCGAGCGCCGCCTGCGCCGCCGCCCGCTCTTCGAGCAGCCGGTCGAGATCCTGCCTGGGCGCCTGCTCGGCCGCCTGCGCCTCCTCGATCTGACGCGCCACGCCTGCCCGACGTTCCCCGAGCCGCCCGAGCTCCGCCCGCGCGCGCGCAAGCCGCTCGCGCAACCCTTCCCGGGCCGTGCTCGCCTGCTGAAGCGACATCGCAAGCCCATGACGCTTGTCGCCGGCCGCGCGCAGCGTCGCGCGGGCCTTCTCGAGCGCCGCCTGGTGCGCCTCGCGCTCCTTGCCGAGCGCGGCGAGCGCTTCCTCGCTACGCGCCGCCGCCGCGCGGGCGCGGCTTTCCTCGAGCGCCGCCTGCTCGCGCTCCGCGCTGCACGCGCTCAATTCCTTTTTGACTTCCTCGAGCTCCGCAACCAGGCGGTCATGGCGCGCGGCGCGGCTCTGTTCCTCCGCATGCGCGCGCTCGAGCGCCCCGTGCGCCCTGGTCCGCACATCGGCGCAGCGGTCCAAGGCGCGCCGCGCCTCGGCGCGCTGTCCTTCGAGGATCTGGAGCTCGGCCCGCGCGCTGTCGCGCGCCCGCTCGGCCCGCGCCAAGGCCTCGCGCGCGCCCGCCTCGCGCCGCGCCCACTCGGCGATCTCCCGTTCGCGCGCCAGGACACCGGCGCGTTCATCGTTCTCGCCCGCGAAGCTTATGATGTCGCGACCCACGCACACGCCTTCCGGCGTGACCAGCGTCTCGTTCGCGGAAAGCCCGGCGCGCTCGGCGAGGGCCTGCGCAAGCGACGCGACCGGCCGGGCCCCGCCGAACAGGCCGCCGACCGGAAAGGACGCGCGGACCTTCGCGCCGAGGCCGCCGGCCACGTCCTCATCGGCCGTCACCTGCGGCTCGAACAACACGACCGGGGTCTTTTCGAGGGGGGCGACCCGTTCCGTCGTCACCGTGCCCAAAGGCACGCATACCGCCGCGATCTTGGTTCCAAGCCAGCGCTCGACGGCGCGCTCCCACCCGGTGTCGACGTCCAGCCGGGTCGCAAGCCGCGGCGCATCGGCAAGCCCGTGCTCGCGCGTCCAGCGGCCCAAGACCTCGTGGCCCGTGCGCAAGGCCTGCGCCTGCATGCTGCGCAAGGACCCAAGCCGGGCCTCGGCGGCCTTGACGGTGCCGGCCTGCTCGGCGACCTCATGGGTCGCCCTCTCCAGGGATTGCCGCTGGGTGGCGAGGCGCTCCTCGAGACCGCTCAGACGCTCCTTGGCGTCCTCGTAATCCCGATCCGCCAACTCGGAGGCTTCGGTGAGCGACGCCAGCCCCGACGCCTGCGCGGCCGCCACGCTCTGCGCCTCCCCCTCGAGGCGCGTCTGGCGGCGCCCAAGCTCCTCGCCACGCGTCGTCAGTCGCGCCATCTCGCTGCGCGCCGCGGCGCTCGCCCGCACCGGGCCCTGGGCCTCGAGACCTGCCGCCTCGAACGACCGCCGCCAGGCGTCCAGGACACCCTCGGCCTCGCGCTGTGCCTGGGCGGCGACCCGTTCCTCGGCGAGCGCCTGCTCCTGGGCCGGGGCCAGCCCCGCGATCTCCTGCGACAGCGCCTGTTCGCGCGCCGCATCTGTCGCCAACTCCTTCTCCAGGCGCTCGCATTGGGTTGCGATATTGCGCTGTTCGGCGCGCCGCTCCGCGAGCAGGGCGCGCGCGTGCGCGATCTCCTGTTCGCGCCGCGTCACCTCCGCGCTCGCCGCGTAGGCCCGCTCGCGCACGACCCGCACCACCTCGGTGGTCTCGTCCCGCGCGACGTGCAGCGCCTCGGTCTCGGTCTCCAGGGCCCTCTGCTTGGCCATTTCGGCCTCGACCCCGGTCGCCGATTGCGCGACAGCCGCCTCGGCGCCCGCGATCTCCTGGCTCAGATGGCGGAACCTCGCGCCGGCCAGGGCAAGCCGCAGCTCGCGCTCGCGCTCGCGCCAGACCTTGTAGTTCTGTGCCGCCGCCGCCTGGCGCTTCAATCTATTGATTTGGGTCTCGAGTTCGCCGCGGGTGTCCTCCAGCCGCTCCAGATTCTCGCGCACATGCCGCAGACGGTTTTCCGTCTCCCGCCGCCGCTCCTTGTAGCGCGAGATGCCCGCCGCCTCCTCGAGAAAGAGCCGCAGATCCTCGGGCCGCGCCTCGACGATCCGCGAGATCATCCCCTGCTCGATGATGGAGTAGGCACGCGGTCCAAGCCCGGTGCCGAGAAAGAGATCCGTTATGTCCTTCCGGCGACAGCGCGTCTTGTTCAGGAAATAATCCGACGAGCCGTCACGCGACGCCTCGCGCCGCACGACGATCTCCGCATAGCGGGCATACTCGCCGGCCGCCCGGCCTTCGCTGTTGTCGAATACGAGCTCGACCGAGGCCTGGCTCACGGGCTTGCGGCTCGTCGACCCGCTGAAGATCACGTCGGCCAAGGTGTCGCCGCGCAGATGGCGCGCCGAGCTTTCGCCCATGACCCAGCGCACGGCGTCGATGATGTTGGACTTGCCGCAACCGTTCGGCCCTACGATGCCGACGAGATTGGCGGCCACGGGCACGGTGGTCGGGTCGACGAAGGACTTGAAGCCCGCAAGCTTGATCTTCTTTAAGCGCATGAGACATCGGGATAGGCTACAATGGCCAGCAAAGCTAGCACACTAGAGACGGAAATGCCTACCGAACCCACCAAGCGGCTCGACACCTTCGCGAACCCGAACCCGGATCGGGACTATCAGATCCATATCCGCATCCCGGAATTCACGTGCCTCTGCCCAAAAACCGGGCAGCCGGATTTCGCGGAGATGCAGCTCGTCTATGTGCCCGACGAGGCCTGCATCGAGCTCAAATCCCTCAAGCTCTATATCTGGTCCTATCGCAACGAGGGGGCGTTCCACGAGGCCGTCACCAATCGCATCCTGGACGACCTGGTCGCCGCCACCATCCCCCGCTACATGGAGATCACCGCGCGGTTCAACGTTCGCGGCGGCCTCTACACCACGGTGGTGGCCCGCCACGGACGGCCGCCCGCCAGCCTCGAGCGGAGCGACGCCTAGGGAGTGGATCGGGAGCGCCTTTTCCTCGGGATCGACCTTGGGACATCAGGCGTGCGCATCGCCATGCTGGACGAAGCCGGGCGCAGGCGCGGGATCCTGGCACAGGCGTGGCCCGCCGGCCAATCCCTGAGCCCCGCGGCATGGCTGCGCCACGCCCTCCAGCTCATCGCCCTCATCCGGCGGCGGCGACCATCGGCGGAGATCGCCGCGATCGCCGTCGACGGGACCTCGGGCACGACGTTTCTGTGCGACACGACAAGCGGCCGTCCGCTCACGCCCGTCATGGCCTACAACGATGGCCGGGCGGGCATCGAGGCCCGCGCGCTCGCCGCGAGAGGCCTTGCCGAAGGCCCGGCATCCGGCCCCTACGGGGGTCCCGCCAAGCTCTTGTGGCTCACCCGCCATTACGGCGCCCCGTCGGGGGCCGGCATCGCGGCGCAGGCATCCTGGCTTTCGGGCGCGCTCCTCGGACACTACGGGCTCATGGACGAACACAACGCCTTGAAGCTCGGCTTCGATGGGTCCTGGACGCAGATCTTGCGCGAGCGGCCCTTTACCGTGCGCCTCCCGCACGTCGTACCGGCGGGCACGCCCCTCGGACCCCTGTGCCGGACCTTGACCCGCCGTCTCGGCCTGCGTTCCGCGCCGCTCGTAGTCGCAGGCACCACCGACAGCACCGCCGCCTTCCTGGCGCTCGGATCCCTGCCGGTCGGCTGCGGCGTGAGTTCCCTCGGATCCACCCTGGTCCTGAAGATCGAGAGCCCGCACCCCATCTCCGTCCCCGAGTTCGGCATCTACAGCCACAGGCTCCCCAAGACCTGGCTCGTGGGCGGGGCCTCCAATAGCGGCGCTGCGGTGCTCGCTCATTACTTCGACCGCCCGACCCTCGCGCGACTCTCGGCGACGCTGCCCCTTCCGACCTCCCCGCGGCTCGACTACTACCCGCTGCTCGCGCCCGGCGAGCGATTTCCCGTGAGCGATCCACGGCTTGCGCCGCGCCTCTCCCCGCGACCGGCCGATGATCGTCTGTTCCTCCAGGGGCTCTTGGAGGGCCTGGCCGCCATCGAGGCGCGCGGATACGCCCTGCTCGCCCGCTACGGGGCCCCTCGCTTGCAACGGGTGGTCACCACCGGGGGCGGCGCGACCAACGGTGCCTGGCGCGCGATACGCGAACAGGCGCTCGAGGTTCCGATAAGCCTGGCCGCCGATCGCCCGGCGGCCTTCGGGGCGGCGCGACTGGCGCGCGCAGGCTGGCTCGATACACGCTAAGAGGCGCGCGGCATCTCATTTTCCTTTGGACAGACGCGCGCTCATACATTAACGTATGCCGGACTCCCCGAAAACATCAGCGCCTTGTTGGCGCACGAGGAACCGCGTTATGTCAATGCCCGATCTGGGCGATCCTATCAGCGTCCCGAGTCGAGCCGCGCTCCAGCAGACGGTCGCGACACGCATGGAGCTCGGGAAGCGCTTCGGGGTCATATTGTGCGACATCGACCGGTTCAAACTCATAAATTACAGCCTCGGGCGCGAATTCGCCGACCGCGTGCTGCGCCAGGTGGCGCAAGTGCTGCGCGATGTCCTGGGGCCCGATGCCTCCATAGGCCGCTGGGGGGGTCCGGAATTCCTATGTGTCGTCAATGAAACGGGTGAGGTCGACACGCTGGTCGAGCGGCTGCGTCAACGCATCGAGCGGCTCGTCATTCTGTCGAAAACGAGCCGCATCCATATCACGGCGAGCTTCGGGGTCGCGAGCTACCCGCAGGACGGGGGCGGTCCCACGGATGTCCTGAATGCCGTGGAAGCGGCGCTCTACCACGCCAAAGGATCGGGGCGTAACCGCGCGGTGCGCGCCACCATCGTCCAGAAGCGCGTGCTCGGCATGGGCGCGGCCCTGGAGGCGGCCCTCCACGAACAGCGCATCATCGCCGCCTATCAGCCCATCATCAATCTGAAAACGGGGCGGGTCGTGGCTGAGGAGGCCCTCGCCCGCATGCGCCTGCCGGACGGGCGCGTGCTGGCGGCCGAAGAATTCATAGAAGTCTCCCAGCACCTCCAGCTCACCTACAAGATCGATCAGAGCGTGATCCGCGCCACGCTCGAACGCTGCATAGAATCCCTGAACGACAGCGCGCCGCTCGTGCATTTCGTCAATATCTCGGCCGACCTCCTGCGCCATCCGGAAGCGGTCCAGGATCTGCTCGCCCTCGTGACCAAATATTGCGAGACCTGCCAGCACCATGGGGACACGCGCAGGGCGCTCGTCCTCGAACTCACCGAACGGGAACTGTTTGGGGATAGTCAGCATGCCCGCGAAATGCTCATGGGCTTCGTGGACGCCGGCCTTAAGCTCGCCTTGGACGATTTCGGGCGCGGTTACTCGTCTTTTCAATACCTCGCAGACCTGCCCTTCTCCTTCCTGAAGCTCGAAGGGAGTCTCGTAAGCCGCATCCGGGAACCCACGGTGCGCGCCATCATTCAGGGCATCCAGCGCATAGCCGAGGAACTGAAGATCACGACGCTCGCCGAGGGCATAGAGACCGCCGAAACGGCGATCATCATAAAGGATCTCGGCATAGACTGGGCGCAGGGCTATCTCTACGGTCGAGCGAGCGAGCGGCCGGCGCTTGCCGTCGGCCGCTCCTGATCCCCCCTAGCTCACATGGGTTTGGGCGTGCCCGGTCATGCCCTCGTTGTCGATCCAGTCGACGGTGACGAGATCGCCTTTCTTCGCGTGCGTGAGCTTCACGG
>JAKAXT010000147.1 GCA_021816425.1 Pseudomonadota bacterium | reverse complement strand
CGGATCTCAGCGCTCCGACACAGGAAGATGCCCCGCAGGATGAGCCCCAGGAGCCTCTCGCGGTGGGTCTCGGCGTACACGAGCGCAAGCGTGGAGCCCCACGAGCCCCCGAACACGAGCCAGCGGTCGATGCCGAGGCGGGTACGTATGGCCTCGATATCGTCCACGAGGTCTTTGGTGGTGTTGCCGACGAGCTCCGCGTGGGGTGTCGACCGTCCGGCGCCGCGCTGATCGAAAAGCACGATGCGGTAGCGTCCGGGGTCGAAAAACTGGCGATGGTAGGGCTCGCAGCCCGCGCCCGGCCCGCCGTGAAGGAATACGATCGGCAGCCCTCGCGGATTGCCGCACTCCTCGACGTAGAGGACATGGGGCGGCGCCACCGCGATCCGGTGTTGCGCGTAGGGCTCTATGGGCGGGTAGAGTGTGGCCATGCAAGTTCGCAGTATACCGGCGTCGCCCCGGCAGGCGAAGCGAGGCTGGTCTTGGCGGCGGTCGACGTGTATCCTTGCGCGCTTCCATGTCCTCCCACGCGACAGAGATTGCCCGGCGGCGAACCTTTGCGATCGTCTCGCATCCCGATGCCGGAAAGACGACCCTGACCGAGAAGCTCCTGCTCTTCGGGGGGGCCATCGTGCTCGCGGGTGCGGTCAAGGGCCGCAAGGCGGCCCGCCACGCGACCTCGGACTGGATGGCCCTCGAGCGTGAGCGCGGCATCTCCGTGACCTCGTCGGTCATGCAGTTCCCCTATGGGGATGCGGTCGTCAACCTCCTCGATACGCCCGGCCACCAGGACTTCTCGGAGGACACCTACCGGACGCTGACCGCGGTCGACTCCGTGCTCATGGTGATAGACGCCGCCAAGGGCGTCGAGGCGCAGACCGTGAAGCTCCTCGAGGTCTGCCGGATGCGCAATACGCCCATCATCACCTTCGTGAACAAGCTGGATCGCGAGGGCCGGGAGCCGCTCGAGCTGCTGGATGAGATCGAGCGTGTCCTGAACATAAGCTGTGCCCCGGTCACCTGGCCGCTCGGCATGGGTCAGCGCTTTCGCGGCATCTGCCGGCTTGCAAAGTCCGAGGCGCGGCTTTTGCCCCAGGGCCGCAGCGAGCGCATCCGCGAGGACCGCGTGCTCGCCCTGAACGACCCGGAGCTGAAGGCCCTCTTGGGCGACGAGCACGAGCGGATCCTCCAGGAGATCGAGCTCGTGCGCGAGGCGGCGCCGCCCGTGGACGTGGACGCCTACCGCGCCGCCCGCCAGTCCCCGGTGTTCTTCGGGTCGGCCCTCAACAACTTCGGCGTGCGCGAGCTGCTCGACGCCTTCATCGCGCTCGCCCCACCGCCCCTGCCGCGCCCCACCGCAAGCCGCGTGGTCGCGCCCGGCGAGGAGGCGTTTTCCGGTTTCGTCTTCAAGATCCAGGCGAACATGGACCCGCAGCATCGCGACCGCATGGCCTTCATCCGCATCTGCTCGGGCCGCTATCGGCGCGGCATGCGCCTCTACCATGTGCGGGAGGGGCGCGAGATCAACGCCGCCAATGCCCTGACCTTCCTCGCCAATGAGCGGTCCATGGCCGACGAGGCCTATGCCGGCGACATCCTCGGCCTGCCCAATCACGGCACGATCCGCATAGGAGACACGTTCACGGCGGGCGAGGATCTGCGTTTTACCGGCGTCCCCAATTTCGCGCCGGAACTCTTCCGGCGCGTGGTCCTGCGGGATCCGCTCAAAAGCAAGGCGCTGTCACGGGGGCTCGAGCAGCTCACCGAGGAGGGGGCGACCCAGCTCTTCCGACCGATCGCAAGTCACGACATGATCCTGGGCGCGCTCGGCGCCCTGCAGTTCGAGGTCGTGACCTACAGACTGCGCAGCGAGTATGGGGTCGAGGCCGACTTCGAGCCCGCGCCGGTCGTCGCCGCACGCTGGATCGAGGCCGACTCCGGCACGCTCGACGACATGCACAAGCGGCTTTCGGGTTATCTCGCGAAGGACGCGGACGGCGCGCTCACCTACCTCGCGCCCTCGCGATCACACCTCGATCTCACCGCGGAGCGCTTCCCGAAGGCCCGCTTCCACGCCATCCGCGAGCAGACCGCCTAGCCGCGCGAGGCGCGCTTGCGGTCGTTCTCCTTCAGGTATCGCTTGCGCAGCCGGATATGATGCGGCGTCACCTCGACAAGCT
Source organism: Pseudomonadota bacterium (assembly GCA_021816425.1). Taxonomy (GTDB): domain Bacteria; phylum Pseudomonadota; class Gammaproteobacteria; order Acidiferrobacterales; family Acidiferrobacteraceae; genus Acidiferrobacter. The sequence continues at coordinate 1,571 of JAKAXT010000147.1, read as the reverse complement.
CATCGTCGTCGATGAACTCGATGGCGCGTTCCAGGGTGAGCTGGATGGGCGGGGTAAGCAGAATGTTCTCATCGGAGCCCGAGGCGCGCATGTTGGTCAGCTGCTTGCCGCGCAACGGGTTCACCACCAGGTCGTTGTCGCGCGAGTGGATGCCGATGATCATGCCTTCGTAGAGGTCTTCGCCCGGCCCCACAAAAAGCCGCCCGCGCTCCTGCAGACTGAAGAGCGCGTAGGCGACGCTCTTGCCGGCGCCGTTGGAGATCAAGACGCCGTTCACGCGCCCGCCCATGTCGCCCTTCTTCACGGGGCCGTAGTGGTCGAAGACGTGATGTATGAGGCCGCTGCCGGATGTCAGGCTCAGGAACTCCGTCTGGAATCCGATCAAACCGCGCGAAGGAATGATGTACTCCAGGCGTATGCGGCCGCTCGCATCGGGCTCCATGGCGATGAGGTCGCCGCGGCGATTCCCGAGCCGCTCGATCAGTACGCCCTGGTGGGCCTGCTCCACGTCCAGGGTCAGGGTCTCGAAGGGCTCATGGACCTCGCCGTCCACGACCTTGGTGATGACCTGCGGGCGTGACACGGCAAGCTCGTAACCCTCGCGCCGCATCGTTTCGATCAGGATGCCCAGATGCAGTTCGCCGCGCCCCGAGACCTTGAACTTGTCGGCGTCGGCCGTATCTTCGACGCGCAGGGCGACGTTATGGATGAGCTCGCGCTCCAGGCGTTCGCGCAGCTGGCGGCTCGTCACGAACTTCCCGTCCTGGCCTACGAAGGGCGAGGTGTTGATCTCGAAAGTCATGCTCACGGTGGGTTCGTCCACCGTGAGCGGTGGCAGCGCCTCGGGGCGGGCCGGGTCGCAGAGCGTATCGGAGATGTAGACGGGGTCGATGCCCGCCACCGCCACGATGTCGCCCGCCGAGGCCTCCTTGACCTCCGTGCGCTCGAGGCCAAGGAAGCCCAGGACCTGCAGGATCTTGCCATCGCGACGCTTGCCCTCGCGATCGATCACCGCCACCGCCTGGTTGGGCCGCACGGTCCCGCGCTTTATGCGCCCGGTCGCGATCGCGCCCACATAGCTCGAGTACGCGAGGCTCGATATCTGCATCTGGAACGGGCCGTCGGGATCCACATCGGGGGATGGCGTATGGCGAAGTATGGCCTCGAACAGCGGCGTCATGTCCCCTTCGCGGACGTCCGGTGCAAGCCCCGCGTACCCGTACAGGGCCGAGGCGTATACGACCGGGAAGTCGAGCTGCTCCTCGGTGGCCCCGAGCTTGTCGAACAGATCGAAGGTCTGGTCCAGCACCCAGTTCACCCGTGCCCCGGGCCGGTCGACCTTGTTGATGACGACGATGGGTCGCAGCCCCAGGGCGAAGGCCTTGCGCGTCACGAAGCGGGTCTGGGGCATGGGCCCGTCGACTGCGTCCACGAGCAGAAGCACCGAGTCCACCATGGAGAGGACGCGCTCCACTTCCCCGCCAAAGTCCGCGTGCCCGGGCGTATCGACGATATTGATGCGGTGGTCACGCCACCGGATCGCCGTGTTCTTGGCGAGGATCAGATCGGAA
>JAKAXT010000146.1 GCA_021816425.1 Pseudomonadota bacterium | reverse complement strand
TCAAGACCGGCGTGCCGGTGGCCCTGGGGGTGCTGACCGTCGATACGGTGGCGCAGGCCATCGACCGGTCGGGGGCGAAGGCCGGCAACAAGGGCGCCGAGGCGGCCTTGTCGATCCTGGAGATGGTCGATCTTCTGCGCCGCCTGCGCCATCCATGAGCGGGCCGCGCTCGCGCGCCCGCGGCCAGGCGCTGCAGGCCCTCTATCAGTGGCAGCTGACGGCCCAGCCGTGGCATGACATCGGCCGGCTGTTCCTGCGTGATCCGGAGTGCAGCGGCGGGGTCGACGAGGTCTATTTCGCGGAGCTGATCCGCGAGATACCGCAACACGTGGAGGAGCTGGACGCGCTGCTCGCCCCGCACCTCGATCGGTCGCTTGCCGAGGTCGATCCCGTCGAGCGCGCCATCCTGCGCATCGGCGTCTACGAACTGCGGTCGCGCCCCGAGATCGGCCAACGGATCGTCCTGAACGAGGCGGTGGAGCTTGCCAAGCGCTATGGCGGCGAGGCCGGCCACAAGTTTGTGAACGCGGTGCTCGACCGAGCGGCAAAGGGTTTGCGCGCCCACGAGAGATGATCTTCGAGTGGATGAATTCGGTCTCATAGATCACTATTTCACGCGCCCCTCGCGCAGGCCCGAGGTGGTCCTGGGGGTCGGTGACGACGCCGCCCTCCTGGCCCTGCCCGGGGCGGACCGGCACCTCGTCGTGACCACGGATACCCTGATCGAGGGGGTGCACTTCGCCCTGGGCGCGCCGGGCTACGACGTAGGCTACAAGGCGCTTGCGGTGAACGTGAGCGATCTCGCCGCCATGGGCGCGCGCCCCCTGGCATTCCTCTTGAACCTGAGCCTGCCTGCGATCGATCGCGCGTGGCTTGCGGGCTTTCGGGAGGGCCTTTTCACGCTCGCAGACGCCGTCGCCCTGGATCTCGTGGGCGGCGACACCGTGCGCGGGCCCCTTTCCGTCACCATCACCGCCCTCGGTACGGTGCCCCCCGGGGGTGCGCTCAGGCGCAGCGGGGCGCGAGCCGGGGACCGGGTCTATGTCTCGGGCTTCCTCGGCGAAGCCGCCCTCGGCTTCTTCACGCGATCCGGGCGTCTCGCCCTGCCGCCCGAGCTCCACGCGCCGGTGCTCGCGCGGCTCGACCGGCCGCTGCCCCGCATCCAGGAAGGACAGGCCCTGGCCGGGATCGCCTCGGCTGCGATCGACATCTCCGATGGGCTGGTCGCCGATCTCGGCCACATCCTGAAGGCAAGCGGCGTCGGTGCCGAGATCGATCTGCGGCGCCTGCCCCTGTCTTCGGCCTATGACGCCGCCTTCGCCACCGTGGGCTACGACCCGGCGCTCGTCTTTGGCGACGACTATGAACTCTGTTTCACGGTCCCCCCCGAGCGCGTGCCGGCCCTGGCGGGGATCACGCCGCGCTTTTCCTGCGGCTTTCACTACCTGGGCGACATCGTCGCGGGCCATGAGCTCGTCTTGCGTGACGGTCAGGATGTCTATGCCCCGGCGCGGTCCGGCTACAACCATTTCGATGGCTAAGGGCGGCTTCGCGGTATGGGTGGCGACCGGCTTCGGGGCGGGCTACGCCCCGCGTGCGCCCGGCACGGTGGGCTCGCTCGTCGCGCTCGCGCTCTGGTGGCCGGCCGGCCTCTGGGGTCTTGGGCCCTACGCGGCGCTCGTCGCCGTGGCCATAGGCGTCGGGGTGCCGGTCACGGCCCGCGCCGCGCGGACCCTGGGGCGCCGCGACCCGCCCATGGTGGTCTGGGATGAGGTCGCGGGGATGGGGGTCGCGCTCTTCGCGGTCCCCCATCAGATCGTCTGGTTCGCGGTGGCCTTTGGCCTTTTTCGCCTGTTCGATATCGTAAAGCCCTTCCCGATCGCGCGTCTGGAGGCATTGCCCGGGGGCTATGGCATCATGGCGGACGATGTCCTTGCGGGGATCTACGCCGCGCTCTTGGTTCAGGGGGGCCTATGGTGGACGGGCGGCATGCTGCGCTGATCAGGGACCTGACCGAAGCCGTGGCCGCCCGTCTCGCCGGCGCGGGGCTCACCGTCACGGTCGCCGAGTCCTGCACGGGGGGGCTGCTCGCCGCCGCCCTGACCGACCTCGCCGGGAGTTCCGCCTGGTTCGAGGTCGGGTTCGTGACCTATGCGCCGTGCGCCAAGCACGCCGTGCTCGGGGTTCCGTGGGAATGCCTGGACGAGGCGACCATAGTGAGCGCGCCGACCGCCGTCGCCATGGCCCGCGGCGCGCTTGCCGCGAGCGGCGCGGACGTCGGGGTGGGGGTCACGGGCTACGCCGGCCCCTCGGGCGGCACCCCCGAATGCCCGGTGGGAACGGTGGCCATCGGCTGGGTGACGGCGCGGCGCGAGCACGCCCAAGTCCATCATTTTTCAGGGGACAGGGGGGCTGTGCGCGTGCAGGCGGTGGCGGCGGCCCTGGCGGGGCTCAGGGACCGCCTGGAACAGGATTTCTCTCGCTAGGTCCCGGGCGCCCTTTGTGGAATAATCGCCCCCTTGCGCGCACTCGCGGGGGTAGTTCATGGACGTCAACAAGAGCAAGGCCTTGAGCGCGGCTTTGGGCCAGATCGAAAAGCAGTTTGGGAAGGGCTCGGTCATGCGCCTGGGCGATGCGGGCGAGGCCCCGGCGGTGGCGGCGGTGTCGACGGGCTCGCTCGGGCTCGACATCGCCCTGGGCATAGGCGGGCTGCCGCGCGGGCGGGTGGTGGAGATCTACGGCCCGGAGTCCTCGGGCAAGACGACCTTGACCCTGCACGTCATAGCGGAGGCGCAGAAGGCCGGGGGGACCGCCGCCTTCATCGACGCCGAGCACGCCTTGGACCCGGCCTACGCCAAGCGTCTTGGCGTAAACGTCGAGGATCTGCTGGTCTCGCAGCCGGACTCGGGCGAGCAGGCTCTGGAGATCACCGACATGCTGGTGCGCTCCGGCGGGGTCGACGTGGTGGTGGTCGATTCGGTGGCGGCTTTGACGCCCAAGGCCGAGATCGAGGGCGAGATGGGTGATTCCCATGTCGGCCTGCAGGCGCGCCTCATGTCGCAGGCCTTGCGCAAGCTCACGGGCAACATCAAACGCTCGAACACGCTCGTCATCTTCATAAACCAGATCCGCATGAAGATCGGCGTGATGTTCGGCAACCCGGAGACCACCACCGGCGGCAATGCCTTGAAGTTCTACGCCTCGGTGCGTCTGGACATCCGCCGCATCGGCGCCATCAAGCGCGGCGAGGAGGTGGTGGGCAGCCAGACGCGCATCAAGGTGGTGAAGAACAAGATCGCGCCCCCCTTCCGGCAATGCGAGTTCGACATCTTTTATGATCAGGGGGTCTCGAAAGAGGGCGAACTGATCGAACTCGGGGTCACCGCCAACCTGGTCGAGAAGTCCGGGGCCTGGTATTCCTATGGGGGCGAGCGCATAGGGCAGGGCAAGGAAAACGCGCGTCAGTATCTGCGCGACAACCCGGCGATCGCGGCGGATCTGGAGGCGAAGCTGCGCGCCTCGTTCGCGGCGCACCCGACGGCGCTCATGGAAGCCGACCCGGCGCTCGAGGGGGAGGGCGAGATCTGAGCGCTGACCGCGAGACCGCGCGCAACTACGCGCTCGGTCTGCTCGCGCGGCGCGACTACAGCCGCTTCGAACTCGCCGAGCGCCTCTGTAGGCGCGGCTACGACCGCGACGAGGCTCAGGCTGCGGTCGAAGAGCTCGCCTGCGGCCGCGCGGTCTCCGACGAGCGCTATGCCGAGGAGCGGGTTCGGGGACGCAGCGCCCAAGGGGTGGGGCCGAGATCGG
>JAKAXT010000145.1 GCA_021816425.1 Pseudomonadota bacterium | reverse complement strand
CTTCGAGAACAGCTTCACCCATATCTTTGCGGGCGGTTACGCGGCGGGCTACTATAGCTACAAATGGGCGGAGGTCTTGTCGGCCGACGCCTTCGGTCCCTTCGAGGAGCGCGGCGTGTTCGACCGCGCCACCGGTTTATCCTTTCTCCACAACATCCTGGAGCGGGGAGGGGAGGCCGATCCGCGCGAGCTGTTCGAGCGGTTCCGTGGCCGGGCACCGTGTATCGACGCGCTACTGAAGCAGAGCGGGCTTTATGAAACGGAGGGGAATCGATGACGCGCTGGATGGCTTGGGCGGGTGTCCTGATATTGGCGGGGACGGCGCATGCCGCCACCTTGTATCGCTGGGTGGGTCCCGACGGGGTCGTCACCTACCAGAATACCCCGCCCCCTTCGTCGGCCCGCCATGTGCACGTGCTGCATGTGCACGGCCATACCTCGCCCTCCGCCGTGCGCAAGGCCGTGAGCGCCCTGCATCCCGTGGTCTTGTACCGGGCCCCGCATTGCGGGCCCTGTCGAGAAGTGAGCGCCTACCTGCACCGCCACGGGGTCCCGTTTCGCAGCGTCGACGTCTCCCGCGGGCGATCGGCCCTGCAGGGCATGAAGCATAAGACCGGATCGACGACGGTGCCGACTGTGACCGTGGGGCGCGACGTTCTCGTGGGCTACATCCACTCGGCCTTGAAAAACGAGCTCGCGGCCGCCGGCTACCTCAAGGCCCCCAAGAGTTAGCGGCGGCCCGTGCCCCGTCCCGCACGCGGCGATGGCGGCGCCGTCTGCCTATGAAGATCGCGACCTGGAACGTGAACTCGCTGCGGGTGCGCCTGCCGCAGCTCGAGGAGTGGCTGGACCGCGTCGAGCCGGATGTCTTGTGCCTGCAGGAGACCAAGGTGCGGGACGCGGATTTCCCGGTGCAGGCCTTTGCGGCTCGCGGTTACGAGGTCGTCTTCCACGGCCAGCCCAGTTACAACGGGGTTGCGGTCGCGGCGCGCGGACCGCTCACCGATGTCGCCTGCGGCCTGAGCGGCTTTCCGGACGAGCAATGCCGGGCGCTCACGGCGACCTTCCGGGGGCTGCGTGTCGCGAGCCTCTATGTCCCGAACGGGACGGCGCTCGATTCCCCCCGCTACCCCTACAAGCTCGAGTGGCTGGACGCCCTGAAGGAGCAGAGCCGCAGCTGGCTTGCCGATAACCCGGCACTCGCTTTGGCCGGCGACTTCAATATCGCCCCGGAGGACCGCGACGTCTATGATCCGGCGGCCTGGGAGGGGTCGGTGCTCGTGAGCGCGCCCGAGCGCGCGGCCTTTCAGGCGCTGATCGGCGCGGGATTCACGGACGCATTGGGGGCGCTGGCGGGCGAAGGTCGCGGCTACAGCTGGTGGGATTATCGCGCGGCGGCCTTCCGCCGCGATCAGGGTCTGCGCATCGATCATGTGCTCCTGAGCGCGCCACTGGCGGCGGGCTTCGTGCGCGGCTTCGTGGACCGCGAGGCGCGCGCCCATGCGCGTCCCTCCGATCACGCCCCCGTGCTCGTCGAGATCGGCTGGCCCCCCGTTTGAGGGGGCGCAACGACCCGATGTATCGGGCAGGGAGTCGCGTGCGCTTGCGATTCACGCGCATTCGTCGCGCGCCCCGCGCCCGTTCGTGGCCGTGAACTGCGGCGCGCTCCCCGACAAGCTGATCCAGTCCGAGTTGTTCGGCCACGAGCAAGGCGCCTTCACGGGCGCCCATCGACGCGAGATCGGCCGCATCGAGGCGGCCGAGGGGGGGCACGCTCTTTCTCGACGAGATCGGCGATCTTTCCCTGGATCTTCAAGTGAACCTCCTGCGCGTCCTGCAAGGCGGGACCTATGAACGCGTGGGCGGGACCGAGACCATGCGCGCGGACATCTGCGTCATCGCCGCCACCCACGTCGACATGGAAAAGGCCGTCGGCGAAAAGCGGTTCCGGGAGGACCTCTACTATCGCCTGAACGTCCTGAACCTCGACGCCCCGCCCTTGCGCGCCCGCGAGGGCGACGTCACGCTCCTCGCGCGCCACTGGTTCGAGACCTTCGCCGCGGAAAAGAATCCGCAGGTCCGGGGCTTCGGCCGCGATGCCTTCGTCGCCTTGAGCCAGCATAACTGGCCGGGAAACGTCCGCGAGCTCATCAACCGGGTGCGTCGCGCCATGGTAATGTGCGAGCGGCAGTTGATAGGGCCCGAGGACCTGGGCCTGAACTCTACCGGCTCCAACCGCCACGTGCCCGTCGAGGAGACCCTGGCCGAGGCGCGCGAGCGTGCCGAGCGCGAGGCGATCTGCGAGGCCATCGAGAAAAGCGGCGGCAATCTGTCACGGTCGGCGCGCTCGCTCGGCGTCTCGCGCGTGACCCTCTATCGTCTGCTCGACAAATATCGGATTCCGCACCGCGTGCCGCGCGGCTGAACGGGTCCGGGCGCGGCCTGCCGCGGCACAAATTCCACGATCACGGAATCGTTCACGAAGCGACGCGGGCAGGATCCCGGGCGCGGCCTTGGCATGTTGGCGTGGCGGGCGATCCGTTCGACGAACTTGCCGGTGGTCTCGAGCCGTCACGGCGCTGATGCCGCAGCCCTCGCCCCGGGGCCCGGGGCGCGCGCGAGGGTCCGGCGGCGCATCGGGCCTGGCGGGCGAGGTTGTCTGAAACGGAGCGGCTCGTCGAGCCGTCCCCCGCGCCTCCGGTCTCGAGACCCCTAGAAACCCACCATGGCCTTGAGCAGTTTACGATAGGGCAGGTAGGCCGCGTCGTGCACGCGCACGAGCTGTTTGTGCCCGAATATGTCCCGCAACGGTGCCGTCGCCGCGCGCCCCGCCGGGCTCAGGAGCGCGGCTATGATCTTCTCGCGCAATGCCGATGGCATGGCGTTGCTCAGGGAGAAGGCCTGGTTGGGCAGGCCGGGGATCTTGCCGGCGAGCCGCAGTTTGCCCGGGAATTGCGCGCTCTGGTGCTTGTACACGGGCAGCGGCTCCAGGGCGGCCATGCAATTCCCGTCGATGACGTTGCGCGCCGCCTCGCGAAAGCTGTGGATCACGACGATGTAGGGCCTGCGCTCAGGGTTGGTGAACGAGCTGTCGAGCGTCAAAGTCGCGAGGTTGGGTGGGGAGAAGGCGCAGACACTACGCCCGACCAGATCGCTCACCTTGGAGAGCGAGGGGCCGCCCTTTTTCGCCACCAGCACGAATTTCAGGTGCCCGCTCAGGGCCACGGCCGCATGGTCGTGCCAGCGCGCGATCCGCCATCCTACGAAGGACGGGCCGTCGAAGTAGATATCGGCCTTGTTGCCGTGGACCTCGGCCATATAGGTGAGCCAGTTGCTCGTATAGCGAAACCGGATCGGCGCGCCGGTCGCCTGCGCCAGGAACTGCGCGATCCGGCCGTAGACCGCCTGCTCCTGCGTCTGCGATTGTCGTGGCGGCGCGATCATGACGTAGGCCTTGGAGGGGCCTGCGGCCCAGGCCGGGGCGCAGGAAAGGCATAGGGTCAGAGCGATGACGCGACGCATAAAGCCTCCTCAAGATCTCCAAAAGGCCGCTTTGGCGGAGGTCGGCGCGACCGCCACGGCCTTTTGCCACCCGGATGTAGGATTATTTTAATTGTTATCCCTACAGCCTAGACGTTGTGTCGGGGCTTGCAAGGGCGGCCTTGCGCGCATGGGTTCGGTCCGGAGGCGGGTCGGTCCGGCTTGGCGTCCGCGAGGGAGGCTGATATAGTCGGCGGGCGACAGACGGCTCGCGGGAGAGACCCGCCCTTCGGGGCATGGGCGCCGACGACGCAACCGCCCGGAAACGTACCGGCAAAGGGACCGCGAGGCCATTTTCGTCGACTCTGGAGAGAGACTGC
>JAKAXT010000051.1 GCA_021816425.1 Pseudomonadota bacterium | reverse complement strand
TCTTTCCTGCTGGTCCTGGATCTCGACGTGCGCGGCGGCCGTGTACGAGGCTATAAATCCCGCCTCATGCCGGTATTTGCGGACCTGCTGCCGGCCGACCCGGAAATGGCCGCCTATATCGAGAAGGTGCGCGCCCCCTACAAGGACAAGCTTGCCGAGAAGCTTGCCATAAGCGAGGGGCTACTGTTTCGCCGCGGCAACTTCAACGGCACGTTCGATCAGCTGATCATCGATGCGCAGCTCGCCGTGTCCGGCGCCCAGCTCGCGCTCTCGCCCGGCTTCCGCTGGGGCACGAGCCTGCTCCCCGGGGAGCCCGTCACGATGGAAGACGTCATGAACCAGACGGCCATCACCTATCCGGCGACGACCCTCAACACCTACACCGGCAAACAGTTGAAAAACATGCTGGAGCAGATCGCCGACAACCTCTTCAACAAGGACCCGTACTATCAACAGGGCGGCGACATGGTGCGCGTGGGCGGCTTCACCTACACGATGGCGCCGATGCGCAACATCGGGCATAGAATCTCCGATCTGCGCCTCTTGAATGGCAAGCCCATCGAGCCCAACAAACGCTACACGGTGTCCGGGTGGGCGGACGTCTACCGGCCCAAGCATCCGGGCAAAAAGATCTGGGACGTGGTCTCGGAATACCTGCGCGACCAGAAGACCGTGCGCACGGAGATGGCCTATACCCCGCGCCTCCTCGGCGTCGCAAACAACCCCGGCTACGCGCCGTGGCCTGCGCCGAAGAAGACCCTTACGGGCACCTGAAGGCCGCCGGATCGGCCATCCCCCGAGGACCGCTTCGTGCGGTCCTTTTTTTTGGCGGCGCCACGCCAGGAGGGCACGGCGCACGGTCTGGGCTTCTCCAAGACGCGACACCCGCGGCGTGAAGCGCGCCCCCACTGCCCGGACGCGTTCCTAGACCGACTGGCTCGTCACCTGGAGCGGGCTTGGCGGCATGGATTGCTCATCGACCAGGGCGAGAACCCCGCGGATTACGCGGTATACCCACCACACACTGACCAGGATCAGCGCGATGTAGCTCACGAGCGCAAAGACGAGGAGCAGGGAGGCGGCCGCCCACAAGATGCCCCACCAAAACGTCCGTATCATCCAGCGGTGGTGGCTCCCATAACAGCTGCCGCTGCGGTCGCGACGCCAGTAATTCAAGCCGAGAGCCAGGATGCTCGGGGCGAGCATGCCGAAAAACCCCACGACATACAGGGCGTAGGCCACCACCACCAATTCACGCTCGCGGTTCCCGTCGAAAGGCTGGACGTCCACCGAGATCTCTTTCATATCAAGGGCCTTGCAGGAGGCCTGCGCGGATGCCGGTCAGCACATACTGAACCGCGAGGGCCGTCAATAACACGCCCAGTAAACGCGTAACCACGTTGGCCCCGGTCTCGCCCATCAGCGCCAAAATCCGCACCGATGAGAGAAGCACGACAAGCGTAATGGCCAACACCAGGGTCAGTATACCAAGGAGCAGCCCGACTGCGGCAAGATGGCCGTCGGCGGCCGAGAGCATGAGAAGGAGGCTCGTAAGCGCGCCGGGGCCCGCCAGAAGCGGAATGGCGAGCGGAAAGACCGAGATATCATCCCGGCCGCGCGCCTCTTCCGTCTCGCGGCGGGTCGTCGACCGCAGCCCCGAATGGCGCGCGAACACCATGTCGATCGCAAGCAAAAACAGGAGTGCACCGCCCGCGATCCGAAACGCGGCAAGGCCGATGCCAAGGACGCGCAGCAAGGCAAAGCCGCTGAAGGCGAAAAAAAACAGAATGAGGGCCGCGATCAAGACGCCTTTCACCGCCATCCGCCGACGGTACTCCGGGCTCGCACCGGCGGTGAGGGCCCCGAAGAGCGGCACGAGGCCGATGGGGTCGACCACGACGAAGAACGTCAGAAAGATGTCATATATCTTCATTAAGCGGCCACCGCTTCAACACATCGTAGGACCCGGGCTCTGCCCTCACCGAGCGGCACAGCACGTAGTCCCGTGCGCGCCAGACGACCGGCGGGAAAAGGCTTACCGACCGTGCGTGATCCGCGTGGCGCGCCAGGGTGACATGCGGACGGTAGGGGCGGCACCCGGCCGCGCCCGCGACATCCGCCACGAGGCGCCGCAGGCCCTCGGCGAGCGCCAGCAGCGGTGATGGTGGCGCCGAAGGCGCAAGGACCTCGATCCCGGGAACCAGGGCCTCTATCCTGTCCAGCACGCACACGAAGCCCTCTCCCCCTACAGAAGCGGCCCCCTGCTCCAGGGCACGCCGAACCCGGGTGTCCGCCTCACCCACGAAGGCAAGCGTCATATGGTGGCCTCCCGCCGCGACCGGCCTGCCGACCGACCTGCGCGCCTCGGCCGCTATGCGGGCGCGCGCCTCGTCATCGGGCCATAGCGCGAAAAAGAGCCGCTCACCCCGAGAAGAAGAACCGCATGCCGCCTTCATAGCTTGCAATCACCGTATCGCTCTGGGGCTCCATGATAACAAGACCCCCCGACGGTTGCGCCGCGCTCTGCCCATAAGAAAACCGCGTGTAGCAAAAGGCCGCGTACAGCCCGAGGCGGTCAGACATGCGCCAATCCAGGGACGCGCCCGCCTTCACGAGCGCGGCCGGTCCAAGACCCTGCGAGAAATTATACGCCGGAACGCTGATCGCGGGATTCACGGTTTGTCCCGCCGAGGCGTAGATGCTGCCCACGAGCGCCCGCGTCAGCGCGACCTGGATGAGCGCGCCTAACGCGATGAAATCGTGCCGGTAATCCTCTTCATAGGCCTGCCCCGTACCCGCCCCCACCACGCGCCGCCACGCATGGTGCCCATACTCGAGAAACGGCACCGCCATGACGCCTCGCGCAAGAAACGCCGCACCCAGGCGCACCCCGTAATCCGAAATCACCGCGCCCGACACCCCGTCTGGCACCAACCCACCGCTCTGGGTGTAGCCCCGGTAGCGGACGTAACCGCTCGTCCGGTCGTAGCTCACGCGCGTGTACACCCGGTCGCGAAGAACAAGCCCGGATGCGCTGACCTGGAAGCCGCCTATAAGGCCGGATTCGCGATCGAAATAACCCGTTTGCGGAGCGTTCGTGCATACCGCAAGCGCGCAGGTATCGCTTGGTTCTACGTAATGAAAATCCATAAGCCGGTAGGAGGCCGAGATGTTGTCATCCACACTCCGGATGAATCTTTGGTGCGCCGCCGCCGTCCCTTGCAGGGCGCCCGCTGCCAGCGCCGCAAGCAACAATGTCTTCAAGAACCGGGTCCTCGGGGTAGGACACCCCACGGAAAAATCCCAATGGCTAGGACGCGGGATCCGTCGACAAACGATCCGGCAAGTGTTCCACGGTTATGCGCCCGGAGCCCGCCAAAATGACACATCTTTCGATAACGTTCTGAAGCTCGCGAACGTTACCGGGCCAATTGTAACGGGCCAGACGGGCCTTTACCTCATCCTCGATGCCGGGAATCGACGAAAGGCCGTTGCGGGCCGCCGCCTGCGCCACGAACCGCTCCACGAGGATGGGGATGTCCTCCGGGCGCGACCGCAAAGGCGGCATGAATATCTCGGCCACATTGAGCCTGTAGTAGAGGTCTTCCCGAAACCCCTCCCCGGCCACGAGTTCGCGCAGATTACGATTGGTCGCCGCGATGACGCGGGTGTCGACCGCGCGGGTCTTGAGCTCCCCCACACGCTCAAAGACCTTGTCCTGCAGGAAGCGAAGCAGCTTGGCCTGCCCTTCGGCTGGCAATTCGCTCACTTCATCCAAAAACAGCGTTCCGCCGTCTGCGGCTTCAAGCCGACCCACCTTGTCCTTGATCGCCCCCGTGAACGCACCCTTGCAGTGCCCGAAAAGTTCGCTTTCGAGCAGATTCGGCGAAAGGCTCGCGCAGTTCACCTCGACGAAAGGCCCCTTGCTGCGGCCGCTCGCGGCGTGGATCCGCCGGGCGATCAGGCTCTTGCCCGTCCCGCTTTCGCCCAGCACGAGCACGGTCGCCGCGCTGCGCGCGAAGCGTTCGGCCATGGCCAGGGTGCGCTGCAGCAACTCCGACCGGGTCCGCATGCCCTCCCGGTCCAAAGCGGCGCGCAGGTTGCGATTTTCCGCCTCCAGCCCCTGGATATGGATCACCCGGCTCAAAAGCTGCTCTATCTCGGCCGGAGCAAAGGGCTTCACGATGAAATCGGCGGCACCGCTCTTTATGGCCTCTACCGCCTTCTCCACGCTCGCAAAGGCCGTCATGATAATAACGGGCAGCGATGGGTGGTCGGTCTTGACGGCGGCCAAAAGCTCGATACCGCCCTCGCCTTCCATCTTCAAGTCCGACAGCACGACATCGGCGCGGAACTCCTTCAGGGCGGTGAGCGCCGCCTTGACGGACGCCACGTCCCGGACGCGGTACCCGCGACGCTCGAGAAATATACTGAGCGTCAATCGAATCTTTCGATCATCGTCGACTATGAGTACGGAAGCCATCCATTCACCCTTGCGTAGGTGGCGGCACGACCGGCTGCAATGGCAGGTCGGCGGCCGTCATGTGCTTCGGAAGGGTAATGCGGAATACCGTCCCCTCGTTCACCTTGGACGCCACCGTGATGCGCCCGCCATGCGCCTCCACCATCTCCCGGACGATCGCAAGCCCCATGCCCGCCGATCCCTGGCGATCCCCGGCGCCCTGCGTGAACCATTCAAAAATGCGCGGCAGCTCCTCGGGGGGGATTCCGCGCCCGGTGTCGGCCACCTCCATGACGACCTCATCGTCGCCCGGCGTCGAGACCTTGACGGTGATCTGCCCATGCAGCGGCGTGTGGCGCAGCGCGTTCGAAAGCAGGTTGTTGAACACCCAGCCGAGCTTAACCGGGTCGGCGTTGACGGCTATGTCCGGGAGACACTGCACGACCATGTCCACGTCCTGGAGATCGGCCTGGAGCCGAAACGAGTGCGCCTGCCGGCGCAGAAACTCACACAACTCCAGCGGCCGCAGGTCGATGCTCGTGCGAATCGCGTCCGGCCTGGAGACGTCGAGGAGATCCTCCACCAACATCGTCAGCCGGCCCACCTCCTCCTTCGCGACCTCCAGAAGCTGGCGGACCTGGGAGGGAAAGTTGTCCTGATGGGCGGTCTCATAGAGCGTGCCGACACTGAGGCTTAGGCTCGTGAGCGGCGTCTTCAGTTCGTGCGAAAGTGTCGCCAGAAGCTGCGACCTCTGGTGTTCGGCATGCCTGAGCTCGGTCACGTCCTGCAACACCACGATCAACCCGATTATGCTGCGGCTCTTATCGCGAAAGGGCACGGTCTTCAGGATGTAGGAGTGGAGGCGGCCGCGGATGGTAAGCGAGAACTCGTTCCGGCTGTACTGCGGTTCGTCTTGATTCTCGCGCCGCAACGACATGAGTGCGTTGCGGAGATTTATATAAAATCGCGTGGCGATGTTCAGATCGTTGATATTCCGGCCGAGCAGTTCGCCGGGCTCGGTCTGCAGCAGCATCCCCGCCATGAAATTCACATGAAGAATCTTCCCCTGCCGGTCCAGGAGGACGAGCCCGTCGTCGATCGAGTTTATCAGCGCATCGATCTTGGCGTTCTCGTAGACCAGCTTTTCGGTGTTGCCGCGCTCGTGCTTATCGAGCCGCCGCAGCAGCCCGTTGAACTCTCTCGTCAGGTCATCGAACTCCGAGAGGCCGTAGCGCTCAAGCTCGCGGTGCGTGCCGGCCGGGTTCAGGTCGTGGATGCTGCGCGCGAGCTGGCGCATGGGCCGCAAGATAAGCCGCACCATCCAGACCGACAGGATCAGGATGGCCAGCAGCGACGCGCCAAGCCCGAGGGACGCGAAGATCGTGAGCCCCTTTATGGCGCTGATCGCGCGATGCTCCTGGGCGCCGATGGCCGCGTGAGTAAGCACCCTCAGGCGTTGCAGTGCGCGGTCGAGGGCCTGAAGCTGGGCCGCGCCGGGATGGGCCCGGTAGGCCTTCCAGGCCTGCTCGACGCGCAGGCGCTCGCGACCTACGTGCAGCCCTTCGGTATCGTCGGCGAAGCCTCGGGAAGAGGCGGAGAAACGGGTCGCCATGCGCGAGCGCGTCCCCGCCGAGGTCGCGAGATGGTAGCCTTGGGCCGCCTCGCGCATGGTGCTCATCATCACGGTGGCGTGCGCATTGGTCCTAAGGATCCTCTGGGTGACACCGCCCAACGCGCCTACGCGCGCGACCAGCAGGGCCCCCAGGACGCCGAGAAACAGGACGACCGCCGATATGGCGATGATGAGACGATTACTGAGTGATCGCAGCATGGGTTTTCCTAGTGACGCGCCGGCGCCTCGGGCTCGGCGGTATCGACGATCTGGACGTCGACTCCATCCGTGTGGTTCAGAAACTCGAGCGTCAACCACTTGAACAGCCGCAGGCGCCAGCCCACGTGCCGGTTCTTGCCGAAAATGGCCATCGTGATGCCATGCCCCTCGACGAAGCTCACGAGGGCGTCGAGAACGCTGTTGCCTTCGAGCACCTTGAACCGCGCCCCCAGATCCTCCGCCAGCCGCTCGAGCTTCAGAAGCTCCTTGCGAACCGGACTCAAGGCCTTCCCTGGCGCAAGCTCGGGCCTCACCACCGTGACGGCGAACCAGTCCGCGTTCAGGCGGCCGGCGACCCGCGCCCCACGACGCAGCAGGGCCACGTTCGCGGCATGGTCGGGCCCGAGGCAGACGACCACCCGGTCGGGACGTCGCAAGGGCCCGGCCTCCCGCAAGAGGCGTTGCTCCTCGGTCTGGTATTCGACCTTGCTCGCCACCTCGCGCAGCGCCATCTCGCGCATGGCCGCGAGGTTCTCCGGGGTAAAGAAACCGCGGAGCGCGCTTTCGACCTTCTCGGAGGGATAGATCTTGCCGCGACGCAGGCGCTCCCTATGGTCCTCGACGGAGAGGTCGATATTGATGATCTCGCTTGCGATGGCGAGCACACGATCCGGAACGGTCTCGCGCACCTTGACGCCAGTCAAACGTTCGACGTAGGGGTTCAGGCTTTCGATATGCTGGATGTTGACGGCCGAGATGACATTGATGCCGGCCTTCAGGATGTCCTCGACGTCCTGATAGCGTTTTGGATGCTCGGTTCCCGGAATGTTCGAATGCGCAAGCTCGTCGACGATGACGATCTGCGGCCGACGCTCGAGAATCGCCGGCAGGTTCATTTCTTCGAAGACCCGGTCCTGGTAACGAATGCTCCGCAGCGGGACCTTTTCGAGATCACCCACGAGCGCGGCGGTCTCGGCGCGGCCATGCGTCTCTATGTAACCCAACACCAGATCCACGCCTTCGCCGCGCAGCCTGTGCGCCTCCAGGAGCATCTGATAGGTCTTCCCGACACCGGCCGCCGACCCGATGTAGATCTTAAGGCGACCCGCCGTGCGCTCCTTCAGTGCACTTAGAATATCCTGTTCTGGTGAAGACAGCGTGCTCTGCGATTCGTCGTTCATGGCACCCACCGGGACCCGAGCGGACACGTCCAGGGCCTCCGCAGCCCATCCTACCAGAAAGCGCCGCGGGGCTCTGCCTGTAACCGCGTAGCGGTTTCGTAAGTGGCGGCCCGCCGTGCGGGCGGCCACGGGCGGCGCCCATGGAAAAAGCCCCCATCGCGGGAGGCCGGCCGCCCTTCCGGCGGCCTTCCTCCCCATGACCAGGGCCGAAGCCCAAGAAGCCGGGGCGCGGGGCAAGGCGCCGGGGGCGCGGGAGATCGCGCTTGGGCGGCGCGGTTGCGCGTGCCGGCGATGGCCGGACGCGCCCAAGGCGCGCCCGGAAGGGCCACATCCCGGTCCCCAGGACTGCGATGACAACAAGGCCCCGGTGCGGCTGCGTCGGCCGGACACGACATCGGCCCGGGCGTCTTGCGTTCGGCGGCAGCCGCCCGCGCTGCAAAGCGTTGGAAAGGTCCCCGCGATGACGCCCGAAACTCACGCCATGGTCTTCCGGGCTCGGCGGGGACCGTTCATCATGGCGACCTCAATCTCGAAGGCGCTGGAGCCCCAAATTCAGCGAGAGCACATTGACGCGGGCCCGTCCAAACAGCCCGAGCCAGGGTCCGCGCGTGTCGCGCGTCACGAGCCGGCGTACCGAGGCCAGCGGCAGGCCGCGGGCGCGCGCAACCCAGCGGGCCTGAAGATAGGCATTGGCGGGCGTAATGTCCGGATCGAGGCCGGACCCGGAGCTCGTGATCATATCGGCCGGCAACCGTCGACCCACGAGCCCCGGGTGGCGGGCCAGGAGACGCTTGCTGCGCATGGCGAGGTGGCGTGCGAGCTCGGGGCTCGACGGGCCCAGATTGGAGGCGCCGGATGATGTCGGGTTCATGTGGACGGCCGACGGTCTTCCGTGGAACCACCGAGCCCCCCGAAACCGTTGCTCGATCAGGCGCGAACCCACGACGCGGCCATGCAGCCGCACGAGACTGCCATTGGCCCTTCCCGGGAAGGCGAGTTGATTGATGCCGACCTCGAGCAAGGGGTAGCCAAGCCCGAACATCACCCAGGTCAGGAGTGAAAAACGCAGAGCGGTCGCAAAGGTGCGTGACACAGCGCCTCCTTAAAGGCTAATGCAAAAACGGGCTCAAGATGAGATCTATGGCCTTGATGCCGACGAAGGGCACGATCAGCCCTCCGAAACCATAGAGCAACACGTTGCGCGCCAGCATGTGATTGGCGGTCGTCGGCTGAAACCGCACCCCCCGCAGCGCCAAGGGGATCAGGATCGGAATGATCACGGCGTTGAATATAAGCGCCGACAGAACCGCGCTTTCGGGGGTGGCCAGATGCATGACGTTGAGCGCCGACACCCCCGGCAATACCAGCATGAACATGGCCGGCAACATCGCGAAATACTTGGCGACGTCGTTTGCGATGGAGAAGGTGGTAAGCGCCCCGCGCGTGATCAGAAGCTGTTTGCCGATAGCCACGACATCTATGAGCTTGGTCGGGTCGGAGTCCAGGTCGATCATGTTGGCGGCCTCTTTCGCGGGGACCGTCCCGGAGTGCATGGCAAGACCGACGTCCGCCTGGGCAAGCGCCGGCGCATCGTTCGTGCCGTCGCCGGTCATGGCCACGAGCCGCCCCCGCCCCTGCTCCGATCGAATGACGCGGATCTTGTCCTCCGGCTTGGCCTCGGCGACGAAATCGTCGACACCGGCCTGTTCGGCGATCACGCGCGCCGTGACCGGGTTATCGCCCGTGACCATGATCGTCTTGATACCGAGACTGCGCATATGCGCAAAGCGCTCGCGCATGCCAGGCTTCAGGACATCCGAAAGACCGATCACACCGATCAGCGTGCCGTCCATGGCGAGCGCAAGCGGGGTCGCGCCCTTGCGCGCCACGACCTCGGCCGCCGCCTTCAGCTCGGGCGGGGCGATTGTCTTGAAACCCTCCTGGACGTATCGGGCGACCGCCGCGACCGCCCCCTTGCGTGCCTTGCGCCCATCCGCAAGATTGGTTCCGCTCATGCGGGTCTCGGCCGTGAATTCGACGCCCTGGGCCTGCTCCCAGACGGGATCGCGTTTGGCGCCGCGCGCCACTGCGAGCGCCACTATCGACCGGCCCTCGGGAGTCGAGTCATACCAGGAGGCGGCCATGGCGGCCTCCGCGACGTCCGCCTCGCTGAAGCCGGGCAAGGGCATGAACTCGGTGGCCTGGCGATTGCCCATGGTGATCGTACCGGTCTTATCGAGAATCAGCGTCTGCACGTCACCCGCCGCCTCCACCGCGCGCCCGGACATGGCCAGCACATTGAACCGCGTGGCGCGGTCGATGCCGGCGATCCCGATGGCGGACAGCAAGGCCCCGATGGTCGTGGGCATCAGGGCCACGAGCAGCGCGATCAGGGTTGCCACATCGAGGTTGATGTGAAGGAAGGCCGCGAGCGGCTTCAAGGTGGCCACCACGACCACGAATATGAGGCTCAATACCGCAAGCAACACCGTAAGCGCGATCTCGTTGGGCGTCTTCTGGCGGCGCGCGCCCTCCACGAGATGGATCATGCGATCGAGGAAAGTATGTCCCGGGTCGGCCGAGACCTTGAACACCAGCCAGTCCGACAGGATCCGCGTGCCGCCTGTGACGGTCGAGAACATGTCCGTGCCCGGCTCCTTCAAAACCGGAGCCGATTCGCCCGTTATCGCCGACTCATCGACCGACGCGATGCCCTCCAGAATCTCACCGTCCGTCGGAATGATCTCGCCGCGCTCGACGCGCACGCGATCGCCCTTGCGAAGCATTCCCGCGGAAACCACCTGGAGCGAGCCGTCATCGCCGATACGCCGCGCCGTCACGTCCGTCTTGGTCTGGCGAAGGGCGTCGGCCTGCGCCTTGCCCCGCCCCTCCGCCAGGGCCTCGGCAAAGTTTGCGAACCATACCGTAAAGAACAGGATCGCCGTCACGAATCCGTTATAGCCCGCGGTGACCCGCGTCTTGCCGAAAAGACCGGGATCGAACGTCAACGCCAAGGTCACGAACATCGACAACCACACGATGAACATGACGGGGTTGCGTACCTGGACCTGAGGCTTAAATTTGGTCAGGGAGTCGATGATCGCCTGCACGACCAGCTTGCGCGTCCCCTTGCGCCCGACTTCCATATGCCCGCGCGTGTCTGCTGCAGCCTCACTCATCGTATCGCTCCGACGGCGGCGTGGTGCGCATAAAGCGCAAAAAACTCGGCGATCGGCCCCAGCACGAGGGCCGGGAAGAATGTAAGCGCCCCCACGACCACGATGGTCGCGAACCAAAACCCTCCGAAAAGCACCGTGTCCGTCTTCAAGGTTCCTACTGTCTCCTGAACGAGGGGCTTTGCGGCCAGGGAGCCGCCTAGGGCGAGCATGAAGATGATCGAGGCATAACGCCCCACCAACATCACGATGCCCAGAGCCACGTTATACCAGGGCGTGTTGCCGTTTAGCCCCGCAAAGGCCGAACCGTTATTGGCGGCGGTCGAGGTGAAGGCGTAGAGCACTTCGGACAAACCGTGCGATCCGGCGTTTCCGAGTGAACTCACTCCGTAGGGGGCCATCAAGGACCACGCGGTCGGGACCAGAATGATCAGCGGGTGGACCAGCAGCGCGAGTGAGGCAAGCACGATCTCGCGCTTCTCGATCTTCTTTCCGAGAAATTCCGGCGTGCGCCCGACCATGAGGCCGGCGATGAAGACGGCAAATATGCCGTACATGAGAAAATTGAGTATCCCGACGCCCTTTCCGCCGAACACGCAGTTCAGCATCATTTGCACGAGCGACACCATCCCTCCCACCGGCGTGTAGCTATCCAGCATGGAATTGACGGTACCGGTCGTGAAAGCAGTGCTCACCGTGTCGAATAGCGCGCTCTGGGTGATGCCGAACCGCACCTCCTTGCCGACCATATTGCCGCCCATCTGGCCGGCGCCCGCGTGCTGCATCAAGCCGGCGTGAGCCAGAAGGGGCGTACCGCGCTGCTCGGCGATCACGGCCGTGAACAACGCCACCACGAGCATCGACGCCATGACCGCATACATGACGCGGGCAAGCTTCGGGTTCCCCACCATGCGTCCGAATGCCACGACCAGGGCCATGGGGCCTACCATCATGAGCAGCGTCTCTATGATGTTCGACAAAGGCGTGGGATTCTCGAAGGGGTGCGCCGAATTCGCGTTGAAGAATCCGCCCCCGTTCGTGCCTAAATGCTTGATGACCTCCAGGTCCGCCACCGGGCCCATGGGTATGTGCTGGACGCCGCCCTGAATGAGGTGCGACGTGACCATGCCTGTAAGCGTCTCCGGGGATCCCTGCCACACCAGGATCGGCGTGATCAAAAGGCACGGGACGAGAAACACGCGCGTAAGGACCCGCACGAAATCGCGGTAGAAGTTGCCGAGATTGCGGCCTTTGTCGCTATTCGGAGACAGGGCCCGAAAGAACGCGATGGCCACGACGAAGCCCGTGGCCGCCGAGGTAAACATCGGGAACGTTATGGCGGCCATCTGGCTAAGGAGCGAAAGGGTGGATTCGCCGCCGTAATTCTGCCAGTTGGTGTTCGTTATGAAGCTCGCGGCGGTATTGAAGGCGAGAAACGGGCTTAAATCGGAAAAGTGCAGCGGGTTCCACGGTAAATGGGCCTGGAACGACAGGATCACATAGATCAGGAGCCCCATGAGAAGATTGGTGAGGAGCATATTGACCGCGTAGCCCTTCCAGCCCATCCCCTCCTTTACGGCATCCTGCCCTATCACACGATAGATAAGGCGATCGACGGGATCGAGGACCGGGTCGAGCAGGGTCTTCTGCTCCTGAAAGACGCGGGCGATATAACGTCCAAAAGGCACGCTGATCGCGACCGCGACCAATAGTTCAATGACAATCTGCCAAAACGCGTTCGCGCTCATCGCTTAGAAACGCTCCGGATACAAGATCGCGTAAACCAAATAAGCCGCTACCGCTGCGACGAGCGCGAGCAATAAATCCGTCATACATTTCCTCCTTCACGGCTCCCGATTACAGACTCAGAAAAGCGAACGAGACCCGCAAGGAGCCCGTAGACTGCAATGAATGATACTCCCATGACGAAAAACACCGTGACACTCCTTTCGTTCCTCCTGTCCGCACCGGACAGGGTCAGGCACGCGATTGACTGGTGGCCCGCGGCGGCGCGGGACGCCGCATGCGGGCCTTGTGGGCCGAAAAACTTACCACGGTCGCATTCGCGGTCCCAGAACCTTTCATCCCCACACCGCCTGATATCGCGGCCGCCTCCATGCTGCGCCCGCATACCCCGTGATGCCCTGATTCCGGCGCATTCGCGCGCTGGAGGCGCCGGCCATGGGGACTGCGGATTCGCGCCCGCGAAGATTCCCGGATTCGGCTTTACGACAAGTGTCCGCGTCACAGATTCCCGCCGCCGATTCCTTGGACATGGGCAAGAGCCAGGCGGTCACACCCTCTTTCCGTGGGGACGCGGGGCCGGGGGCGCCACGCCACCGCGCGCGCACCCCTCTACGGCGAATGGGCCCGCGCCCGGCGCGCCACGACCCGCGCCACCGACTCACCATGAATGGTGCGGGCCGCAAGCAACCCCCGACGCTTGGTCATGTCCGACAAGGCCCCGGCTCCATCGAGGCCTGGCACGACAAGGGAGCGCTGCGCCTTTCGCCCGCATCCGATCGAACCGTTGCGCAAGGTGCATCGCGACAGGTCCCGGCGCGCCGCCTTGCCAAACCCTCCACGCCATACCGCCCCCACGATGAACGGCACATGCCGTGCCGATCTGTAAGCAAGCCGCGTGCCATGATATTTTCCTGCGGTAATTCAGGTAGATAGAAGATGTCCAGGGAGGGGCTCGGCGATCATCGCAAGACCAGCGCGGGGGCGTTGGGACGCGGGCAGGACGGGTCGGGGCGCGGCAACGGGGACGACCGCGGGGCGGCGGGGCGCAGGGCCAGCAAGGGGCGGGCCGCGCGTCCCGCCGTCCTCCGCCATGGCATACCCGCCTCGTCGAGGGCCGCCTTGGGAAAAAGCCCGCACGGATCGCGGACCCTGCCTCACGCGCCTTTTCCACGCTTCTTTGGAACACGGATAGGGTGACACGGGCGCCGAAGCCCTCGAGACATTACTCCCAGACCATACGCAGCAAGGTTTGCCCGGCATGGAGCGCCACCGGCGCGGAAATGGCCGGCCGGCTGGTCTCGACGAGGTAGGCCCGCAGTTCGTGTGCGGCAATACCACCGAGAGAAAGGCCATGCAGGCGCGTGGCAAGGAACATGCGCAGGCTTATGGCCTTGCCGCGGTCCAGGGCCTCGAAGCGACCGAGAACCTGACCCAAGGCGAAGGCAAACGAGGCGGTGAGGGACATCGTCCCGGGGCGTGCCGCCCCTTCACCGCGGCGCTCCCGGTAGGCACCCACCGCCTGCAGGGGGTCGGTATCGTCTCTTTGAAGCGGCCGCCCGAACTGTTTCAGAACCTCGGCGTGCCGGGCCTCACGCAAGTCAGGGACATCCGCGTACTTCGTGACGTCGCGCACGGGATCGGCGAAGGGGACGGGGGAACAGGGCTTGTATTCGTCTTCGACGTGAGCCAAGGCCATCGTCACGGTGCCGACTGTGAGGCCTTGGTCACGGAAGCGCCCGGGGGCATGATGAACCGCGGCTCTGCGGCGCAGTCGTTCGGGCCCGGAGACCCTGGGCGTATCCTGCTTCAAGAGCGCCTCATAGCGATCCTTGATACGCTGGACCTCGCTTCCCTTTTCCGCCGCCAGATTCTCGAGGCTCCGCTCATAGGCCGTGAGCGCCCGATCGCGCGCCTCGAGCTGCCGCAGGAAACGAAACAGGATCGGAAGGGAATTCGCAAAGGCCACCATGGTCGCGATCACTCGCATGAGCCGCAGCCGGTCGGCCCTGGCGGTGGCCGCATGCCGCATGACCGTGGTGGGCTGGTTCATGAGACCGAGAAGACGCGGCTTGTGCTTATCCCCAAACTGAATCGCCCGCGTCGGGTCGTAATGCGCGACGCGGCCGGCGGCGTTTAACCGCACGCGATCCAGCAGCCGCCGGTGGGGTCCCCAGAGGGTAAAGGCCTGGCGCAAGACGCTGGCCGCCGTGCTGGCGGCGACCGCCGCCAGGGCGGTCGGGCGTCCCGCGCCGCCCGGCGCCACCCCGCCGTGAGCGAAGGCGTCGGGCGTGCGGCCGAAAAGGGTCACGGTGCCCTGGGGTTCCCAAACAGTCGTGTTGCGCCGTGGCCGTGATCCCGGGCGCAATCGATCCTGTAGGACGCCTTCGTCATGCGCCGCGACAGTACCCGCTGACGCCCCGCCCGGTTCACGGCCACGGCGTTCTCTGGATCTGGGAGGCCCGATAGAAGTTCGGGATCAACCCACCGAGATCGAGCACGAGAAAGACCGCGATGGCGGCAACGAGCGTGCGATATTTTGCGGCGATGCGCGGCTCACCTTGCGAGAAGAACGGTCTCGACTATGCTTCACCCAAAGGGGATCGACCATGCCGGACCACAGACGATGAGCCATGCCGCCACCGACGGCGGCATCGATCACGACGATGCGCCACGACGCAGGATACTGGTGGTGGATGACGACGATGGTCTGCGTGCCGGCCTTGCCATCGGCTTAAAACGCGACGGCTACTCGGTCCAACTCGCGGGAGATGCGGGCGAGGCGATGGAGAAGCTCGCGCGCACGGATTTCGACCTCATCCTGCTCGATCTCCGGCTGCCCGGGGCCATCGACGGCCTGGGCCTCCTGAACACCATTCGCGCCAAGCGTTCGGCGCTGAACCTGCCGGTCATCATAATCTCCGGGTCATCCGACAGCGCAAACATCGTCACGGCCCTACGCGATGGCGCGAACGACTATGTCGTGAAGCCCTTCGACGCGAGCACGGTGCGCGCGCGTGTCCGTACACAGATCACCTTGAAGGCCCTGAAGGACGTCAACGACCACTTCCTGCGGACCGCAAGCCATGATCTGAAAAAGCCGATCATGCTCATGCTCGATGTGGCACGCCAGGTACGCCTGGCGGCCGCAACCGGCCAGCCGATGTCGGCGGACGATCAATCGGCTCTCGATCTGCTGATCGACACCGGTAAATACATGCAGCAGATCATCGGGGAACTGCTCGACATGGGCGCCATACGCGCCGGCCGCGTCCGGCTCCAAAAACAGCCGACCGACTTCGGCGCCATCGTGCGGCAGGCGGTGGCCCACAACACCGGCTACGCCCACGGCAAAGGCATCGAACTTGGCCTCAAGTTCTCCCCCGGCCTTCCCCACATCCTTGCCGATGAACTTCGACTCCTGCAAATACTGGACAACCTGATCGGGAACGCCATCAAGTTCAGCCCGAGCAAGACGCATGTCGTGATTTCCACCTCGGCTGACGACGAGTGGATCGTGTGCGATGTCACGGACGAGGGTCCCGGGCTATCGGCCGAGGATCAGGCTCGCCTCTTCCAGCCTTATCAATCGCTCAGCAACAAGCCTACGGGGAACGAGCAAAGCACCGGCCTTGGCCTTGCCATCTGCAAGGAGCTGATAGCGCTCCACCAAGGCGACATCGGCGCCCGCAACAACCCGAATGGCGGCGCGACATTCTGGATACGCGTGCCGATCAAACCGCAGGCGCCCCGGGAGGCGGCGGCCGTCGGGCCGCCCGCGGTCGTCGGGCAAGGCCCCTATTGACCCGGCAGCATGAAGACCGAACTATTTTGGCGCTCACGCCAGACACGCGTGGACGAAGAAGACGCGCGATACCCGAAGCTTGAGCCACTGCGCGGGAGGAGAAGGCAAGTCGTGCGA
>JAKAXT010000050.1 GCA_021816425.1 Pseudomonadota bacterium | reverse complement strand
GGTCCGCGCCACGGCGAACACCGCGGTGAACATCTTCGTCGGTATCCCCATCGCCCGCAGGAGTATTCCCGAGTAGAAGTCCACATTCGGGTAGAGCTTGCGCTCGATGAAGTATTCATCACGCAGCGCGATCTCTTCGAGCTCGAGGGCCACCGCCATCAAGGGGTCGTTTTCGAGACCGAGATGCGCCAGGACCTCGCGCGCGCTCTCCTGAATGACCCGCGCCCGGGGGTCGAAATTCTTATAGACCCTATGGCCGAATCCCATGAGACGGAAGGGGTCGCCCTTGTCCTTGGCGCGGGCGATCGCCTTGGGAATGTTCTCGGGCGTGCCGATATCGAGCAGCATCTTGACCACTTCCTCGTTCGCGCCGCCGTGCGCCGGACCCCAGAGGCTCGCGATGCCCGCGGCGATGCAGGCAAACGGGTTCGCCCCGGAGGATGCCGCCATGCGTACGGTGGAGGTCGAGGCGTTCTGCTCGTGGTCGGCGTGCAGGATCAGGATCCTGTCCATGGCCCGGACCTGGACCGGGTCCACCACGAAGTCCCTGTTGGGCATCCCAAACAGCATCTGCATGAAATTGCCCGCGTAATCGTACTCGTTGCGCGGATAGCGCAGCGGGCGACCGATACTATAGGTGTAGCTCGCCGCGGCGATGGTCGGCATCTTGGCCACGAGCCGGATGGCAGCGTTTATGCGCTGCTGCGGGTCGCGGAAGTCCATGTCATCGTGATAGAACGCCGACAGGGCGCCTACGACGCCCACCATGACCGCCATCGGATGCGCATCGCGCCGGAAGCCGCGGTAGAAGCTGATCACCTGCTCGTGCAGCAAATTGTGCTGGCACACCGAATCGCGAAACGCCTCCCCCTCGGCCGCCGATGGCAGCTCTCCGAACATGAGGAGGTGGGCGACCTCCAGAAAACGGCTCTTCTCGGCAAGTTGCTCGATCGGGTAGCCGCGATAGGCGAGGATGCCGGCATCACCGTCCACGAATGTGATGGCGCTCTTGCAGGATGCCGTCGAACGATAACCAGGGTCATACGCCAGAATCCCGTGGCGCCCATAGAGCGACTGGATATCCACGGCCTGCGGGCCCAGCGTCCCCTCGAGGATGGGCAGGTTCGCGTCTCCTGGCTCGTCGCCAATGATCGCGCTCACATATTTTGTCACAACCCCTCCTTACTTACGGGCATATAGCCACTTGATGACCCCGTCTTCGGCCCGGAACCCCCGCTCCGTATCGGCCGTCGGGTAATTCTCGAGAACCACGACGATATAGCGCCGCCCGCCGCGCTGTAGATAGCCCGCCAAGGTGTCCACGCCATCGATCGTGCCGGTCTTGCCATGAAGGTGCCCGACCACGGGTGACCCGAGGAAACGGTAACGCAAGGTCCCGTCGATCCCGGCTATGGGCAAGGACGAAACGTACTCGGGCATGTAGCGCCCATTATAAGCGTAACGGAGGATCCGTCCCACTTCGGCGGCCGTGATCCGCTCGGAACGTGACAGCCCGACACCGTTGCGCAGCACGAGGTGCGGCAGACGCAGATGGTGGCGCGCAAGCCACGCGCGCATGACGGCCAGCCCCTTCGCGGTGGTCCCGGGCAAGCCCTCCTTGACCGCCCCGAGCGTCATGACGAGCAGCCGCCCCATGACGTTGTTGCTGTACTTATCCACGCTGCGCAAGACATCGGCCAGCGGTCGGGAGTGGACTTCGTATAAGAGCCGCGCCCCCGGCGGCATCCGGCCGGTCTTGAAGCCACCATGCAACGTCCCGCCCTGTTCGCGCCAGAGCTCGGCGAAGACCCCCGATACATAGCGGCGATCGTTGTCGGTCACTCGATAGACATGCTGGAGTCCGCAGGCGCGCGGATAGCGCCCCTGAAAGATGGCGAGATTGCCCCACGCCTCGTGCGCGATGCGCAGATGGACGTGGGCGCGCCAGTCGCCGCATGGCCCGTCGGCGAGCTGCAGATGGTTGATCACGCGCAGCGTCGTCGGATACGGGTCGGGCAGAACGCGGACCTTGGAGGCGCCCGGCAGAAACCGGAAATCCACCGCCTGAAAATTGACGAGCAGCGCCTGTGGGCGCACGTTGTAGGTGCGATCGCGCTCGCCGTCGAAGGCCCCCCGCCGTGCCCGCGGGGCGTGCAGATAATGCTGATCCAGCACCACATGGCCGTCGATCCCGCGCAGGCCGAGCCGGCGCAATCCGTGCAACAGGTCCCAGAAGGACTTCGTGATGAGATAGGGATCCCCTCCCCCGCGCAGATAGAGGTTCCCGTGGAGGACGCCGTGAATGATGGGGCCGCGTGCGTAGGCGCCCGTGCGCCATGTATAGGCGGGCCCGAGCGTGTACAAAGTCACGAGCGCCGTGACGAGCTTCATGACCGAGGCCGGGTCGCGCGGCGTGTGCGCCCGGTAGGCGAGCAGCGGTCGCGGGGCGCCGATGCGCCGCAGGTATATGCTGATGCCGTTCAGGGGCACGTGCTCGCGCGCGAAAAGCGCACGCAAAGGCGCGGGCAGGCGGTCGGCCGAGACCAGTCCCGGCGTCAAAAGGGCGCCAAGCGCCAGGGTCGCGAGCCAGGGCCGCTTCGTCATAGACCCCTCGCAAGGGCGGGCGCCGCCGCACCGGCGGGGGGCCAGGTCACAATCCGTCGTATCGATGGGTTCCGCATAAGATTCAAGGTCTTTGGCTCAAAGCACGGGTGGGTGGCGGGCCTAGTATGGCGTCTCGCCCCTGAGCCTGCAAACCGGCATCGGACCGCCGTATCCGTGGCCCCGACACCCGCCAAAGGTTATAATGCCCGTATACCAAGGAAGGAGTCCGCGCGCGTGCCCAAACCATTCGGCCATAATGCGATGTATTTCTACCATGATCGCGACCGATCGGCGCATGGAGTCACCATTTCTCTGCAAAGTATGGTACGCGCCCGTACCATCGCGCTCCGATCGGCGTGAAGGCGCTGGATCGGGCAAAACCCCTGGAGGGATTCTGGGAGATGCTGGCGGCCGCGCCCGAGCGACTCCTGGTCTTGGACTACGATGGCACGCTCGCGCCGTTCACCGCCCACCGCGAGGACGCCGCGCTCTATCCCGGGATCGCCCCGTTACTCATCGACCTGCAGCGCCAGGGGACCCATATCGCCTTCGTGAGCGGCCGCCCCGCCCGGGAACTCGCCGGACGGCTGCCGCTCGCGGGCGTGGAGATATTCGGCGCCCACGGGCAGGAACACCTCGCAACGACCGGCCTGCTGACCCGCGCGCCCCTCGCGCCCGAGGCGCGGCAATGGCTCGATGAGGCGGCCCGACACATCATCGCCGCGGGCTTTGAGCGAGCGCTCGAGCGCAAACACGGGACCGTGGCGATCCATTGGCGGCGCGAAGACCCTGAAGGCCGGGCACGACTCACGGACCTCGTCACGGATCTGGCCCAGGGGCTGCCCGGGGGCCTGCATGGGCTTGCCTTCGACGGCGGATACGAATTTCGGGTCCGCGGCCGGGACAAAGGCACGGCGATCGCCGAGCTCGCCGCGCGCCATCCGCGGGCGCTCATGGCCTATCTCGGCGACGACATCACCGACGAGGACGCCTTCGCCGCTCTCCCGCGCGACGGGCTCGCCGTACTCGTGCGCACCGAGCCACGGCCCTCGCGCGCCCACCTCTGGCTACGCCCACCCGACGAGCTTCGCGGCTTCCTCGGTGCATGGATGGCGGCGACGCGATGATCATCACCCGCGACTGGCACGCCACCATCGAGCAGCTCAGGGTCTACCGCTTCCTGGGACACTCGGCGCTCTCGTGGCTCGCGGCCACCCTGCTCTTCATCGCCGCCTTCACCCTCCTTAAGATCGCCGTGCGCGTGAGCCGCAAGGCCCTGCGCATGGCAAGCCGCCGTGGTGACGGATTGCCCTCGCTCCTCGAGTGCACGGTGGGCAAGACGGGCTCCTGGTTTCTTGCCACCCTCGCCTTCGTCGCCGCCTCCGAGCGCCTGACGCTGCCGCCGCTCACGCGCACGAGACTCGATGAGATAGGGGCCACGGCCCTGTTCGTGCAGGCCGCCCTCTGGGGGCACGCCTTCATAAGGGCCAGCACCGACCACTATCGGACCAAGACGGGCGACGGCGAGCGCGTCACCGTCATAGTCGCGCTCGGACTCATGGCCACCATCATCCTCTGGATCGTCATCACGCTCGCGGCCTTGAACAACCTCGGCGTGAACGTCACCGCGCTGCTTGCGGGCTTTGGCGTGGGCGGCGTCGCCTTCGCGCTCGCGGTGCAGACCACGCTTGCGGATTTCCTCGCATCCCTGTCGATCCTGTTCGATAAACCGTTCGTCCTGGGCGACTACATCGCCATAGACGCCTTCGCCGGCACGGTCGAACACATCGGGCTCAAGACGACGCGCCTGCACAGCCCGACGGGGGAGCAGATCATCATCGCGAATTCCGATCTCGTAAAGAGCCGGGTGCGCAACTACAAGCGGATGCGCGACCGCACGCTCACATTTACACTCTATCTCACCTATGAAAACAGACACGAGATCCTGGCGCGCGCCACCACGGTCGCGGAGGGCGTCATAAAGAACGACGGTCGCGTCCGGTTCCTGCGGGCCTACTTTAAGGATTACCAACCCCAAGGGCTTGTGTTCGAGGTGGCGTACGTGGTGCATGAGGGTTATGCGGATGTCTACATGGACGTGCAGCATGCGCTCAATCTTGCCCTGTTCCGCGCCTTCCGTGATGCCGGCATCGAATTCGCCCGCCAAGGAATGGTCAATATCCGGTATGCCCCCGCGGGAACGGCCAAGGAGCTGCAATGAACGACATGACGCACGGCAGCAGCCGACTTGTCGTCGTATCCAACCGATTACCCGTCGTCGTCAAGCCCATCGACGGTCATTGGACGTTCACTCCCGGGTCCGGCGGGCTCGTGAGCGCGCTCGCGCCGGTGCTGCGCAACCGGGGCGGCATATGGATCGGGTGGCCCGGAACATCCGAGGCCGACCCCCACGTGCTGTCGCAACTGCTGCAGAGGGCGACCCGCCACTCGGGGTATACCCTGAAGCCCGTGGCGCTCGACCAGCGAGACAAGGAAGACTTCTACTACGGCTTTGCAAACGAAGTCATCTGGCCCCTCTTTCATGACCTGCAATCGCATTGCAATTTCGCGCCGCGCTACTGGGAGGCGTACACCCGCATAAACCGCCGGTTCGCCGACGTCATCATGCAAAACACGCATCCCGGGGACTTCATCTGGATACACGACTACCATCTGATGAACGTGGGCCAGGAGCTGCGCGCCCAGGGCAACGGCGCCCGGATGGGTTTTTTCCTCCATATCCCGTTCCCGCCGCTCGACATCTACATGAAGCTTCCGTGGCGTTTCCCGCTCCTGCGGGCGCTCCTCGAATACGACCTGATCGGTTTCCAGACCCTGCGCGACCGTCGCAACTTCCTTCAGTGCGTGCGCCTCGTGGCCCCCGATATGTCGGTCACCGGCAAGGGGCAGGTCGTCACGCTACGGGCCGGTAATCGCGAATTGCGGGTCGGCACGTTCCCGATCGGGATCGACTACCAGGAGTTCGCGCGCGGCAGCAAGGCCGAGCCCGTCGTGCGCAAGGCGCGCGAACTCCACGAGGATCTCCCGGGCCGGCAGGTCATCCTCGGCGTGGACCGCCTCGATTACACCAAAGGCATCTGTCATAGATTCGAGGCCTTTCGCAACGCGCTTCAACGCTTTCCCGAGCTGCATCACCGCACCACCTTGATCCAGGTCGTGGTGCCAAGCCGCGAGGACATCCCGAAATACCACGACCTGAAGATGGAGATGGAGCGGCTCGTAGGCGAAATCAACGGGCAATTCACGCAGTCCGGATGGGTCCCCATCCACTACATATTCCGGAGCTTGAGCCGGATGGAGCTCCTCGCCTATTACCGGGCCTGCGAGATCGCCCTGATAACCCCGCTCAAAGACGGCATGAATCTGGTCGCCAAGGAATTTTGCGCAGCGACCCCGGGAGGCAACAGCGTCCTGATACTTTCCGAGTTCGCAGGCGCGGCCTCTCAACTGCAAAAGGGCGCCCTGCTCGTAAATCCCTACAACGTCGAAGAGGTCGCCGAGACCATACAGCGCGCCATCGCCATGGGCCCCGGCGAGCGACGCGCGCGCATGCATAAACTGAAGCGCTTCGTGCGCGAGTATGACATTTTCTGGTGGGTGGACGCCTTCCTGCGCGCGGCCATAGCCAAGGATCTGAGCAACTTCCCGCTACCCGAGGAGTATGTCCCGCACATGGAGACGATCTCGCTCTGAGGGCCGCCCGCAGGCCGGCCTCGGGCGCAGGCGCAGGCGACTCGAGCCTCGGTCGGGCGCGACGCGGGCCGCATGCG
The DNA here is from genome assembly GCA_021816425.1 of Pseudomonadota bacterium. Taxonomy (GTDB): domain Bacteria; phylum Pseudomonadota; class Gammaproteobacteria; order Acidiferrobacterales; family Acidiferrobacteraceae; genus Acidiferrobacter. The sequence continues at coordinate 9,924 of JAKAXT010000050.1, read as the reverse complement.
CGGACCGGCGGCTTACGGGCCCGGGAGGCGGCCCGTCCGGCATGTCAAGATTGTAGACCCCCGCGGACACCGCTAGACTGCGTGCATGAAAATCCTGGACGGTCTCAACGATCAGCAGCGCGAGGCCGTGCAACTCACCGATGGCCCGCTGCTCGTGCTGGCCGGCGCCGGCAGCGGCAAGACCACCGTCATCGCCCGCAAGATCGCCCACCTCATAACGCAGGGGGGCTATGACGCCGAGCACATCGCCGCGGTCACATTCACCAACAAGGCGGCGCGTGAGATGCGCAGTCGCGCATCGGCGCTGCTTCCCGCCCACGCGCGGCGCGGCCTGAGCGTCCTCACCTTCCACGCCCTCGGCCTCAGGATCATACGCGAGGAGACCGAGGTCCTCGGGTTGCGCCGCGGCTTTACGCTCCTCGATCCGCGCGATGCCGATTCGCTCATAAAGGAACTCTGCCGCGAGCGCCTGCGGACCACCACGCCTCCCGAGGATGTCGCGCAGCGCATCCGCGCCTGGAAGGATGCCGGGATAACGCCGCAGCTCGCCGCCCAAGAGGCCGCCGACGAAGGTGCCGTGTATGCCGACTATGTCGAACGCCTGCGCGCCTACAATGCCATAGATCTGGACGATCTGATTCTGCTTCCCGCGCGACTCCTCGGCGACGACGCGAATGCCCGCGCCCGCTGGCGCGAGCGCCTGCGCTACCTCCTCGTAGACGAGTACCAGGACACCAACGACGGCCAATACCGGCTGGCGCGCGCCCTCGCCGACCAGGCCTTCACCGCCGTGGGCGACGACGACCAGTCGGTCTATTCGTGGCGCGGGGCGCGCCCGGAAAATCTTGCGCGTCTTGCGCGCGACTACCCGGACCTCACCGTGATCAAGCTCGAACAGAATTATCGTTCGACCGGGCGCATCCTGAAGGCCGCCAACGCGGTGATCGGAAACAACCCCCACCTGTTCCCAAAGAAGCTCTGGAGCGCCTTTGGCTTCGGCGACCCCCTGAAGGTCCTCGTGGCCGACGACGAGGAACACGAGGCCATACGCGTCGTGACCGCGCTCTTGCACGACAAATTCGTCCGCAAGGCCGAGTTTGGCGACTACGCCATTCTCTATCGCAGCAATCACCAGGCGCGGCCCCTCGAACAAGTCCTGCGCGAACATCGCGTGCCCTACTTTCTGAGCGGGGGGACCTCCTTCTTCGACCGTGTCGAGGTGCGCGACGCAGTCGCCTATCTGCGCCTCATCCACAACCCTTCCGATGACGCCGCCTTCCTGCGGGTCTGCAACGTTCCCAAGCGCGAGATCGGCCCCTCCACCATCGAACGGCTGCGCGATTACGCGCACCGTCGCGGCCAGCCCCTGCTGCGCTGTTGTCGCGAGCTCGGGCTTGCGCAATACGTGGCCGCCCCGCAGGCCGCCGCCCTGAACCGCTTCGCCGTGCTCATGGAGACCCTGAGCGACAAGGCAAAGGGCAGCGAGCCCGGCGTTCTTCTGCGCGAGACCCTAAGCGAGATCGGCTACGAGGCCCATTTGCTGCACACGGCAGACGACAAGCGCGCCGGCCGGCGGCGCATCGAACTCCTGGAGGAATTCCTGGCATGGGTCGACCGCCTCGGCCAGGAGACGGGGGGGCGCGGACTCGACGATGTGGTCTCGCAGCTCATCCTAAACGGCATGGGCGACCGTGAACGCGAACCCGACGGCAAGAGCGTGCGCCTCATGACTTTGCATGCCGCCAAGGGCCTGGAATTTCCCCACGTGTTCCTCGTGGGCCTTGAGGAGGACATCCTCCCCCACCGCGCGAGCCTTGCCGAGACCGGAGTGGAGGAGGAGCGGCGGCTCGCCTACGTGGGCATGACGCGCGCGCGCCAGACGCTGACCATGAGCTACGCGCGGCGCCGACGCAAGCAGGGGGCGCCGCAGGAGACGAGCCCGAGCCGCTTCCTGGCCGAGATCCCGTCCGAGGATCTCCTCTGGGACGGTCGCGAAGAAAAGGCCCCGGAGGAGCGCCTGGCCCATGGAGAGTCACACCTGAAGGGCCTGCGCGGCCTCCTCGGGCAGGAATCCTGAAAGTAGACTCTTTCTCGCCTCCTCCGGGCGCGCTTTGCCATGACCGGTGGCGCCCGCTGCGCCTTTCCGCTACCCTAGCGGCAGCTTTCGTGGCGATTCGCGAGGGCGAGATGGAAGATCTTTATGAGTAGGACGCTTCTTACCAAGGCACTGAAGCTCGCCTGTGCGCGGTCGGAACGCAACGGGGCGCCGTTCGCCGTCATCCTTTTCAGCGTCGACCGCTTTCGCCTCGTCAATCACAGATTCGGGTACACCCTCGCCAACCGTGTCCTGCGCCGCGTCTGCGACGCGGCACGCACGAGCCTCGGCCGCAGCGCCGTCGTGGGCCGCTGGGGCAATGACGAATTCCTCGCCATCCTGAACGATTGCAGCGCTCGCCAGGCGCGATCCGCGGCCAAGGCGCTGAACGACGCCATCTCCGGCCTTGTCATCGCCGCCGACAAGAACGTCCTGAACGTCACCATAAGCATCGGAATCGCGTGCGTCCCCCAGGACGGGACCGCCCCGCAGGAGATCATGAACGTCCTCGACGAGGCCCTCCATGAGGCGAAACGGCGGGGGCGCGAGCGCATCGTAGCGGCCGAGCAGCTCGAACGGCGAATATTCCCGATGGGCGTGGTCCTGGAGACCGCGTTGCGCGAAAACCGCGTCGTACCGGCCTACCAGCCGATCGTCGACCTCCACACGGGCCGGGTCGTGGCCGAGGAGGCCTTGGCCCGGATCGTCACCGCCGACGGCAAGGTATTGGCCGCCGAGGAATTCATCGAAGCCGCCGGACAGTTCCGTCTCACGTACAAGATCGACTGGACGGTGCTGCTTTCGGCCCTCGCCAGGCGCCAGACCCACGACGAAGACCTCGTCCATTTCGTCAACGTATCCGGGGACCTGCTCCGCTATCCGCGCCTGCTCATGGAACTCCTGGCCTCCGCCAAGGCGAGCTTTCCGCGCGAGAAGGCGGCGGAAGTCAAACCGCTCGTCATCGAGGTCACCGAGCGCGAACTGCTCGAGAACATGGACATGACGCGCGAGCGTCTCGCGCCCTTCGTCGATTTCGGGGTCCAGCTCGCGCTGGACGATTTCGGCAGCGGTTATTCCTCCTTTCAATATCTGGTCGATCTGCCCATATCCTTCCTGAAGATCGACGGCCGGCTCATCTCGCGCATCGCAGAACCAAGGGTACTTTCCATCGTGCGCGGCATACGCGCAGTCGCGGCCGACCTCGGCATCACGACCCTTGCGGAGTATGTGGAAACGCCACAGCAGGTCGAACTGTTGCGCGGCGTGGGTATCGATTGGGCCCAGGGACACTTCTTCGGGCTCGCAGCCCTCGATCAATCCGTAGCCGACCGCAGGCGCGCCCTGAGCCTCAACTGGGCGGACGGATATTACTATCAGAAAGACGGGCCGGTACGCATGCCCTGAAGACCCGCGGCGCCCGAGCCATTCCCCGACATCGTAGCGCAGCGGACTTGACGCGGCGCGAGACCGTCCGCCCCCAGGGCGTTGCCGACCCATGCGCGCCCGCACCCCGACGGGGCTGCGGTCGTTTGCGGTAACGGCCCGCCCCTCTGCCGCCTATCCGTCGGGGCCCGGCTGATGGGTGCCGGTGGTCCCCGCGGGACGCGGCGATGAGGTCCGGGACGAGGCCGCCAGGGCGTACAGGTCAGGGAGGTGCGCGCGGGCGACGGCGCGGCCGGCGGCGATCGCGGCACGGGCCTTGTAGAATTCGAACGGCCCGATGCGGTCGACGTCCGGCAGGAGATAGAGGGCTGGGCGACTGGCGAGCAGGCGGAGCTGGACGACCTGGGCCTGGGCGATATTGACGGCCTGCGCAAGAACCGAGCGCGCCCGCCATTGCAGGGAGCGGACGCCGACGGGCTCGGTCAGCTGCTCCTCCAGCCACTCGCGTACCGGTCGGGCCCGCCGCGCCCATGGCTGGTCGAGCAAGGCGCGCAGCTGCGACCGCCAGCTCGCCGGCCGCGGGTCGATCGGCGCCGCCGAAAGCCCGCGCGCGCCCTGGTGGACGGCGATGGCCACGACCGGCGTGCCGAAGGCATCGGCGGCCACATCGAAGGGTACGGGGTTCACCACCCCGCCATCGATCAGGAGCCGATCCCCCCAGGAATAGGGCGCGAGGAGCCCCGGGAGCGATAGGCTCGCGCGCACCGCGCCGGCGGCCGGACCGGAGCGCAGCACGACCTCTTCACCGCTATGGAGGTCGGTCGCCACCGCCAGGAAGGGCAGCGGCAGATCCTCGATGGCCGCGCCTTCCAGATGGCCCTCGAGAAACTCCATGATCTTGCGCCCGGAGCACACGCCGCCCATGGCCGCGGCGTCGGGCAGGAACAGCTGCAGAGTCTGCTTCCAGTCGACCCCGAGCGCCTCTTCGGTGAGCCGAGCCGGGTCCCCATACCGCGCGTAGAGCGCGCCGATCTCGGCCCCTATGCTGCAGCCGGCGATCGCGCGCACCGGCAAACCGTGCTCGGCCAATACCTCCAAGACGCCGATGTGCGCAAGACCCCGCGCACCTCCGGCACCCAGGGCCAGGACGAGGCCTTCTCCCGTCGAGTCCGTCATAGGACCTCCTTGCGCTATTCTAGCCTGCCCGATCCCTTTTCACAGAACGGATGAGAGGGCATGCGTTATTCCGAATATCTGATACAATAAGCGAAAAGCTTTCAGTCGCGCGTCCATCCGGCAAAAGACCCACAAGGAAGCTATGGATTCGAAGCCACTCTTGTCCGAATATTTCGCAAGGCTCCCCAATTCCCCAGATGCGTTTCCGTTCTTCTATCGGAGACTCGTCGGTCTGCGCTTTCCGATCGAAGTGGCGGAGATCCTGGAAATGCGCTACTTATGCCATCAGGCCATAGACCAGACCGGTTGCGACGATCGGGAATACGAATGGGGTGAATTCGCGGCAAGCCGCATGGCGGACATGGAGCACGTGGGCGTGCAGAAACCGAACCATCGGGAACGCCTCTCGCGACTGCTGCGCCTGCTGAAGGACTACTACGCCCTCCACAAGGCGGGGTCGGCCGCGGCTGAAGACGAACTGCGTCAGGCCCTGGCGGATAATCGCTTTGCTCAGGAGCGGTCGCGCTCGTACGGGAAGGTGGCCGGCATCGCCGCTTTGGTCGCCACCTTAAGCTCGATGCTGCTCAGCCCGCCGGCCGTACTCACGCAGGGCATCGCGGTCCTGTTCGCCTACCTGTCCCTCGATTCTTTCTACAGCCTCTCGGTCTTGCGCCGTGAAGAACGCCGCCTGAATGGGCAACTGTCCGAGGTCCTGAGGCGCCGGGTTCGTACCGTCAACTGGCGGGCGGTCGTGCGACAGACGGGGGCCATACTCGGCTATACCGCCCCGGTGGGCGGCGAGGCCTTCCGCCTCGAACAGGAACACGAACTTCCCGACCTGATCGAGGCCAACGGCTCCTGAACCGAATCAACCGCGTGGATGATGGCGGGCGTGCACGGCCCGCAGGCGCTCGCGCGCGACATGCGTATAGATCTGGGTCGTCGACAGGTCGGCGTGTCCGAGCAAGAGTTGGACCACCCGCAGATCCGCGCCATGATTGATGAGGTGGGTCGCGAAGGCGTGGCGCACCGTATGGGGCGATAGTGGCGTCTTGACGCAGGCCTTGCCCGCATAGCGCTTGATGTTATGCCAGAAAGCCTGGCGCGTCATGGGCGCGCCGCGGCGCGTCAGAAAGATGGCCGCCTGCGCCGCGCCCGTCACAAAAATCGGCCGGGTATCGACCAGGTAGCGCGTGAGCACCGCCAGCGCCTCCTCCCCCAGGGGCACGAGACGCTCCCGCCCCCCCTTGCCCACGACGCGCACGATTCCGGCCTGACAATCCACTTCCGTAAGCCGCAGAGCCACGAGTTCCGACACGCGCAGACCCGTGGCGTAGAGGACCTCGAGCATCGCCCGGTCTCGTCGCGCCTCGGGCGTCCCGTCTCCGGGCGCGGCCAGGAGCCGCTCGACATCCTCTTCGCTCAAGGACTTCGGGAGGCTCACCCCCAGGCGCGGGCCCTCGATGCCCTCGGTCGGGTCCTCGGACAATGCGCCACGGGCAAGCAGATATTGATAGAAACGCCGCAGGGTCGACAGCCGTCGGGCCCCGGTTCGCGGTCTGCGTCCCGCCAGGACCTCGGCCGCCAAGTAGCCGGTCACATCCGCGCGCACCACGCGTGCGACCCCGCGTCCACCCAAAAAGCGGGCGAACGCCTCCATGTCGCGTCTGTAGCTGTCAAGGGTATGGGGGCGCAGACGGGATTCCGTCAGCAGGCAATCGAGGAAGTCCTCGATCAGCGCGGCGTCCGACGAGCCTGCGGCCATCGCGTCACCGCCTCGCCCCCTTCGACGCCCTAGACGCGCTCGCGGATGCGGGCGGCCTTACCGGTCAATGCGCGCAGGTAGTACAGCTTGGCGCGGCGCACGACGCCCCGACGCTTCACTTCGATGTTGGCGATGTTCGGGCTGTGCAGGGGGAACACGCGCTCCACGCCCTCGCCATAAGACATCTTGCGGACCGTGAAGGAGGAGTTGATGCCGCGGTTCTTGCGCGCGATGACCACACCCTCGAAGGCCTGCAAACGCTCGCGCTCACCCTCCACGACCTTCACCTGCACCGAAACCGTATCGCCGGGGCTGAACTGCGGGACGTCCTGCTTCAGAAATCCGCTTTCCAGTTCCTTGATAATGTTACTCATAGCCTTGACCTCTATATTCCTGTTTGAATTCTTCTAAAAGCCGCTTCTGCTCGGCATCGAGCCCCTGGGTCTCCAAGAGCTCCGGCCGTCGCACCCACGTTCGCCCCAAGGACTCCCGCAGACGCCAAGCGCGAATCCGCGCATGATCGCCCGACAACAGCACCTCCGGCACTCGCTGCCCCCGCCACTCCTCGGGCCGCGTGTAATGCGGATAATCGAGCCGGCCCGCGACGAACGAATCCTCCCGCGCCGAATCCTCGTGTCCGAGGGCCCCGGGCAGCTGCCGGACGACGGCGTCGATCAATACCGCCGCCGCCACCTCGCCGCCGGAAAGCACGTAGTCCCCGATCGACCATTCCTCGTCCACCGCGTCCCGTATCACACGCTCGTCGACGCCCTCGTAGCGCCCGGCCAGCAATATGAGGCTCGGTCGCGCCGCAAGCTCCATGACCGCCGCGTGATTGAGCGGCCGGCCGGCCGGCGACAAATACGATACGGGCGCGGCATCGCGCCCGCCCTTGGCCGCCTCGACGGCGCGCGCGACGGGCTCGGCCATCAACACCATCCCCGGGCCGCCTCCATAAGGCCGGTCATCGACGGTCCGCCGCTTGTCCTCGGCGAAATCCCGCGGATTCCAGAAACGGAGCGTCACGAGACCAAGCTGCCACGCCCGCCCCACGATACCGCAATCGCAGAACCCGCGCACGGCCTCCGGAAACAGCCCTATGACGTCGATCTCCACTAGACGCCCCCGGCCGGCCTAAGGGCCGGAGATTCCTGCGGCGCCCGTTCCCGCATCGGGCCGGGCTGCATCGCGTCGGTGGGTTCCCGCCCGCGGCGACTTTGCGGCCTCGCTCACCTGGCAGGCGGAGCCGTCATGTCCTGTCCAAAGCCGGGTAGTATAAGTTGGGTCCATGAATGCTGACAACAACACCATATCCGGCATGGACGGCCTGTTCAAAGGACGGCGGCGCCGTCCGCGCCACCACCGCACCGCGCCTCCTCCGCCGTCCCAAGCGGCGGCGCTTGCCGCGCGTGGGATCAGAACTCCGGATCCCAATCCACGACGATGCGCCCTTCCCCCTTGTCGATACGGATCACAACGGCCGGAACATACGGGATAAGGCGTTCGCGATCGACACCCCGGACGACGAGCACATCATTGGCGCCCGTCTCGAGAAGCTGGTGCACCGCCCCCAACGCCACGCCCTCGACCGTCTCGACCGCCAGACCCAGCAGCTCACCCCAGTAATACTCACCCGCCGGAAGCTCGGGCAAGGCCGACACGGGAACATCTATGACGGCGCCGGCCCACTGCTCGGCATCCTCCCGCCCGGCGCACTCGGCGACCCGGACAATGAGGCCTTTGCCGTGGGTCTGGGCCTCCACCACCGTCAGCGGCTCGACCGCCCCGGACCTGCGACGGACACGCCAGGGCTTGTACTCCAGGACCGCCTCGGGCCGGGTCGTATAGGGGTGGATACGCAACCATCCCTTGACACCATAGGCCCCCGCCACGCGACCCACTTCCATCCAGTCCCGGGCCGCCTGCTCAGGCATGGCGTCAGGAAGCGGTCTTCAGCAGCCCCGCGACCCGCTCCGAAGCCTGGGCGCCACGATCCAGCCAGTACTGCACCCGCTCGCGATCGACGCGCAGCCGCTCCTCGGCCCCGCTCGCCACGGGGTTGAAGAACCCGACCCTTTCGATAAAGGCGCCGGTCGCCGCGCGGCGCTTGTCCGCCACGACGATCGAATAGAAAGGCCGCTTGTTCGCGCCACGACGGGCCAAGCGTATCGTTACCATAATACCCCCAATGAAACGCCTTTAAGGCGCAGAAAGCCCGGGATTTTACCTGGATGAGACAAGAAAAGGAATCCTATTGTCCGCTGCGACGCGCTTTCATAAGCGCCCGCCGCTTTTGCCAGAACGCATCCCGGACGAAGCTGTATTCATGACCCCCGGAGGCGAGCCGCATAAGGAGCCCCTGATGGAGGTAATGCGACCGCGTATCGACGAGCTGACCCGCGAAGGTGCCCCACATCGCCGACGGGTCGCTCAAATACGTGGGCGGGTTCGCGAAACTGTCGATACCAAGCCCGATGGCATCGCGCACATCGCTCGGCCCAAAGAGCGGCAGGACGATGTAGGGCCCGCTGCGCACACCCCACACCCCCAAGGTCTCGCCGAAGCCCGCGCTCCGGCCCCGCAAGCCCATGGGGGTCGCGACATCGATCAGCCCGAGAAGACCCAGAGTGGAGTTGACCACGAAGCGCGCCGTCTCAAAAAGCGCCGGACGGACACGGCCTTGCAAAGATTCATTAACGATGACTTTTATGTCGTCCAGATTGGAAAAGAAGTCGCTTACGCCGCGCCGCAAGGGCAGTGGCGTGAGGCCCACATAGGCCTGGGCGGTCGGCTTCAGCAGGACGCGGTCCAGGCGCTGGTTGAATACGAAAATTTTCCTGTTGACGGGCTTGAAGGGGTCATCCGAACCATGCGCCGGGCGCATCCCGGTAGTCGCGCAGCCCCCCAGGAGCATGGCCCCCGCCACGACCGCCATTGCCCGTCTCCCCACCATTACGTCTCCTTCACTCGCTTGCGATCAAGATAGCGCCGCCTTCCGGCCGGGCGCCCGCACGACAGCCTCGCGCGACAGCTTGCCTGCAACACACAAGCGTCGCAAACGGGCTTCGTGCGGCAGGTCGTCTTCGCATGCTCCACAATGAGCGCGTGGTATTCATTATAGAGGGCCGCGTCCCGCGGCAAGGCGCGCTCAAAGCGCATCCTCAAGTCTTCGTAGGTCTCCTCGCCCTGCGCATAACCAAGCCGCGCGAAGAGTCGACGGGTATAGGCGTCGATGACGAAGACGGGGCGTCCGAACGCGTAGAGGACGATGTCGTCGGCGGTCTCCGGCCCCACACCGTGGACACAGAGAAGCGCCGCCCGCAACGCCTGCGTCTCCAGGCCATGGAGCGCCTCCATCCCCCCTCGATCGACCACCCACTGGCACAAGGCCCGAAGCCTGCGCTCCTTCACGTTATAGTAGCCGGCCGGGCGCAGCGCATCGGCCAACACATCCACCGGCAGACGGGCCATGGCCTGCGGCTCCAATGCCACCACCTCCAGATCG
>JAKAXT010000144.1 GCA_021816425.1 Pseudomonadota bacterium | reverse complement strand
CCGCCACGCAGTATGCGGCAGCGCAGCGCAGCTACAATCTGGCGCTTTACGACCAGATCGTGGCGCGCGTGGCACTCAAGGGGGCGGCGGGCATACTGACACCCGCCGATGTCGCAGCCATCAATGCCATGCTGATCCGCGGCCCCAGGCGCGCGGTTAGGCTGCATGGCATCGGGCCGCATAGGTGAACGTCCCGCGAGACATCGCATGAAGCGCATGACCATGGTAGCAATCGCCCTCGGCGTGACCGCCCTCTTCGGCCTCGGTGTGTTTTTCGTGATGGGCCGTGGCCGGGATGGCGCGCGCCCCCTGCGCATATACGGCAACATCGACATTCGCGAGGTACATCTCGCCTTCAATGATACCGGACGCATTGAGCGCCTCGATGTACAGGAGGGGGCCGCCGTGCACCGAGGCACGCTCGTGGCGCAGATGGAGGCGGCGCGGTTTGCCGATGCCGTCGAACACGCGACCGGGCAGGTCCGCGAGCAGGCGCAGGTTCTCGCGAGACTTACCGCCGGCAGCCGTCCACAGGAGATCGCCGCGGCGGCGGCACGCGTGGCGGGGGCCCGCGCCGAATGGCATAACGCCATGCTGAACTATCGGCGCATGGCCATCCTCTACCGCGAGCATTACGTGTCGCGGGAGGCGGTGGACAACGCGCGGCGGACGATGGATGCGACCGCGGCGGCTTTGACGGCCGACCGCGAGGCCTGGATTCTGGCGGTCAAGGGTCCGCGCAAGGAAGACATCGCGGCGGCGCGCGCCGCCCTTGAAGCGGATCGAGGGGCTTTGGCGTTGGCGCGCCGGGCGCTTGCCGATACCCGTCTCTACGCCCCCGCCAACGGCATCATCGAGGACCGCATCCTCGAGGCCGGCGATATGGCAAGCTCGGCCACGCCGGTATTCACGATCGCACTCACCAATCCGGTGTGGGCGCGCGCCTATGTGCCGGAGACCGATTTGGCGCGCATCGAGCCCGGCATGCGCGCTTACATAGAGAACAAGGACCTTCCAGGCCGCCGGTTCGCCGGCTGGGTCGGCTATGTATCGCCCGCCGCGGAGTTCACGCCCAAGACCGTCCAAACGACGGAACTGCGCACGGAGCTTGTCTACAGCGTGCGCGTCTACGCCTGCAATCCCACCGGTGCACTGCGTCTAGGCATGCCCGTCACCGTCCTGATCCCCCAGGGGAAGCGGCGGACCGGGGCCTACGCCCGGCCCTGCGGACGCTGACCGTGGCCGCGCCCACGCCACTGCTGGCGCTGGAGGGTGTCCATAAATCCTTCCGCACGCAAGGCACGCGCGTCGACGCCATCGCCGATGTCGGCTTTACCGTAAACGCCGGGGCGATCACGGGCCTCCTCGGACCAGACGGCGCCGGCAAGACCACACTGATGCGCCTGTGCGCCGGCCTGCTTTTGCCGGACGAGGGGCGGGTGATGGTCCTGGGCTTCGACAGCCGCGGCGCATCCGCCCACATCCAGCAATCGGTAGGCTACATGCCGCAGCGCTTCGGCCTCTACGAAGACCTGACGGTACAGGAAAACCTCGACATCTATGCCGATCTCCATGGCATAGCGCGCGCCGCGCGCCATGCCCGCTACGGCGAGCTTTTGCGCCTGACGGGCCTTGGACCGTTCGGGCGGCGGCTTGCCATGGATCTGTCAGGCGGCATGAAGCAAAAGCTGGGTCTGGCCTGTACGCTGGTCCATCCGCCGCGCCTGCTGCTGCTCGATGAACCGACCGTGGGGGTGGACCCGATTTCGCGGCGGGAGCTGTGGTCGATCGTGGGTGGGCTCGTCGCGCGCGGTGACACCGGCATCCTGATCAGCACCGCCTATCTCGACGAAGCCGAACGCTGCGCGCATGTCCTTCTCGTCCACAAGGGACGCCTGCTAGCCCAGGGTCCGCCGGGGGGCTTCCGGGCAAGCATGGCCGGCCGCGGCTTTTTTGCCACGGCCCCGGGCCTGTCGGGGCGCGCGGTCGAAGCCATTGTGGCCCGCGACCCGGCCATTCTCGATACGGTCGTCCAACGCGACGGGGTGCGCGTGGTAACGCGCACGGGCACCGCGCCGCCCGTGCTCCCGGGTATCACGTTCACGCCGGTCGCGCCGCGCTTCGAGGATGCCTTTGTCGAGCGCCTGCGGGAGGCCGCATCGCCATCACCCGCCCCGGTGGCGCAAGCCACCCTGTCGCCCGCCCCGGCGCGCCTCCCCCCGTCCGGGGCCATGATCGAGGCCCATGAGCTGCGCCGCACCTTCGGCGCCTTCGAGGCGGTCCGTGGCATCAGTTTTAAGGTCGAGCGGGGCCACATCTTTGGCCTGCTGGGCGCCAATGGGGCGGGCAAGACCACGACGTTCCGCATGCTCTGCGGCCTGCTGCCGCCCTCGTCAGGCACGCTCGCCATAGCCGGCATCGACGTGCGCGCCGCGCCGGGGGCGGCCCGCGCGCGCATCGGTTACATGTCACAGAAATTTTCACTCTACGGCGATCTTAGCGTCGCGCAGAATCTGGCCTTCTTTTCGTCCGCCTATGGATTGACCGGGGCACAACGGGCACGGCGGCTGCGTTGGGCAGCGGAGGCGTTCGGGCTTGGCCCGTTCTGGAATACCAACGCCGCCGACCTCGCGCTGGGCTTCAAGCAACATCTGGCCCTGTCGTGCGCGCTCATCCACGAACCCAAGGTCCTCTTTCTCGACGAGCCGACATCGGGCGTCGATCCGCTGGCGCGCCGCGAATTCTGGAGGCGCATCGACGCCCTTGCCCGGGACGGGGTCACGATCATGGTCACGACCCACTTCATGGAGGAGGCGGAATACTGCGATGAGCTCGTTTTGATGTCGCTCGGCAGTATTCTCGCCGCCGGCACACCCGCGCAAATCCGCGCCAGGGCCAGAACCGCCGACAACCCTGATCCCAGCATGGATGACGCCTTTGTGGCGCTGATCGAGGCGCATGAGGCGCACATGAGGCAGGTCTCATGAACGCGCAGCGGCTGCGTGGGCTCATTCGCAAGGAGGCCTTGCAGATCGTGCGCGACCCTTCCTCCATCGCCATTGCCTTCGTCATGCCCTTGGTGCTGTTGCTGCTTTTCGGGTATGGCGTGTCTCTCGATGCCCGCCATGTGCCGATCGCGCTGGTTGCGGAACGTCCGTCCGCGCAGACCAGCGGGTTTTTCTCCGGCTTCTGGCAATCGCCGTACTTCAAGGCCTACGGCTATCCAGACTTGCGCGACGCGCGCCGAGCCCTCATGCGCCGCGATGTCGACGCGATCGTGTGGCTGCGCTCGGACTTCACGCGCCGGGTCCTGCGCGGCGGGCCAGCGCCGATCGGCGTCATAGTCGACGGCGTGAACGCCAACAACGCCCGCATCATCGAAGGCTATGTCCAGGGTATCTGGGCCTCATGGCTCGCAGCGCAAGCCCGGGGGCGCGGGCAACCGCTTACCGTCCCCGTCGATGTCCGCAGCCGCGTATGGTTCAATCCCGCTTTGCGCAGCCATGACTATCTGGTCCCTGGGCTGATCGCCCTCATCATGACGCTGATCGGCGCGCTGCTCACGGCGCTGGTCGTCGCGCGCGAATGGGAAAGAGGCACCATGGAGGCGCTGATGGCGTCACCGGCGACCATCCCGGAAATCCTCGTCGGCAAGGTCGTCCCCTACTTTTTCCTCGGGATGGGCGGGATGATCCTGACGGTGGTGATGGCCATCGCCGTATTCTCGGTGCCGTTCGTCGGGTCCTTGTGGCTACTGTTTGCCGCCGCCGCCCTCTTCCTGCTCACGACGCTTGGCATGGGCCTGCTGATCTCCACGATCGCCCGCAATCAATTCGTGGCCGGCATGATTGCCGTGGTGACGACCTATCTGCCGGCC
>JAKAXT010000049.1 GCA_021816425.1 Pseudomonadota bacterium | reverse complement strand
CTCCCCGATCCCCGCGCGCCTGAAGCCCTGTTGTATATGGCGATGAAAAAACTGGTAGAGAGACGGCGTCACGATTACCTCCCAACACGATCCTCTACGCGTTATTATAGTAAGCATACGCGCGAGCGAAAGACCTGAAAGGAACGGGGGACCGCCGTCCATCGCGTCTGCCGCCGTGCGTGGAGGCGGCGGCTTCGGGGCGCGCGACCCGGATACGGTGCGGGGTCCGTCGGATCGGCTATCGAAACGACGGGCCCGGGACTTTCGTAAGGGAGGGACAGAGGAATGACGGCAACCATGCTCGACACCGATGCGGCCCTGATCGTGGTCGATCTGCAAAAGGGGATCGTAAGCCAACCCATGGCGCACCCCACGAACGCGGTCGTGGCGAAGGCCGCGGAGTTGGCGGCGACCTTCCGGCATCACGCCCTGCCGGTGGTCCTCGTGACCGTGGATGGCAGGGCGCCCGGGCGCGTCGAGCGGCGCCCCGCGACCGCCGACCGTCCGGCCGATTGGGCCGAACTCGTACCGGAGCTCCACGCCGAGGCCTCGGACATCCGCGTCGTGAAGCGCAGCTGGGGCGCGTTCACCGACACGGGGCTTCGGGACACGCTGCGCGCGCGCAAGGTGACGCAGGTCGTGATCGCGGGTATCGCGACCAGCATCGGTGTCGAATCTACGGCGCGCGCGGCCTATGAGCTCGGATTCAACGTGACGCTTGCCTGTGATGCCATGACGGATTTCGCCATCGAGTCGCACGACCACTCCATCCAGCGCATCTTCCCGCGCTTGGGCGAGACCGCGACGGTCGCCGACGTGGTGGCGCTGCTCGCCCAGCGCACGGTGTGAGCGCCGCAAGCGCACCTCCGCGCACGACCTTCCGCGCGCTCGCAACGCCGGACTACCGGCTCTGGGCGGCAGCCGCCCTGGTCTCGAATCTCGGCACCTGGATGCAGCGCACGGCCCAAGACTGGCTCGTGCTCACGCGGCTCACCGCGCATAGCGCCGTGGCCTTGGGCCTGGTCACGGCCCTGCAGTTCGCGCCCCAGATCCTGCTCTTGCCGCTGATCGGCCATGCCGCCGACCGCCTCGACCGCCGTCGGCTCCTGATCGCCACCCAGTCGATCATGGCGGTCCTGGCCCTCGCGCTTGCGGCCCTCGTCCTCACGGGCGCGATCCGCCTGTGGGAGGCCTACCTTCTGGCGCTCTTGCTCGGGATCGTCACCGCCTTCGATTCGCCGGCCCGCGGGGCCTTCGTGTCGGATCTCGTGCCGTCGCATGATCTCGCCAACGCCGTCGCACTCAATTCCTTGTCCTTCAACGTGGCCCGCGCCTGCGGTCCGGCGCTAGGCGGGATATTGATCGGCTCGCTCGGCACGGGCCCCGTCTTCCTGATCAACGCCGCCTCCTTCGGGGCGGTGCTTGCGGCCTTACGCCGGCTGCGACGTTCGCCCGTCCGCAAGCCCCCGCGCCTCGTGGCGGCCCCGCGCGCCTTCGCGGAGGGCTTGCGCTATGTCGCCGCGCATCCCGAGATCAAGGCCGCCCTCGCGATGTTCTTTTTGATCGGGGCGGCGGGTGTCGCCTTCCCGATCCTGATATCGGCCATGACCGTACGGGTCTTCCATGCCGGCGCGGCGCGCTATGGCCTGCTCACATCGCTCATGGCGGGGGGCGCCGTGGGTGGCGCCTTGTTCGCCGCGTCGCGCTCGCCGCGGTTTCTGATCCTGCAGGAGGCGGCAGGCGTGCTCGCCGTGACCGCGGTCGCGGTCGCCCTGGCGCCCGGGTTCGTGGTGTTCGCATGCCTGCTCCCTGTCCTGGGTTTCGCCATCCAGGTCTTCACGACCTCCGCCAACAGCCTGATCCAGTCGTCGGTGGAGCCCGCGCTGCGCGGTCGGCTGCTTGCGCTCCTGATCGCGTGCGCCCTGGGGGGCGCCCCGGTCGCGGCCCCTCTTGCCGGCTGGATCGCGGACGGTCTCGGTCCCCGGGTCGCCTTCCTCGAGGTCGCCGTGCTCGCGGGCGCGGCGCTCGCTCTGGGGCCGCGCCTTCGACGCGCCCCCGCGCCTTCGACGCCAGACCCGTCGCGCGCCCCCGCGGTCCCCGACGTGCTTGCGATCGAGGACTGAGGCCGGGGATTTCCGATCCATCCCCACGGTTCTCCCCGGAATATCAAGAATTGACAGGCCGGGGGCCGAGGGTATGATGCGCGGCAACCTCCCCACCGCCGCTTCGGAGTTCTCGTCATGACAGTTTTGGGCACCCCTTTGACACGCGATGCCATGCGTCTGCTTTTGCTCGGCAGCGGCGAACTGGGTAAAGAGGTCGCCATCGAGGCCCAGCGGCTCGGCGTGGAGGTCATCGCGGTCGACCGCTACAAGGATGCCCCGGCCCATCAGGTGGCCCACCGCTCCTATGTGATCGACATGCGCGACCCCAAGGCGGTGCGTGACGTCATTACGCGCGAGCGGCCGGATTTCGTGGTCCCGGAGCTCGAGGCGATCGCCACCGAGACCCTGATGGAGATCGAAAACGAGGGCCTGGCCGAGGTCATCCCCACCGCCCGCGGGACGTTTCTCACCATGAATCGCGAGGGCATCCGTCGGCTGGCCGCCGAGGAGCTCAGGATCCCGACCTCGCGCTACGCCTTTGCCGGCAGCCTCGAGGAATTGCAGGGGGCCGCCGCCATGGTGGGCTTCCCTTGCGTGGTGAAGCCGGTCATGTCGTCGTCCGGGAAGGGGCAGTCGGTGGCCGCCAACGAGGCCGAGCTCGTGGCCGCGTGGCACGAGGCCCAGAAAAAGAGCCGCGTGAAGATGGCGCGCGTCATCGTCGAGGCCTTCATCGAGTTCCAGTACGAGATCACCTTGCTCACCGTACGCACCGCCGGTCCCGGGGGCGTGATCGAGACCCATTTCTGCGAGCCGATCGGGCATCGCCAGGAGCGCGGCGACTATGTCGAGAGCTGGCAGCCGCAACCCATGAGCGAGAAGGCGTTGTATCGGGCGCGCGAGATGGCGGAGAAAGTGACGGGGGCGCTCGGCGGACGCGGCCTGTTCGGCTGCGAGTTCTTCGTGAACGAAGACCAGGTCTGGTTTTCGGAGGTGAGCCCCCGGCCCCACGACACCGGGCTTGTGACTCTCGCGAGCCAATATCAAAGCGAGTTCGAACTGCACGTGCGGGCCATCCTGGGTCTCCCGGTCTCGACCGAGTTGATGCGTTCCGGGGCAAGCGCGGTCATCTACGGCAACCAGGACACGGTCGGGGTCCGCTTCGGCGGCGTGGATCAGGCGCTGCGGGTGCCGGGCACCAAGCTGCGGCTCTTCGGCAAGCCCGAGAGCTTCGTGCGGCGGCGCATGGGGGTGGCGCTCGCCGTGGCCTCCGACATCGACACCGCGCGTCGTCGCGCCCAGGAGTGTGCAAGTCTCGTGCAGGTCCTCGCCCCCAAGTCCTGAACTAGAGGCCGATCCCGATCCCGAAGCCGAAGTTCCAATGCCCGCGTGGCGGGCGATAGACGTGCCAGACGTGGCTTGCGAGCAACTGTACCCACGGGTAGACGTAACGGGCCTGGCCGATCAGCCCCGGGCGGGTGCCGATCACGGTCCCCACGATGGTCACGAGCCGGCCGCGCGCAAAGAGCATGGGATCCAGATAGCCGGGGGCGACCGCCTGGAAGCGGCCTTCGGGCATGGCCCGAAGCCGTGGACGCCCATCGGCGCTCAAGGGATAGGCGAGGATGGTGAGGGTGCTGTGCTGGGGCCCCACGTTGTCCTGCACCACGACGCCGCCCCAGCGCACCCGCGCCCCGCGCGTGCGCCGGGGGTGGGCGAGGACCGCGTGCAGACCCATGTGGCGGTCGATGTGGGCGGCCTCGGGCCGCGGATGCGCGGCACAACCGGCGAGGCCCAGCGCGAGAAGGGTGGTGGAGGCACGTATCGCCCGGGTCCTCATCGTCTGCGTCATGGATCTGCCCTCCTTGAGGTCTCCTTACGGCCAGTAGCCCGGGCCTTCGTCATCCTCGTGCCAGCCCCAGCCCCAATCCGGGCCAAAGCCTATGCCCCATCCCCAGGGCCAGGGGTTCGCATAGTAATAGCGCGAGTATCGTGGGCGCGGGCGCCAGAGGTGGACGGCGGTCGTCCGCACGACCGGAAAGTCGTACAGATAGCTCCCGATGGGGTCTTTCTGGTAGCCGGAGAAGATGCCGAGCACGGTAATCTTGCGGCCGACCGCGTAGATGGCGGGGTCGAGGAAGCCTGGAACCCGCGCCAGAAACCGGCCGCCGCTAAAGCGCGCGCGGCGCGGCCGGCCATCGTGGCGTAAGGGCCGGCTCACGACCTGCACCCACGTGGCGTGCGGGCTATTGATCACCTTGCTTATGACGCCACCCCAGCGTACCCGTACCCCAAGCGGCGCCGTGTGGGCGCGCGCCGCCGCAACGCCGACGGGCGCGATGTCGGGCGCGCGCAGGGCCCGCGGAGCGGGCGTCGCGCATCCGGCGAGCAGGAGAAGGCTTGCAAGTACAGGGAAGGCTTTCATTGCGGGCGGCCTCCATGTCCGGTCGAGACGGCCTTTGAGGAGTATCATAAGTCCGTGCCCCGGGTCTTGGCCAGAGACCGTCCCGCCTCGCGCGACCCGGCCGCGTACGGCCGGCGGCGCGTTCTGGCACAATGGCCGGACCTTGAACCGAGCCTGGGCGGCCCCATAAAAGGGACGAGCCCCTCAAGAAACGGCGAACGATAATCGATGACCATGAGCGACTCCGAATCGACGCCCGCGTCAGGCGGGATCCTGGCGCGGGCCGGCGATGTACTGCCCACCACCCTCGCGATCGTGCCCATAACCAATCGCCCGTTTTTTCCGGCCCAGGCCATCCCCTTGGTGCTCGATCGCGAGCCCTGGCTTTCCACGATCACCACTGCGACCGAGAATCCGCACCAGGTCGTGGGACTGGTCCTGATCCGCAAGGATCAGGCGACGGACGTCGCAAGCGGCGATTTCTACGATATGGGCACCGTCTGCCGCATCCATAAAGTCGCGCAGAACGAGGACAAGCTCCAGGTCTTCGTGGAGGGCCTGCAGCGGTTTCGCATCGACAAATGGGTCTCCGACGAACGCCCGTTCGCCGTGCGGGCGCGCTACTTTCCGGAGCCCGAGACCGCCCTGGGGGCCGACATCAAGGCCTACTCGGTGGCGATCATCAATACCATCAAGGAGCTCTTGCCGCTGAATCCCCTGTACGGGGAGGAGCTCAAGTTCTTCCTGACGCGCTTTGGGCCCGACCAGCCCTCGCGGCTCGCGGACTTCGCGGCGAGCCTCACCACCGCGAACAAGGAAGAGCTGCAAGACGTCCTGCGTGCGGTCGAGCTCGAGCCGCGGCTCGAGAAAGTGCTCTTTCTCCTCCGAAAGGAGCTCGATCTCGCCAAGATCCAGGCGCGCATCAGCGAGCGCGTCGAAGAGAAGATCAACGAACAGCAGCGCCAGTTCTTTCTGCGCGAGCAGCTGAAGGCCATCCAGAAGGAGCTCGGCATCGCCAAGGACGACCGCACCGCCGAGATCGAGATGTTCCGCGGGCGGCTCACGACCCTCGTCCTTCCGGACGCCGCGCAAAAGCGCATCGAGGAAGAGCTGCAAAAGATGGCGGTGCTCGAGATGGGCTCGCCCGAATACGCGGTCACGCGCAACTACCTCGAGTGGCTGACGATGCTGCCGTGGGGCCGCTATTCGGCCGACAAGATCGATCTGAAGCAGGCCCGCGAGATCCTGGATCGCGACCATGACGGTCTCGACGATGTGAAGGACCGGATCATCGAGTTCCTGGCCGTCGGCGCCATGAAGGGCGAGGTGGCGGGCTCCATCCTCCTGCTCGTGGGGCCTCCTGGGGTGGGCAAGACCTCCATAGGCCGTTCCATCGCAGCCTCGCTCGGACGGAGCTTCTACCGGTTCTCGGTGGGGGGCATGCGCGACGAGGCCGAGATCAAGGGCCACCGTCGGACCTATATCGGGGCGATGCCGGGCAAGTTCATACAGGCGATCCGCGAGGTCGGGGTGGCCAATCCGATCATCATGCTAGACGAGATCGACAAGGTCGGTTCCTCGTACCAGGGGAATCCGGCCTCGGCGCTGCTCGAGGTTCTGGATCCGGAACAGAACGTGGATTTCCTGGACCATTACCTCGATCTGCGCTTCGATCTCTCCAAGGTGCTCTTCATCTGCACGGCCAACCAGCTCGACACCATACCGCGGCCGTTGCTCGATCGCATGGAGGTCATACGGCTCGCCGGCTACATCACGAGCGAGAAGATGGCGATCGCGAAGCACCATCTCCTGCCCAAACAGATGGGCAAGGTGGGCCTGAAGCGCGGACAGCTGCGCATCGAGGACCAGGCCATACGCGAGATCATCGAGGGTTACGCGCGCGAGGCCGGCGTCCGCAGTCTCGAGAAGAAGCTGGGCTCGATCGCGCGCAAGGCGGTGGTCGCCATGATCAACGGCAAGGAGCCGCCGATCAAGGTGAGCGCCCGCAACCTCGCCGAATATCTCGACCGGCCGGTCTTCCAGCCGATCAAGCCGCTGCGTGGCGTGGGCGTCGTGACCGGGCTTGCCTGGACCCCGATGGGCGGCGCCATCCTCGACATCGAGGTGACGCGCGTGCACCGCGCCAACCGCGGGATCAAGATCACGGGGCAGTTGGGCGAGGTGATGCGCGAATCGGCGGAGATCGCCTACAGCTACATCTCCTCGCACTGCAAACAGTACGGTTGCCCCGGGGACTTCTTCGACAAGGCGTCCTTGCATCTGCATGTGCCGGCCGGCGCCATCCCCAAGGACGGCCCGAGCGCCGGTGTCACGATCGCAAGCGCGCTCCTGTCGCTTGCCCGTGGCAAGCGCATCGTCCGGCCGCTTGCGATGACAGGGGAGCTTACGCTCACGGGCTACGTCCTGCCGGTGGGCGGCATACGCGAGAAGATCATCGCGGCGCGCCGCGTGAAGATCCCCGAGATCATCATCCCGGAGGCCAATCGCAATGACTTCGAGGAACTGCCGGACAATGTCCGCGGCGGACTTGTGATGCACTACGTCAAGCATTACCGCGAGATCGCGGCCTTGATCTTTCCGGAGTAGGCCATGGGACACAAGGTGGATTTCGCGTGTCGCGCGTGCCGTTACGAGGAGCGGGATCTCGGCGTCGGGCGTGGGCGCAGGCCCTGGCCGGTCCTGCGGCTGTTTCGGTGCGACAACTGCCGTTCGGTCGGCAGCGCCTGGGTCGATGAGGGCGGGCTTGCGCGCTGCAGTCTCTGCTACCACGACGACATCGTGCTGCTTCCCGACGACGCGGCGTCCGTCGCCTGCCCGAAGTGCGAGGAGCGGGGGGTATTCACCCACCACCTCGGGGAGACGTGGGAGTGAGCTAGCGGAGGCGCACCGGCTTTTTGAGCTGCTGGCCGGCGAAGGTCTCGAGGTCGGCGAGGAGCTCGTGGCCGTCCTTGCGCACCCAGCGATCGGCGGTGGCATCGTAATCGTAGTGGAAGCCGCCGGCGCGGGCCGCGAGCCAGATCTGCTTCAGCGGCCGCTGTTTGTTGATCACGATGTGCGAGCCATCCGGGAATTCGAGCGTGAGGATCTCGCCTTCGGTCTCGAATTCGATATCCGGGGCGCGGGTCTCGATGGCCTGTTCGATGCGTTCGAGCGTTGCCCGCACGCGCATGTCGTAGTCGTTGTCATTGAGCATCAGCGGTTCCTTCGTCGTCCATGGCGCACCGTTCGTCTCCCGCCTCTCCCTTGTGGCGGGTGGGGCGTGGATCATGGCGGTCGCACCTGGCGCATGGTAGCGGGCCTGACGCCAAACGGCCAGACGGCGAAGGGCCCCGCGCCGGGGAAGGCCCCCTGGAATCTTCCCGGGGCCCGCCGGCCCGCGCCCTTGAGTCGGGCGCACCTTACCCTCTATTCTTTGGTACCATGACGAAAAAGATCCTTATACTTGGCGGCTATGGCACCTGCGGGCGCCGGATCGCCGAGATTCTCATGCAGGAGCCGGACGCCGAGTGCGTCATAGGCGGTCGTGACGCGGTCCGCGGCCAGGCGGTGTCCGCCGCGCTTGGCATCCCCTTCGTGGCGGTCGACATCGAGCGCCAGGCCTCGCTGAACGGCGCCCTGGACGGCGTCTTCGCCGTCGTGAACACCTGCGGCCCGTTTCGGCCCCACGATTATGTGGTGGCCGAGCGTTGCGCGCGGCGCGGCGTCCATTATGTCGACATGGCCGACGAGACCTCCTATATACTGGGCATCGAGGGCCTTTCGGGGCGCGCCATCGAGGGCGGGGTGTCGGTCGTGTCGGGAGCCGGATCGGGCCTTGCCTTTTCCTCGGTGCTGGCCGCCGCCATCGCCCCCGGCTTCGATGCCATCGCCGAGATCGAGGTCGCGATGCTGTCCGGTAATCGCAATCCGCGGGGCCTTGCGAGCGTGCGGGCGCTGCTCGCCGCGCAAAAGCGGCGCGCGCGCCTCTACGAGGGGGGCGCGTGGCACGAGGTGCCGGGATACACGAAGGGCCGGACCGTGGCCCTCCCGGAGCCGTTCGGACGCCACCGCCTGTATGTGACCGACGCCCCCGAGATCGAGATCCTGGGCAAGCGCTACGGCGCCGGGGTCACGTATCGCACCGGGCTCGAGCTTGCGGTCCTGAACCGCGCGCACGCCTGGCTCGGGTCCCTGAACCGGCTGGGCGTGATCGCCGACCCGGCGCGCTACGCCAAGAGCCTGCACGCCGTGCAGAAGGGTCTGCGGCGGTTCGGCAAGGCCGCATTTGGGCTGCGCGTCGTGCTGCGCGGCGAACGGGGCGGCGAGCCGCTCGTGCGCAAAGCCGCCCTCGTGGCCTGCGAGGATGGCCTCTCGGCTTTATGCACGCCGGCCGTGGCGCTCGTGCGCAAGTGGATGGCAGGCGGCGGGGAGCCCGGCGCCTTCCCCTGTTCCAGTGTTCTCACTCTTGCGGATATGACGTGCGAATGGACGATGCAACACGTGGTGTTACAGCTCTCGTAGTGGCGCGCGGCGTCGCCTTCGCGGCGATCCTGGCGCTTTCTGCGTGCGGCAAGCAAGGCCCCCTCTACCTGCCCCCTCCCAAGCCCGCGTCGCCCCATGCCGCGCATCATGCCGGGGGGGCGCGCCCGTGAGCGCCTTCGATTATCGGGACGATCGGCTCTTCGTCGAAGGCGTGGCGCTCGCCGAGATCGTCGACGCGGTCGGATCTCCCTGCTACGTCTACAGCCGCCGGACCCTGGTCGAAGCCTACCGGGCGTTCGTCGAGGCCCTCGGGGATCAGCCGAGCCTCGTCTGCTATGCCGTGAAGGCCAATGGCAATCTGGCCCTGCTCGCGACCCTGGCGGACCTCGGGGCGGGCTTCGACATCGTCTCGCAGGGGGAGCTCGAGCGGGTATTGGCGGCCGGCGGCGACCCGGCGCGCACCGTGTTCTCGGGGGTCGGCAAGACCGAGGCCGAGATGCGCCGCGCCCTCGAGGTCGGCATTCGCTGCTTCAACGTCGAGTCGATGGCCGAACTCGCCCGGCTCGACCAGGTGGCGGGGGCGCTCGGGGTGCGGGCGCCGGTTTCCCTGCGGGTGAATCCGGACGTCGATGCCAAGACCCACCCCTATATCGCCACGGGCCTGAAGGAAAACAAGTTCGGGATAGCGCTTCCCGAGGCCATGGCCTGCTACGCCCGCGCGCGCGACTACCCCCACCTGGCCTTCATCGGCATGGATTGCCACATCGGATCGCAGCTGACCGACTTGAGGCCTTTTGCCGATGCCCTGGACCGTGTGTTGCCGGAGATCGTGCGCCTGCGCCGTGCCGGGCTTGCGCTGGCCCATGTCGACGTGGGCGGGGGGCTCGGGATCCGTTACCGGGACGAGCGCCCGCCCACGATCGGGGCCTATGTGGCCCTGGTCTTGGACCGGCTTTCGTCGTACGGGCTCGAGGATAGCGAACTCATTCTGGAGCCCGGGCGCGCGCTGGTGGGCGCCGCGGGCCTGCTTGCGACCCGCGTCGAGTACATCAAGGACGCCGACGGCAAGCGTTTCGCCATCGTCGATGCCGGCATGAACGACCTGATCCGCCCGGCGCTCTACGGGGCCTGGCAAAACGTGATCCCCGCGCGCAGGCGTCCGGGCCCCGTGCGGGAATATGATGTCGTGGGGCCTGTGTGCGAAAGCGCCGACGTCTTCGGGCGGGGCCGGTCTTTGGCGATAGAGCCGGGCGACGTCCTGGCGATCGCCGACGCCGGCGCCTACGGCTCCGCCATGGGCAGCCAGTACAACGCCCGCCCGCGGCCGGCCGAGGTTCTGGTCGATGGCGCGCGTTTTCATGTCGTGCGCGAGCGCGAGACCTACGATGACCTCATGCGCGGCGAGCGCGTGGTGCGCGGGGGGCTGTGATGATGAAAGACGCAGCCGGCGGGCAGCGCTTCGTGAAGATGCATGGCCTGGGCAACGACTTCGTCGTCCTGGACGCCGTGACCGGCAACCCCGACCTCACGCCCGAACGCATCCGCCATATCGCCGACCGCCATTTCGGGGTCGGTTGTGACCAGGTTCTGGTGGTCCTGCCGGCGAGCGAGGCCGGCGTCGATTTCGGGTATCGTATATTCAACGCCGATGGCGGCGAGGTGCAGCAGTGCGGGAATGGGGCGCGATGCTTCGCGCGCTATGTGCGTGACGAGGGTCTCTCCGCAAAGGAGACCCTCACGGTGCGCACGGCAGGCGGCATCATCACGCTCACCCTCCAGGATGACGGGGACGTGGTCGTCAATATGGGTCTTCCGCGCTGGGATCCGGCGGTCGTGCCGTTCCTGGCCGAGCGTGAGCAGCGCCTGTACGCCCTCGACGTGGGCGGGCGGATCGTGGAAGTGAGCGTGTTGTCCCTCGGCAATCCCCATGCCGTGCTGGTGGTGGAGGACGTCGAGCGCGCCCCGGTGGCCACCCTCGGGCCCCTGATCGAGCGTCACGGCCGCTTTCCGGAGGGCGTGAACGTGGGCTTTATGCAGATCCTCGATCGGCGCACCATACGGTTGCGCGTCCACGAGCGCGGCGCGGGCGAGACCCTCGCCTGCGGCTCGGGGGCCTGCGCGGCGGTGGTGGCCGGGCGTGAGCGGGGCTTCCTGGACGATGACGTCGAGGTCCGCTTGCGGGGGGGGAGGCTCGCCGTCCGCTACGATGGCGCGGGGCCCGTCTGGATGCGCGGTCCGGCCGAGCGCGTGTATGAGGGGTGGTTGAGCGAGCAGGGGTGAGGTCGTGAAACAGTCGAGCGAAGAGCTGTCGTGGGAAGAGGGCGTGGCGCGCTACCTGCGCGATAATCCCGATTATTTCGAGCGCCACGAGGACGTCCTGGAGGTCCTGCGTATCCCGCACAAGGGTCGCGGACAGGCGGTCTCGCTTCTGGAGCGCCAGGCCGCCGTGTTGCGCGACCGTCTCGCCGCCAAGGATCGTGAGCGCCAGGGCTTCCTCGCCGCGGCGCGGGAAAACGAGGCGCTTGCCGAGAAGCTGCATAGGCTTGCGGTCGCCCTGATCGACGCCGCGTCTTTGGATG
Organism: Pseudomonadota bacterium; assembly: GCA_021816425.1. Classification (GTDB taxonomy): domain Bacteria; phylum Pseudomonadota; class Gammaproteobacteria; order Acidiferrobacterales; family Acidiferrobacteraceae; genus Acidiferrobacter. Next base: position 4,878 of record JAKAXT010000049.1, on the reverse strand, counting down.
ACGTGCTCGGCAGCGTCTACGACCTTGGGCGCAGCCAGTTGAAGCTCGATGCCGTGACCATCCTCCTGGGCGTGGACGGCGGTCCCCTGGGTGGACGGCCGGAATTCGTGGCGCCGGACGACGGCCGGCTGCGCCGCGCCCTCGCTTTGTCCCGTGAGCGGCCCTTATGCGGACCCAAGGCGATCCTGGCCGAGGTGCGCGGGCTCCTCGGGGCCGATGAGGCGCGGATCGCATCGGTGGCGCTCGTCCCTTTGCGGGACCCGGTGCGTTCCGGGCTCATTCTCTTCGGGAGCCACGATCGCGAGCGGTTCCCGGCGGGGGTGGGGACCATGTATCTGGGCCGCCTGGGCGACCTCGTCATGCGCGCCGTGGCGGCGCGGCTGGACCGGGCCTGATGGCTGACGCCTGGGACGTGGCGATCTCGGGCTGCCTCGATCGTCTGGCCTTTGAGCGGCGGTATTCCGACCGTACGCTGGAGGCCTACGAGCGCGATCTGGACGCGCTCGCGCGTTTTGCGCGGTCTCAGGGCTGCGAAGGTCCCGAGGGTCTGGCCGTGGAGGTCGCACGCCGCTTCGTCGCGGCCTTGAGTCGCGCGGGCTTGAGCGGCCGCAGCATCGCGCGCGCCCTGTCGGCGGCGCGGACCCTCTATCGCGAACTGGACTCGCGCGCCAACCCGTTTCGAGGGGTCAAGGCGCCGCACGCCCCCCGGTCCCTGCCGCAGGACCTGACGGTGGATGCCCTTCAGGGGCTGCTCGCCCAGCCCCCCACGGGCGAGCTCGAGATCCGCGACATGGTCATGGTCGAGCTCCTCTATGGGGCCGGCCTGCGCCTGTCGGAACTCGTGGGGCTGCGGCTCACGGACCTCGATTTCGCCCAGGGGCTGGTGCGGGTCACGGGCAAGGGGCGGCGCGAGCGCCTGGTGCCGATGGGGCGCGAGGCGGAGGCCGCCCTCAAGACCTGGCTGCCGCTGCGGCCGGGCGGCGATCCCCTGGGGCCCCTGTTCCCGGGGCAAAGCGGGCGACCGCTCGGTGCGCGCGCGATCCAAAAGCGGCTTGCGCTCTTCGCCCGTCGCCGAGGTCTGGCCACACCCCTCCATCCGCATATGCTGCGCCATTCCTTTGCGAGCCATATCCTGCAGTCGAGCCAGGACCTGCGGGCCGTGCAGGAGCTCCTCGGGCATGCCCACCTGAGCACCACCCAGATCTACACCCATCTCGATTACCAGCAGCTGGCGCGCGTCTACGACGCGGCCCATCCGCGATCCCGGAAGAAGGTGCGTTGAAGCGGGCCCGGCCCTTGTGCTAGCGTGCCTGCGGTAGTCATGGGTGCTTGGGGAGGACTTGTGATGGGAAATGGTGACGACACGCGACGCATGGTGCGCACGGCCACCTACTGCGGGCCGGATCGCAGGCGTTTCGTACGGCGCAGGCACGGCGATCGGCGCGCCGTGATCCGGTGGGAGCCCGATCGGGGCGGCCGGCGCCAGAATGAAGGCCGCCGGGCCACGGATAATCGCTTCCTTTATCGCTGACCGCCTCTTGCCTTTGACAGGATACGCCTCCACATGGGGGTGTATCGGTCTTGGGGGGAGGTGACGTTGGATCAATTTCACGGCACGACCATTCTGTCGGTGCGCCGCAACGGGCACGTTGTGATCGGCGGCGATGGCCAGGTCACGATGGGTAATACCATCATGAAGGCCAATGCGCGCAAGGTGCGCAGGCTCTATCGGGATTCGATCGTGGCGGGGTTCGCAGGCGGGACCGCCGACGCCTTCACGCTCTTCGAGCGCTTCGAGGCCAAGCTCGAGCAGCATCAGGGCCACCTGACGCGCTCGGCGGTCGAGCTTGCCAAGGACTGGCGGACCGACCGCCTGCTGCGCCGTCTGGAGGCGCTGCTCGCGGTCGCCGACAAGGACACATCGCTCATCCTGACCGGCAACGGGGACGTCATAGAGCCCGAGGACGGGCTCATCGCCATCGGCTCGGGCGGTCCCTACGCGCAGGCCGCCGCCCGCGCCCTGCTCGCGTACACCGAGCTTCCGGCGCGCGACATCGTCGAGCGCGCGCTCCATATCGCCGGAGACATCTGTCTCTACACGAATCACAACCTGACGATCGAAGAATTGGGACGGACCTAATGTCGGAGATGACCCCGCGGGAAATCGTACAGGAGCTCGACCGCCACATCGTGGGCCAGGGGGCGGCCAAGAGGGCGGTGGCCATTGCGCTGCGCAACCGTTGGCGGCGCGCGCAGGTGCAGGACGCGGACCTGCGCATGGAGATCACCCCGAAGAACATCCTCATGATCGGTCCGACCGGTTGCGGAAAGACCGAGATCGCGCGCAGGCTCGCGCGGCTCGCCCACGCGCCCTTCCTGAAGGTCGAGGCCACCAAGTTCACCGAGGTGGGCTATGTCGGGCGCGACGTCGATTCGATCGTGCGGGACCTGGTGGAGATCGCGGTCAAGATGATGCGCTCGCAGGAGGTCGAACGGGTCCGCGCCAAGGCCGAAGACGCCGCCGAGGAGCGGGTCCTGGACGCGCTCATCCCGCCCACGCGCGAGAGCGCCTATTCCCTCACGCGCACCGAACACGACGGCGGGGCCGCGCGTCAGCGCTTCCGGGCCCGGTTGCGCGAAGGCGAGCTCGACGACACCGAGATCGAGATCGAACTGCGGGCCGCGCCCTCCGGGATCGAGATCTTCGCGCCCCCCGGCATGGAGGAGATGACGAGTCAACTCCAGGGGATGTTCCAGAATCTCGGCAACAAGCAGACCAAGATGCGGCGGCTCAAGGTGCGCGAGGCCATGAAGCTCCTGACCGAGGAGGAGGCGGCGCGCCTCGTCAACGAAGACGACATGAAGGCGCGGGCGGTGGATCGGGTCGAGCAGCATGGCATCGTCTTCATCGACGAGATCGACAAGATCGTCGGGCGCTCGGAGGCCCAGGGGGCGCAGGTCTCCCGCGAAGGGGTGCAGAGGGATCTCCTGCCGCTCATCGAGGGGTCCACGGTGTCGACGAAGTACGGCATGGTCCGCACCGACCACATCCTGTTCATCGCCTCGGGGGCCTTTCATGTCGCCCGCCCGTCGGATCTCATTCCGGAATTGCAGGGCCGGCTCCCGATCCGCGTGGAGCTCGATGCCCTGACCGCCGACGACTTCGAGCGCATCCTGAAGGAGACCCACGGCTCGCTGACCGAGCAATACACGGCCTTGCTCGCGACCGAAGGCGTTACGCTCGAATTCCGTCCCGATGGCATCCGCAGGATCGCCGAGCTCGCCTTTCAGGTGAACGAGCGCACCGAAAACATCGGCGCCCGCCGCCTCCACACCCTCATGGAACGGCTCTTGGAGACCGTCTCCTACGAGGCGCCGGACAAGAGCGGGGCCACAGTCGCGATGGACGCCGCCTATGTCGACCGGCATCTCGCGGCGCTCGCCGGCAACGAGGATCTGGCGCGCTACATCCTCTAGGGGCGCGCGGGGCGTGATCGTGGCGGTTGTTGCCTTGGCATCAGGGGGCGCCGACCCTCGAGGGCGGGACGCCGCGCGCGGGTGGGGTTCTCGGGATATCTTCTGCGAGGATGACGTCGACACCCTGCACATGCGCCAGGACGGCATCAATAAGGCGCTCGGCATCGGCTACCGCGAACTCGCGAGCTTTCAGCGTGCGAGCCGCGTGGGGCGCGACAATCTGCTCATGACATTCGACGGCCACGACGCCGGGACGTATGTTTGGTTGATCATTGGGTCGGTCTCCAAGGCTCGATGTCGAGTTCATGGGAAATACTATAGCGCGGCACTATACTCGCCACAATAGTCTATAACTATATTTGTAGCACACAAAAAAGCTCCCCGAAGGGCGCCTTGGAAGTAAGAAAGGTCTTATGCGGGAGGGTTGGCGCCTTGAATGGGGCGCAACGGCAAGCTTGTCTGCTCGCCTGTCATGCCCCCTTGGACGCGGAATGTCAGGGATGGCAAGGAGGCAAGAGAAGGCACATTGAAAGCAGTCTGTACAAGGCGCGGAATCCCTGGATTCAGCTGCGTAAAACCCACCGAGTGATGGAGGTATATGTCGTCACCGGAAGCCGAATACCGTACCCCAGTAGGTGAAACGAGTCGAAACTCCGCATCGCTAAGAGTAATCGCGCTCTTTTGGTTGTTCTCCACGATAAGCTTCACGAGAACAAACCGCCCTTGCGTGCGAAATGTCTGAAACGGCGTAACTAATGTAGGCGCCGTGCGGACCCGATAGATTACGAAGGTGACGCCGCTTACTGTCTTTCCCCAGTACCGGACGTGATTGATATCGAATGGCGTGTAGCTGGGCTGCGCCGGCGTCGGCTGAGTCTCTGGCGAAGCTGACGTAAAATCCCCTCCCGAACCACCGCTAGAGCTTGATGGCAATAGGATTGTGCCTAAGACTCCGATAGCCACCGTAACCATGAGAAAACCCCCACCATACCGGATAATGGCGCTTGGTTTTTTCTTCGGTTCTTCAGACATTTATCGTTCCTCCCTGTGATGCCGCGCCCGCAATTGAATATGCTCGGACGTGCAGTCGGCGTTCGAGACATTCTTTGTGAAGCGTTCCAGCCGGACCATACAGCTCTGGACATTCAGACCGCCGTTGCCGTCGCTCGAGACGCTCGTGACGAAGGGCCCAGCATAGGAGGCGCACCCCTGCAGGGAAAGCGCTAGGCAGACCACGGTGAATAGACGTTTCATCCCTCCCCCTTTCTTGTTGTGGGTCTATAAGGCATAGCCGAGGGCCGGGGAAAGTCTAGGGGGGCCAAAAAGCCCCCGAGGGGGCTTTATGGAGAGCGATAGGCTTAGGTCTGTGGCGCCCTACGGATCAATGTGTGGTCGACGACA
>JAKAXT010000143.1 GCA_021816425.1 Pseudomonadota bacterium | reverse complement strand
GATCTCCCGTCACATCCTTCAATATCTCCTGCAGCTCGAAGAGGCAGGCCAGGAAACCTTGGCCTGTCGATTCCGGCGCAAGCGGATGGCGGTTCGCGAACCCTGGAAGGCTCGCCGCGACGTGCGCGGCGCGCGGATTGTACTTCATGGTGCACGAACCGAGCGGATAGAAGTGCGTGTCGATGGAGAAATTCCGCTGGCTCAGGCGCGTGTAATGCCGGACCGCCTGAAGCTCCGAGACCTCCGGCAGGATGGGTGGCGCGCGCCTGAGAAGCGCCGGCGGGATATCGCCGGGCTCGGCCATCGGACGCGGCATCTGGGCGCCGTTTACGCGCCCGCTCTCACCTTTCTCGAATATCAGCACGGGTCTTTACTTGAGTGCGGCGATGGCGGCCGCGTAGTCCGGTTCTTGACCGATCTCCGAAACCAGTTGGGCATGCACGACCTTGTCGTCGGCATCGAGGACGACGACCGCGCGCGCCGTTATCCCCGCGAGCGGGCCGTCCTGGATCAGGATCCCGTAATCGCGCGCGAAATGGCGGTCACGCATCATGGACAGGGGCACGACGTGCGAGGTGCCCTCGGTCGTACAGAAGCGGCCCTGCGCGAACGGCAGGTCGGAGGACACCACCAGCACGACCGTGTTCTTGTCCTTGGCCGCATATTCATCGAAACGCTTCGTGCTCGTCGCGCACACCGGCGTGTCGAGGCTCGGGACGATGCTTATGATCTTCTTCTTGCCCTTGAAATCCGCGAGGCCCACGTTCGCGAGCGAACCGTTGACGAGCTTGAAATCGGGCGCCTTCGCGCCGACTTTGGGAAGATCGCCGGAGGTGGTGCAGGGGGTGCCTTTCAGGGTGATTTTCGCCATGTCTAGGGGCTCCTTTGGTTGTCGTCCTTGTATGCGCAGGGGGGGTCGAGGCGGCGCTTCGTCACGATCCGTTCCAAATGCAAGGCGTAGCGCGCGAGATCGTCCGGGGTCTTGGTCTCGGTGGCGCACACGAGCAAGGCGTCCCCGAATTCCGGAAAGGACTCGCCGAGGGCATAGCCGCCGACGATGCCCTGCGCCTCGAGGGCGCGCAGGACCTCGGGGACCGGCACCGGGAGCCTGAGCGCCACCTCGTGGAAAAACGGTGTCGCCGGAAAGGCCGCGCGCACCCCCGGTATGGCGGTGAGGCGGGCGCGCAAGTCCGCGGTATTGGCGTGGGAGGCCAGGGCCACGCGCCGCAGGCCCGCCGGCCCCAAGAGCGCCATGTGCACCGTGGCCGCGGTCACGAGCAGCCCCTGGTTCGTGCAGATATTGGAGGTCGCCTTGGAGCGGCGGATGTGTTGTTCGCGCGCCTGCAAGGTGAGCGTGAAGGCCTCGTGGCCCGCAACGTCCACCGTGCGCCCGACGATGCGCCCCGGCATCTGGCGGAGGTGCTCGCGCCGGCAGGCCATGAAGCCGAAGTAGGGTCCGCCGGACGACAAGGGCGCGCCGAGCGGCTGGCCCTCCCCGACCGCGATGTCACAGCCAGGGCCCCACTCCCCGGGCGGCGCGAGCAAGGCGCAGGCGATCGGATTCACGAGCCCTATGGCGATGAGTCCGGCGTTCCGGGCGAGGGCGGTCAAGGCATGCACGTCCTCCAGGCCGCCAAGGAAGTTCGGCTGGGGGATGACGAGCGCCGCGGCCCCTTCGAGGCGCGCCTTCAGGGCCTCCAAGTCGGTCGTCCCGTCGGCGCCCATGGGCACGATCTCGAGCGCGATCGACTGGGCCGACACGACCGTCTCCGCGACCTTGCGATACAGGGGATGGACCGTTTCCGGAACCAGGACGCGGCGAGACCGGCCATGCAGACGCACGGCCATCAGCACCGCCTCGGCGAGCGCCGACGAGCCGTCATAGAGGCTGGCATTGGCGACGTCGAGGCCCACGAGGCTCGTGATCATGGTCTGGAACTCGTAGAGCACCTGCAAGGTGCCCTGGCTCGCCTCGGCCTGATAGGGCGTGTAGGCGGTGTAGAACTCGCCGCGGCTCGTTATCTCCCAGACGGCGGCCGGGATGTGGTGCTCATAGGCCCCGGCCCCCACGAAGGTCAGGAACTCCCCATCGGAGGCGGCACGCTCGCGCATGAGGCGACTGATCTCCTGCTCGGTCATCCCCTCCGGAACGCCGGCAAGCGGCGCCGAACGCAGCTGTGACGGGATCTCGTCGAAGAGGTCCTCGACCGAGCCCGCGCCTATGGCCTCGAGCATCGCCGCGGTGTCGGCCGCGGTATGGGGTATGAAGGGCATGACCTAACCTTCGGAGGCCAGCAAAGACTCATAGGCGGCGGCGTCGAGAAGCCCGTGGACCGCCTTGGGATCACGGGGCCGCAACTTGAAGAGCCAGCCGTCCCCGTAGGGATCGGTATTGAGCGTCTCGGGCGCGCCCGCGAGCATCTCGTTGACCTCGGTGACCTCGCCCGCGAGCGGGGCGTAGACGTCGGACGCCGCCTTGACGGACTCGACGACCGCGCATTCCTTGCCGACCGCAAGCTGCGTGCCGGGCTTGGGGAGCTCGACGAACACCATGTCGCCCATGAGATCCTGGGCGTGATCGGTGATGCCGACCACGAGGTCCGGACCCGCCGCGCGGACCCATTCGTGGCTCTTCGTGTAGCGCAAATCCCCCGGTACTTTACTCATCTCTCCTCCCCTCCTAAAGATCGATCAGGGCTCGCCCGTGGCGCACGAAAGGTGGCGCGACGAGCCGCGCGCTCATGGCCTGCCCGGAACGCCCGGCAAGCTCGCAGGCCTCGCCGTCGACCGCCGCGACCGGCACGCGGACGAGCCCGATGCCGCGGGACAGGGTCGGCGAATAGCTCCCGCTCGTCACCGTGCCGATACCCCAGGGCCCGCGCACCTCCTGCCCGGCGCGCACCACCCCCGACCCCTGCAGGACGAGGCCCGTAAGCCTACGCTCAAGCCCCTGCGCACGCTGCCGCAAAAGGGCGGAACGACCGATAAACTCCCGGTCGGTGGCGAGACTCACGGTCCAGGCGAGGCCCGATTCGAGCGGCGAGACGTGTTCATCCATCTCATGTCCATAAAGATTCATCCCGGCCTCGAGCCGCAGGGTGTCGCGGGCGCCGAGCCCCGCGGGCGCGACCCCGCTGGCCACGAAGCGCGCCCAGAGCGCCGCGACGTCATTCGCGTCGATCAGCATCTCGAAGCCCTGCTCGCCCGTGTAGCCCGTGCGCGCCACGAAGACGTCCCCCACGATCGCGGCGTGGAAAGGCTTCAACCCCCCCAGGGCGGCGAAGGGGGCGGCATCCAGCACCCGCGAGGCCGCGGCATCGGCCTGCGGGCCCTGCACGGCGATCATGGCCAGGTCCGGACGCGGCGCTATCTCGACGGCGAACGGCTGCGCATGCCGGCGAAGCCATGCGATGTCGCCCGCGGCGGGGCCCGCGTTTACGATCAGACGAAACCAGTCGGGGGCGATGAAATAGGTGATGAGGTCGTCGAGAACGCCCCCCTGCTCGTTCAGGAGGCACCCGTAGAGGGCCTTTCCGGGGACCGCGAGCCGGTCCACGTCGTTGGCGAGCACGTGCCGCAGGAAGGCGCGGGCGCGCTCCCCGCGAACCTCCACGGCGCGCATATGGGATACGTCGAAAATGCCGGCCTCGCGGCGGACCGCGTGGTGCTCGGCGATCTGGGAGCCGTAGTGGAGGGGCATGTCCCAGCCCCCGAAATCCACGATACGGGCGCCCGCCTTGACGTGCTCTTGATACAGGGGGGTTCGGTGACCCATGAGAGATCTCGCGTTCGATACACACGAACTCGCGCCCAAGGGCTGCGAGCGCTTCAAAAGCCACCCCTCTGTCCCACGACCTGAGAGCTTGAGCCCCTTCGGTGGACTGTCGCGCAGTCTCT
>JAKAXT010000142.1 GCA_021816425.1 Pseudomonadota bacterium | reverse complement strand
GCGAAACACCTGATACCATACAGCACCCCTATATAGCGGAAACCTGAAACGACCCGAGTAGAGCGCCGCTTATGGCCACGAGCCGGTCGCAAGGGTAACCCAAACAACGCGCCTCGTACAGTATGAGACGCCTTTGAGACGAACAGGAAGATATCGACAAAAATGGTGCGTAACCCTGTGCATAAACCCGGTGTTGGTCAGGCGGAGCCGCTTGCCTCCTTCGCTTCTCTCGGATTGATCACGCTTTGAACACGGCCGAGGCTACTGGTTCCCCTCCGGGCCGTGCTGGCGCCCTGCTTCGACGTCTGGCGGCAAATACGTACGACGCCCTCCTGCTGTTTGCCCTATGGGTGGTGGCCGCGGCGCCGCTCGCCATCGCCTTCGCCATCGCCCATGACGCGCAAAGCCCGCTTTTGCAGGACATCTTGCGCGCCTATCTGCCGCTGGTCGGCCTCGTGTACTTCAGCCGCGCCTGGCTGAAGACCGGACAGACCCTGGGCATGCGCGCCTGGGGGCTCGCGGTACGAGTACCGCACGGCCGCCTCGGCCTCGGCCGGGCGCTCCTGCGCTACGTCCTCGCGCTCCTCTGGTGGGTATCGCTCATCGAAGGCCTCACGCTCTCCTTCCGGGGCCACTATCTCCCCGCGACCGTTCTGCTCGCCCTCTTTGGGAGCGCGTACTTCTGGATCTTCCTCGATCCCGAGTCCCAGTGCCTGCACGACCGGCTGAGCGGGACCCGCGTCCTGTTCGTCCCGAGATCACCCCGCGCGCGCCAGAAACCACAGGCAGATGAGGCCCAGGCTTAACGTGGGAACCGCCGCCCCGAGCAGGGGCGGCCAGTGATAGAGCAGCGTGAGGTCGCCGAAGCCGCGATTGAACACGTAGAAGATGAGACCGAGCACGACTGCCATGAACAGGCGAAAGCCAAGGCCGCCTTGGCGTCCGTGACGGAACACGAAGGGCACCGCCAGCAGCACCATGGCGGCGGTCGTAAGCGGCGCCAGCACCTTGTACCAGAACACCAGCTCGTAGTGCGTGGTGGCCTGCCGATTGCGCTGCAGGTGCCGGATGTAGCGGAACAGGTCGAGTAGCGACAGGGTGTGTGGATTGACCGCGAACACCGAGAGGAGGCTCGGGGCTATGCCCTTCCAGTATCCTCGGGGGCGGGTCTTCACGACCAGCCTCTGCTTCTTGAACACGGTCTCGGACACGCCCCGCAGGCGCCAGCGGCCATTACGATAGCGGCCGCTTTGCGCGAACAGCTCATGCGCCAGGCGCCCGTGGTGGAACCGGTAAATCGTAAGCCGCAGGATGCTCAGGTCCGGGAGGACCTCGCCTACGTCCACGAAACTGTGCCCCTCGCGCAGCCAGAGCCCCTGGGCGTTCACGGCCGCGCCTATGCCCGCGGCCTGCGCCTGCGTGCGGCGCGCGAGCGAGTCGGCCTTGGGCCCGAGAAAATCCCCGAGGAGCGCCGTCACCAATCCAAGCGCAAGCGCCGCCCTTAGCGCCGCGTAGGCGATGCGCCCCACCGAGACGCCGGCGGCGCGCATGGCGGTCAATTCCCCGTCGATCGCCAGAGACGACAGGCCGAGCGTCGCCCCCACCAGCGCCGACATCGGAAAGAGCATGGAGATCTTGGCCGGAACCCCGAGTATCAGGATGACGAAGAGCTGGGAAAAACCGCCATGATGGACGTGATCGAGGGTGGTCACGAGGTCGAAGAACATGAAAAGCCCCACGAACACGCTCAAAACGAGGCCCGTGCTCATGATCAGGCGGCGCGCGATGTAGTTGTAAAGGATACGCATCAACGGAAGGCGCGGCGCGGCAACAGGGTCTTGCCGGCCGCCCGGCGCGCAAAGAAGATCGCCGCGAGCACGGCAAAAAGGCCGTGCACCCACCAAAGCCCGAGCCATAGAGGCTCATGTCCGCGCGCGAGCAGGGCGTGGGCGATGCTCAAGAGATTGGCGTAGGAGAAATAGGCAAGCACCGCGCCAAAGAGCGGCGCGAAGGCGCCCTTGCGCGAATCGGTGTAAGCGAAAACGAGCGCAAGCGGCGCCAGGATGAACAACGACAGCGGCTGGGCGAGGCGCCATTGCCATTCGGCGATGGCCCGCGGGTCCGACGAACGCATCAGATGCAGGGTCGGAATCTCGTCGCGGGTGAGATCGGTCATGAGCGGCGCGACGGGTCGGCGCTTGATGCGCAACGCATAGGTACGGTAGCGCAGGATCCGGTAATTCGCCTGGCCCGGGATGCCCTGATAGCGCCGTCCGTTCAAGAGCACGAGAAAACGCGCGCCGGTCCGCCGGTTCTTGAACTCGTAGCCGCGCTTGGCGATGAGCACGCCGCCCTTGCCGAACTGCGTGCGGCTCACGAAGATGTCATGGAGCCGGCCGCTCGGGCCGACCCGCTCGACATAGAAGATCGCCCGGCCGTTTCGAGTGTGATTGAAGCGCCCCGGAATGATGCCCGCGGTATAGGCCGCGGTATTCTCGAGCTTGATCTTGTGGAGCAAAAGCGCCGCCATCGGCGCGAGATAAAAGGCGATGGCGGCCACGATGGCGGCCACGATGCTGGTCCACACCATGGCCGGTCGCAGGATGCGCGCAAGCCCGATCCCGCAGGCCGCGAGCACGGTCACCTCACTGTCCCGATACCAGCGCGCCATCGTCAACAGGAGCCCGATGAAGACCGTGAGCGGCAGTATCATGGCGAGGTTCTTGAGGAGCTCCAGGGCGAGGAGCATGAACACGATGTGCGCCGGGAATTCGCCGCTCGCCGCCTGGCTCAGGAGCTTCACGAGACTGACCACGAGATAGAGGGTCAGGAACGTGAGGGTCACGAGCAGCGTGGTCTGGGTCGCCTCGCGGTAAAAGGCTCGATGGACTATCACGGCTTTTGCTGACGACACAGGCGGTTTATCATGGCGTGGTGCGCCTTGGCGCCGACAAAACCCAAAAATAGCCCGAGATCCCCGAGACCTATGGAATACGCCCTCACTCAAGAAGCTCCTGATCAATTGGCCACGGAATGCCTGATCGTGGCGATCCACGAAAATCGTGGGCTCTCGGAGGCCGCGATGGCCCTCGACAGGCTCCTCGGCGGCGAGATTGCAGCCATTGTGCAACGTGGCGATATCGAAGGCAAACCGGGGCAGACACTGCCGCTCTTGCGGGCGGTGGGGCGCGCCGAGCGCGTGCTGCTGGTCGGCATGGGCCCGGTTGGTGACTGTAAGCCCGCCCAATACAAGGAGGCCGTGACGCGCGCGACCCAGGCCGCATCCGACTTGCGCGTCAAGACGATGGCGAGCTTCCTGCCGGCAGTCGAGGTCAAGGACCGGTCGCCCGTCTGGGCGCTGGAACAGGCGGTCGTGTGCGCCGAAGACGCGCTCTACCGCTTCGACCGCCTGAAGACCCGCGCGCCTGCGCGATCGCTCCCCCAATCGTGCGTGTTCGGGGTGACGGGCGCGCTTCAGGCCGCCGCGAACGAGGCGCTTACGGCGGGTCGCGCGACCGCGCGCGCGATCAGCTTCGCGAAAGATCTGGCCAATCTCCCAGGCAATATGTGCACACCATCCTATCTGGCCGAGCAGGCGCAGGCGCTCGGCGCGCGCGGGGGCCTTGAGGTCAAGGTCGTCGAGGCGGCCGAGATGCAGACCCTCGGGATGGGCGCCCTGCTCGCCGTGGCGCGCGGCACCCACGAGCCGGCCAAGCTCATCGTCCTCGAATACCGCGGAGACGGCGACGCGCCCCCGATCGCGCTCGTGGGCAAGGGCGTCACCTTCGACGCCGGCGGCATATCCTTGAAGCCGCCGGCCAATATGGATGAAATGAAGTTCGACATGTGCGGGGCGGCGACCGTGCTCGGGGTGCTCCAGGCGGCATCCGACATGAAGCTGCCCATGAACCTGGTCGGCGTCATCCCCACCACCGAGAATCTCCCGGGCGGCAGCGCGATCAAGCCGGCTGAAATACTGCCGC
>JAKAXT010000141.1 GCA_021816425.1 Pseudomonadota bacterium | reverse complement strand
TTCCGATCTCAGTCCATATCCGCCTCTCCAAGACTCTTCGCGCCCCCGCGCCTTCCGCCTATCCTCGCACACGACCTTCCCCTTATCCAGACGACGGAGGATTCGCATGAGCCTGCATCTCGGTGACCTCGCCCCGGACCTCACCCAGGATTCCACGATGGGACCAATACAATTCCGCAAATGGATCGGCGCGCACTGGGCTTTGCTGTTCTCGCCTCCCGCCGACCACGCCCCGGCAGGCACGACCGAACCTGGCCGCGTGGGGAAGCTTTGGGAGGCGTTCGGGCGCCGCGACGTGAAGGTCCTTGCCGTGAGCGTCGATCCGGTCGACACTCATAGGGTCGGGATCAAGGACATCGACGAGGCGCAAAAGACCCATGTCGACTGCCCGATCCTGGGCGACCAAAGACCGCAAGGCCTCCGCGCCCCGTGACGCCCTCAGGCGCTCGCGTCTCCGCGCAATCGGGCGATCGTCGAGGAACTGAGCGTGGTCGCGCACTCGCCGGACCGCGGCATGGCGCAAGTGGCCCCGAACCGGGTTGCGGGCCGCCCTGGGGTCGCGTCGGCAATCTTCGGGGCGACGACCCTCGACCACGTTCTGGAAAATAGGGGCGCGCGCTCTTTCGAGATCCCGACGGACCTGAAGCACCGGCTCGAAAAATCAGCGCTTGGGATCTCCTTCCCCCGCACGCTCTTCGAAGGCGAGGTACAAACGCGGGTCCACGGCGGCGCGGCCGTCGCGGCCAAGCGTCGGGCTATGCACCGACGGATCGAACGGGATGAGCAAGGCCCGGGGAGCCACGGACTGCGGCCCGCATCGAACGCCGGGTCCGCTTGCCTGCGCGCGACCTTGCGCCCCCGGGGTTCGCGCCGTAGCCCGCGGGCGAAGGGGCGAATCCCCTACTGACGAAACCAGCGGGCGTGGAGTATGCGGTAGACGCGGTCCGGGTAGTAGGGCAGGCCGTTACTGCCGTTGTAGGCGGCGAGCGCGGCGAAGAGATCGCCCCGATGGCGATTCAGGTAGTGCCGAAGGATACGGCAGCCCATGCGCAGATTGGTGCGTACCCGGAACAGGTTGGCGGCAGGCCTCCCGAGCCGCTTTTCCCAAAACGGCATCACCTGCATGAGCCCGAGCGCCCCCGCGGGGGACACCGCGTAAGGATTGAAGCCGCTCTCCACTTCGATCACGGCGAGCACGATACGCGGGCGCAGGCCCTCGCGCAGCGCCGCGTAGCGGACGTCCTCGAGCAGCCGCAGACGGAAACGCCGCGCCGGAACGAGCTTCGACAGCCGCTGCGACATGTCGGCGAGCCACACCTCGGCGGCGAAGCGGTCGCGGAAGGCGTCGCGGTGGACGGGGATATGGCCCCAAGGCCCGGTACGGGCCGTGCACGGGCCCGCCGTGAGCGTGGCGACGGCGAGCGCAAACGCCCTAGCGCGCCAGCTTTTCGGCAATGAGGGCGCGCGCATCCGCGATCGGCCAGTTTTGGGGCTCGGCGTCCGTGCGGCCTTTGTATTCTATGGTGCCGGCCTTCAGCCCACGGTCGCCGATCACGAGCCTATGCGGTATGCCGATTAGGTCCATGTCGCCGAACAGAACGCCCGGGCGTTCGTCGCGGTCGTCCAGAAGGACCTCTATCCCGTCGGCGCGCAGGCCCTCGTAGAGCGCCTGCGCGGCCTGCGCCACTTCCGGGGATTTGTGGAGCCCTATGGGGACGATGGCGACCGTGAAGGGCGCGATGGGCGCGGGCCAGAGGATCCCGCGTTCGTCGTGGTTTTGCTCGATGGCGGCGGCCACCACCCGCGAGACGCCTATCCCATAGCAGCCCATGACGAAGGGTTGGGCGCGGCCGGCGTCATCCAGGAAAGTCGCCGCCATCTCGGTGCTGTACTTGGTCCCGAGCTGGAATACGTGGCCCACCTCGATGCCGCGTCCCCGCTCGAGCGCCGTCCCGCACTGCGGGCAGGGATCGCCGGCTGTGACCTCGCGCAGATCGAAGGCCGGCGCTTCCGGAAAATCGCGTCCCCAGTTCGCGCCCGTGAGGTGGTGCGCCTCGCGGTTGGCGCCGCACACGAAGTCGGAGAGTGTGAGGGCCTCGGGATCGGCGTAGCCCGCAACCTTGAGCCCCCGGGGGCCCGCCGCGCCCGGCACGCCGCCCGCGGCGCGCACCTCCGCGGGGCTCGCGAAGGTCACGGGGCTCAGGGCCTCCGGCACCTTGGCGGCCTTGATCGGGTTGATCTCGCGATCGCCGCGCACGTACAGGGCGATGGGTCCGCGCGCGCCGCGAATGAAGAGCGTCTTCAGGATGCGGGTGGTCGGGACCGAGAGGGCTTGCGCCACCTCGTCGACCGTGTGCGCCGCGCCTGTGTCCACTTCCGCAAGCCCCGCGGTGGCCGCCTTGCGCGGTGCCCCGGCACCGCTGCGCGCGAGCTCCACGTTGGCGGCGTAGTCGCAGGCCGGGCAGGTGATGATCGCGTCCTCGCCGGTGTCGGCCAGCACATGGAATTCATGGGAGGCGTCGCCGCCTATGCTGCCGGTGTCGGCGCGTACGGCCCGGAAGCGCAGGCCAAGGCGCGTGAAGATGCGTTGATAGGTCGCGTACATGACCTCGTAGGTCGCCTCGAGGGAGGCCTTGTCGGCATGGAAGGAGTAGGCGTCCTTCATGAGGAACTCGCGGGCGCGCATCACCCCGAACCGCGGACGCACCTCGTCGCGAAACTTGGTCTGGATCTGATAGAAGTTCACGGGCAGCTGCCGATAGCTCTTGATCTCGCGCCGCGCGAGATCCGTGATCACCTCTTCATGCGTGGGGCCGAAGCAGAAAGACCGGTCGTGGCGGTCGGTCAATCGCAGGAGTTCCGGCCCATAGTGTTGCCAGCGCCCCGATTCCTGCCAGAGTTCGGCCGGCTGCACCGCGGGCATCAGGACTTCCTGGGCGCCGGATCGGTTCATCTCCTCGCGCACCACCGCCTCCACCTTGCGCAGCACGCGCAGGCCCATGGGCAGCCAAGTGTAGAGCCCCGAGGCAAGTTTGCGGATCATGCCGGCGCGCAGCATGAGGCGATGGCTCACGATCTCGGCGTCCGCCGGGGTTTCCTTCAAAGTGGCAAGCAATAGCGCCTGTGTCCGCATAGATGTACGGGTATCCTCAAAGATTGTGGTTCAACCGAGGCCGCGCCTCGAGGCCGAAGCCTGCCTGACCTTACGCCAATGATATACGAATCTGGTCGCGGAGGCCGGGGCGCCGGCCGGGCGAATGCGCATCGGGGCCTGGAGTCGCGGGGCGTCTAGGGGGCGGGGGCCGGCCACAGATGCGCGGCGCCGCGTACGCCGGAGGCGGCCCCGTGGCGGGCGGGCACGATCGGCGTCGTGAGTTCGTCGGTGAACGCCGCCTCCGCCAGGGCCTGCGGGGCGAGCGCGTAGAGGGCCGGGATGGCGCTCAGGCCGCCGCCGAGGACGATCACGTCGGGGTCCAGGATATTGACCACGAGGCCCAGCGCCCGCCCGAGCCTTGCGCCATACCGATCGAGTGCCGCCCGCGCGATCGGGTCCTGCCCCGCGCGCGCCACGATGTCGGGCGCGGCGAGTCCTTCTTGTCCACCGAGGGCCTTGTAGCTTGCCGCAAACCCGGGACCTGAAAGCAGGGTCTCCACGCACCCCCGGCGTCCGCAATAGCAAGGCGGCCCATCGGCCTCCAGGACGTTGTGCCCCCATTCGCCGGCGATGTGCTGGCGGCCCGGCCAGAGCGCGCCGTCGACCACGAGCCCCCCGCCGACGCCGGTGCCGAGGATGACCGCGAACACGCACCGCAGGCCCCGACCTGCGCCGTCGCGGGCCTCGCTCAACGCCAGGCAGTTGGCGTCGTTCTCGAGGCGGATCGGGCGATCGAGACGCGCCGCAAGGTCTTCGCGCAGCGGCCGTCCATTCAGGCAGACGGTGTTGGAGTTCTTGAGGAAGCCCGTCTTGTGGGAGATCGCTAGATCG
>JAKAXT010000048.1 GCA_021816425.1 Pseudomonadota bacterium | reverse complement strand
ATATCGGCACGACAACAACGACACTTGCCGCGCCAAAAGCGATGGTGGCAGCCTGGACGAACATCTCCACCAGAAGCGGAAGCGAAAGCGAAAATGGGTCCTGGATTCCATCCAAACGGACGCAACCACCATGACGCGGCGCCGAAGCCGAACCTTCCCCGGCCACCATGATGCTACCCGACGCGGGCGCATGGACTGCCCGACAGACGAGCCCCGGCCCATGCCACGTATGTACGCGCAAATCACGCACCGGTCCATGGCGTAAGGCAATCGCAATGGGTGGCACGGATACGGATCGCCCTCCGCGCAGCGCCGCGCAGGCCCTGCCCGGGGTGTCTCTGCCGCGATGGGCGCGCTCTCTGTGCCTGAACGACGATCGTCGCGAACCCGGCGCTTACGCGCCCGTCCCTTCCCGGACACACCAAGGGATCCATCGAGATCCGCGACCGCCCCTCAGGGCTTATTCCTCATGACGCAGCACACCTGGGAGGCATTTTAGGAGGGAAACACACAATATTATTATAAATCCGTACTTTACGTTATACCGCTATTCTAGTTTCTGAGATGCGCCCGCTCCGTATATCCCCCGATACCGCGGCTTTGTCAGGTCGCTATGGTCGGGGCCGCTTGGGACGATCTATAAAGAAGAGACAATTACTTTAAGACCGCCCGAAGCGCGAGGGAGACCCAATGTCTATCGTGGCCCATTACGGGGACCTGCATCCATGGATGACCAGTGGCGCAGCAGTTCTCACGCTTGTCTGCCTGTATCTGGCACGTAGCCCAATTGAAGCGGCCGTGACGCTATCCACGCGCGCCTTGAGCCGCCCCTTTCGCCTGGCAAGCCATGCGCTGCGCAAGGCCGCGGACGATCTGCGGGAGCGAAACAAGGTCGTCCTCCTTGCCCAAGGCAAGGAGGACGTGGGTCAGCGCATAGAGCGCGAGTTCGAGCGGGTGGACGCGGTCCTGAAGCGCGACTTACAGGGGTTCCCGGTGCTTCAGCGCAAACTTCTCGACGAAATCACCGCCATAGAAGAGGATTATCAGCAGTCGCGCGAGATCCCGCCCGTGCCCCCGGAATGGGTGCGCGCAGTGACGCCGCTCCTGAAGATGAAGCCAGGCCCCGATCGCGTGGTGGAGGAAGTGGTCGAAAGCCTGAAGGCCACGGTTGCGAAAGGCCAGGAACGTGCGCTCGGCGAATACCGCAGCGCTGTCCTGGAGCGGCATAAGAAGCTGTCACAAACGCTCCCCTTCTGGCGCTCCGTCGATACCACGCTGAAGTCCGTCGACAAGCGTCTGGCGCATCTGACGGAGCGCGCGGGCACGATGGACGCTTATATGGACCGCTACGAACAGATCGCCAAGAAGACCGATGCGATCCAAAGCACGTTGTCCTCGTCAGCCTTCGTGCAGCTGTTCGTGTCCCTCTTCGTTCTCTGCGTCGCGCTCGGCGGAACCGTGATCAATTTTCACCTGATCGCCTTGCCGATGTCGGAGATGGTGGGGGGCGGCAGTTACATCGGCAGCTTCCGTACAGCGGACGTGGCCGCGCTCGTCATCATCCTGATCGAGGCCACGATGGGCCTTTTCTTCATGGAGTCTTTGCGCATCACCCACCTTTTCCCGCGAATCGCGCATATGAATGAGCGCATGCGGCGTCGATTCATGATCGCGGCGCTTACCCTCCTGCTCGTCATGGCCAGCATTGAGGCGGCGCTTGCGTTGCTGCGCGAGCAACTCGCAGTCGACAATGAGGCGCTCGCGGCATCGCTCACGGCCCACGCCAGAATGAGCGTCCTGTCCATCAATTCCTGGATCCCGACCGCGGGCCAGATGGTCCTGGGCTTCATCCTGCCCTTCGCCTTGGCCTTCGTGGCGATCCCCCTGGAGTCTTTCGTCTATTCCGCGCGGACCGTGGGGGGCATGGTTCTCGTGGGTCTGCTCCATTTTGGGGGTCTCGCGCTGCATGTGGTCGGGCGTCTCGTGCGCTATCTGGGCGTGGGGATAAACACCCTTTACGATATCGTCATCTTCCTGCCGCTCGTGATCGAAAAGACCTGGCATGCCGCCGTCGATCGCTCGCGCACGGAAAACCTTGCGCACCCGGAGTCGCGCGGATGAAGCGCCTCTTGCCGCCCCTGCTTCTGGCCTTGCTGCTGTCAGGATGCGCCAGCGGCCCGCGTGGCCGGGCCGTCTATGTGCTGGTCGACACTTCCGGCTCCTACATCCAGGCGGTGCCGAAGGCTGCGCGCATCATCCGCTATCTCTTGGGCACCTTGGAGCCCGGCGACACCATCGCGGTGGCCCGCATCTCGAGCCTCAGCTTTACGAACAAGGACCGTGTGGCGGCGGTGACCCTGTCCCACCGCCCAGCACAGGCCGATACTGAAAAACGGGCGGTGGCGGCCCGTATATCGGCCTTCGTGAAGGCCATGGGGGAACGGCGCGGCACGCCCTACACCGACATAAGCGGCGCGCTTCTCGAGGCGGCGCATTTCCTGAGGGGCATCCCCGCGGCGCATAAGGAGATCATCGTGGTGTCCGACATGCGCCAGGACCTTCCGCCGGGCGCCGTTCGGCATGTCCCCCTGCCTTTGCGCCAGGTCTCCGTGTTCGCGGTCAATGTCATCAAATCGCGCGGCGAGAACATGAACCCGGCACGCTATCTTGCACGCATGCACAAATGGGATGCGCGAATAGCGAAAGGCGGCGGGCGCTTCATCATCGTCCATCAATTGAGCCGCCTGCCGGCGCTTCTGCGGACGTCCTAAGCGGGCATGGGATCCTTGCGGGTGGCCCATGTCCCTTTCGGGCCCGGGCTTTCGGCGACGCGCCTCCGGGCCATGAGGGTTGCGCGGGCCGGTGGCGTCGGTGGGACGTCCCCGGGGAGCGCCGCCCTTCCGCTCTAGCTCGGCGCCGATCCAGCCCCGCCCCCACGGGGCGGGGGCGCTTGATCCGCACTCTGATTACATCGCCGCCTGACCTTTCGCTGTCTCGCGATATGCCGCCATCGCCCCTCCAGGTCGCGGCGCGGATCGGGTGCGGTCCTGGCCGCAGGCGGCACGAGAAGCGCCGATCGCGCCCCTTCACCGATCCTTGCCTGCCTCCTTTGTGAGCTCCGGCCAAGCGGCCTTCAGATAGACCCCCATCGACCAGAGCGTGAGCAAGGCCGCGGCGTAGAGCAGGAGCTCGCCCGCACGGAACGCCGGAATGTCGAGGATCGGCCGTTCGTAGAGCAAGAGCACGATCGCCGCCATCTGCACGCCGGTCTTGAACTTCCCGACCAAAGACACGGCGACGCTCTTGCGCTTGCCGATCTCGGCCATCCATTCACGAAGTGCCGACACCGCGATCTCGCGGCCGATGATGACGAGCACGACGACCGAAAAAAGCGGCGTGCTAAGTAGTGCGGGATGGCGCCCGGGGTTCGCCACGATCATGATCAAGGCGGCCGCCACCATGAGCTTGTCCGCCACCGGGTCGAGGAAGGCGCCGAACGCCGACGATTGATTCCAGCGCCTGGCGAGATAGCCGTCCAGCCAGTCGGTGAGCGCCGCCAGCAAGAAGAATCCCGCGGTGGCGATGTTCGCCCACGGCACGGACAAAAAGTATACGAGCACGAAGACCGGTATGAGCGCGATCCTAAGGAGCGTCAGGATGTTGGGCGCGTTTATTGGCACGGCTCGCCTTTGGGATGGAAGATGTCGTAGATGCGTTGCGCGAGCGCCTTGCTGATTCCGGGGAGCCGTTCCAGATCGGCGAGCTCTGCCTGCGCCACGAAGCGGGCGCCTCCCAAGGCCCTGACCAAGGTCTGCCGGCGCTTGGGGCCCACCCCGGGGATCGCGTCGAGTTCGGACACGAGCCGCGCCTTGCCGCGCCTCCCGCGGTGTCCGGTTATGGCGAACCGGTGAGCCTCGTCGCGCACGGAGGCCAGAAGCAGCAGGGCCTCGGGCGCATCGCCCAAGGTGAAGGGACTCGCGCGCCCGGTCTCATGGAACTCCTCGTCCCCGAATCGCCGGTCGGGGCCTTTGGCGATGCCGACGACGCGCCCCGTCCGTCCCAGGGTCTGCAAGGCCTCCTCTGCACGGGCCACCTGGCCCGCGCCGCCGTCGATCAAGACGAGGTCGGGCAACGGCGCCTTGCTGTAGCGGCGCAGGACGGCCTGACCTATGGCCGCATAGTCGTCACCCGCGGCCACGCCCTCGATGTGAAAACGGCGATAATCACTCTTTACGGGCCCTTCCGGCCCAAAAACCACGCACGACGCCACGGGAAGCTCTCCCTGGGTATGGCTTATGTCGAAACATTCTACACGGGTCGCGCCGACAAGCCCGAGCGCGGTCGTCATCGCCGCCCAGCGCGCCCCATGACTCGCCCGCTCCGCCAGCTTGCGGCGCAGGGCATCGGCCGCATTGGTCCTGGCGAGCGCCACCCATTGGCGCGGGATCCCGCGCGATGGCACGGCGATCGTGACCGCGTGCCCCGAGTCCGCGCGCAGGGCCTCCACCAGGGCCTCGCGCCCCGGGATCGAGACCTCAAGATAGATATGGGTCGGCGGCGATTGCCCGAGATAATACTGCGGCAGGAGGGCGGCCAGCGCCTCGCCTGCCGGCATGGCCTCGGGGACGCGTGGAAAGAGCGTCTTACTGCCGAGCTGGCGACCACCGCGTATCAGCAAGATCGTGACGGCGAGCGCGCCGCCCTCCGCCGCCACGGCCAGGACGTCGGCATCCCCTCTGTCGTTATCAACGTACTGGCGTTCCTGAGCGGCCCCCAGGAGCGCCACGCGGTCGCGCAGGCGCGCCGCCTGCTCGTAATCGAGGCGTTCCGCCGCCTCCGCCATCTGCCGTTTCAGGTCGCCAAGCAGGGACTTGTTGCGGCCTTCGAGGAAAAGGAGCGTGTGCTCCACATCGCGTGCGTAGGTCTCCTTGTCCACGAGCCCCACGCACGGACCCGAGCAACGATGGATCTGGTATTGAAGGCAGGGCCGCGTGCGATTGCGGAACACCGAATCATCGCATTGGCGCACCGGGAAGACGCGCTGGAGAAGACTCAAGGTCTCCCGCACGGCCGTGGCGCTCGGATAGGGTCCGAAATAGCGACCGCGCTCCCGACGGGCGCCCCGGTGAAACCCGAGCCGGGGAAAGTCCCCGGCCCCGCCCAGAAAGATCAAAGGATAGCTTTTATCGTCTCTTAACAATACGTTATAGCGCGGTCTTAAAGTCTTTATGAGGTTATTCTCAAGCAGCAGCGCCTCGGTCTCGGTGTGGGTGACCGTGACCTCGATGTGGTGCACCGCGCCCATGAGGGACGCGATCCGCGGACTCTTGGCCGGCCGCAGGTAGCTGCTTACGCGCTTGCGCAGGCTCACGGCCTTGCCGACGTAGAGCACGACCCCGTTGTCATCCAGCATGCGGTAGACCCCGGGGCAATCGCCCAGCCCCCGCACAAGCTCGCGTAGATGATCCGTCATGGCACCTCGCGCAAAGCGGCGCGCACGACCGCCACGAACATCTCCTCGGTCAGGCGCTTCGTCTGTGTGTTGTAGCGGCTGCAATGATAGGAATCCCAAAGCACTTGGCGACCAATCACATGGCGGGCGCCGTGCGCGAATTTGTGGCGTGCGAGCGGCACCGCGAAGGCCCGCAGCACCGCCTCGTGCGCGATGCGCCCCAGGGCCATGATAACGCTGCCGTCTGGTAGCTCGGCAAGCTCCGCATTCAGATAAGGCGCGCAGGTCCGGATCTCGTCTGCGGTCGGCCGATTCGCGGGCGGGACGCATTTGACGGCGTTCGTGATCCGGCAGCCGGCGAGGACGAGCCCATCCCCGATCGCGACTGATTGCGCCTTGCTGGCAAGTCCCAGGCGATGGAGCGTCTCATAGAGCAGGATGCCCGCGTAGTCGCCGGTGAACGGGCGGCCGGTGGCATTGGCCCCGTGCAGCCCCGGCGCCAGGCCCACGATGATGAGCCGCGCCTCTTCATCGCCGAACGCAGGCACCGGCCGGCAATGGTAGTCGGGATGGCGGCCCTTGATCTCGTCGCGGAACGCCGCGAGCCGCGGGCATTGCCGGCAGCCAGAAAGGGCCGCCGCAGCGGCGGCGCGCCCTTTCGCCCCCGCCTCAGCCACGGCATATTGCCTCGCGCCCTTGATCATGCGTCGTCTGGCAGCAGGCGGGCCAAGAGTTCACGGGCCGCGCGATATTCGACGTTGTCGGGGAGCTCCTCGGCGCTCCACGCGGGGCGCCCGTGGAGGCGCGTCATGCGCGCCTGCGAGAGCGGATTGCTGTAGCCCGCGAGGGCTGCGAGCAGGCCGTCCAGGCCATCGGGGTCATTGCAGGCGAGCACGACGTCACAACCGGCCGCGAGCGCCTTGCGGGCGCGCGCGCCGAGGTCGCCCGCGCCGTGGGCCCCGACCATGCTGAGATCGTCACTGAAGATCACGCCGCTGAAGCGCTGCCCCTTGCGCAGCACGTCCTGCAGCCAGATCCGCGAGAAACCGGCGGGCTCCGGGTCGACCCTGGGATACTGGACGTGCGCCGGCATCACGGCCGCAAGCACGGTCGGGCAGAGCCGCGCAAACGGGACGAGATCGGCCGACCGCAGTGCCGACAGCGGCCTGTCGTCGATCGGCAGCTCCTTGTGCGAATCCCCTACGACCCCGCCATGGCCCGGGAAGTGCTTGCCGCAGGCCGCCATGCCTGCCTGCGTCATGCCAAGAACGTATTGCCGGGCCAGCTCGACCACCACCAGTGGGTCCTCGGCGAAGGCGCGGTCACCAATCACGTCGCACACCCCGCGCCCCAGATCCAAGACCGGCGCGAAGCTCATGTCGACGCCATGGGCCAGGAGTTCGGCGGCCATGACGTAGCCTGCGGCGTGCGCGGCCTTGCGGCCCTTCTGGCGATCCTCGGCATAGACCGCGCCGATCCGGCCGCACGCCGGGAGCTTCGTGAAGCCGTCCCGGAAGCGCTGCACGCGCCCGCCTTCGTGATCGACCGTGATGATGAGCGGCGGATCACGCAAGGCCCGGATCTCGGCGGTGAGCGCACGCAGCTGGGCGGGGTTCTCGTAATTGCGCGAAAACAGGATGACCCCGCCGACCAGAGGGTCGAGCAGCCGCCTGCGCTCGTCTTGCGACAGACTGGTTCCCACCAAATCCATCATGACCGGACCTAGGGACATAGCGTCTCCTTACGCGATGATGTGCACTCGGGTGCCGGCCGGCACCCGTTCAAAAAGCTGCAGGACGTCGTCGTTTCGCATCTTGACGCAGCCGTGCGAGGAAGGCACCCCCATCGGATCCTCATCGGGTGCCCCGTGGATATAGATATAGCGCCGCATGGTATCGACGTCCCCCAGTCGATTCTGCCCGACCGTAAGCCCGCTCAGCCACAGGATGCGCGTGAGCACCCAATCCCTCTGCGGGTGCAGCTGACGCAGGGCGGGGCTGTAGATCTCGCCGGTAGGTCTGCGGCCCACGAACACCGCGCCGCGGGGGGCGCCCGCACCTATCTTGGCGCGCACGAGGTGCAGGCCGCGCGGCGTCTGATAGCTCCCGTAGCGTTCCCCCACCCCGTTTCTGGCGGTGGCGATTGCCGTCTCCCAGACCGCGCGGGCGCCCTCGCGCTCGAAAAGGCGCAGCCGCTGATGCGCGACGTCGACCTCGATATAGGCCATCTAGGGCGCCCTCTCGAACAAGGCCATGGCCTCGATGTGGTGCGTATGCGGGAACATGTCGACGACCCCGGCGCGCGCCAGACGGTAGCCGCCGGACTGGACGAGCCATTGCGCATCACGCGCCAACGTCGCCGGATTGCACGACACGTACACGAGGCGCGGCACTTGGCGGCTCGCCAGCACCTGCACGGCGGCCATCGCCCCCGTACGCGGCGGATCGAGCAGGGCGGCATCGAAGCGACGGTCTCCAAGGAGATCCGCAAGCACCATCGAGTCCAGGTCGGCGGTCGCATACTCGACGTGGTCCAGCCCGTTTTGGCGGGCATTGGCGCGTCCCTTGTCCACAAGCGCCGCCGCCCCTTCCACGGCCAAGACGGAGGCGGCGCGGCGCGCGATCGGCAACGTGAAATTGCCGAGCCCGCAGTAGAGGTCCAGGACCCGGCTCTCGCGGTCCAGGCGGAGCCAGTCCACGGCCTGCGTCACCATGGCCTTGTTGGTCTCGCCGTTCACCTGTATGAAGTCGGTGGGGCCGAAGGACAGCTCGACGTCGAATTCGGGGAGCGCGTAGCGCAGGGGCGCGGTGCGCCCACCGATGCCTTGCACCGTCTCGGGGCCTCCGGCCTGGGCGTATATGCCGAAACCGTGGACGTCGCCAAAGGCCGCAAGCGCCTGCACATCCTCGTCCGTCAGATCCTGCAGGTGGCGGAACACGAGGGCCGCCGCCTCGTCACCGGCCGCGAACTCGACCTGCGGTATGGACTCTGGACAGGACAGGCCTTCCATGAGCCCCTTCAGATCGACGAGTCTTCGGCCGATGCGCGCATCGAGCGTGTGACAGAGCGTCAAGGGCGCGATATAGGAGTGGCGGCGCTCGCGAAACCCGACCAGGAGACCGCCCTTCTTGTCCACGACCCGCGCACCGAGCCGCGCCTTGCGACGATAGCCGAAGACCGGTCCCGCGACCGGAGGCGCCCACTCCGGGCACTCGACGCGGGCGATGTGGGTGAAGGCCTCGCGCACCACCCCCTCCTTCGCGAAAAGCTGCGCGGAGGGGTCGAGATGCTGGAGCCTGCAGCCGCCGCATACCCCGAAGTGCGCGCAACGCGGCTCCACGCGATACGGCGAGGGGACGAGGATCTCCTGCGCAACGCCCGTATCGAAGCGGCGCTTGCGGTTTATGTAACGGAAGCGCACCTCTTCGCCCGGCAACGCCCCATCCACGAACACCACCTTGCCATCGCAATGGCCGACACCGCAACCATCATGGTTCAGGGAGGCGATGACGCACATCGCCTCGAGCGGCATGCGTCGCGCGCTCATGGGGCGGCCGACTCCCAGGCGCTCATGAAGTCCGCAAGATGGGCACGACCGGCGCCGGCCAGGACGGTCTTCAGCCGCGCCTCCTCCGCCCCATGCGCCTCCGGCGAAAGATGTCCTCGCATGAGCTCGAACCGCAGGAATACGAGATAGGTATTCAGGACATCGGTCTCGCAGTAGGCGCGGATCCCCTCGATCTCGCCCCGTCGATAGCGGTCCCAGACCTCGGCACCGTCATGCCCCTGCTTGCCGGGAAACCCGAGGAACGTGGCGATGTCGTCCAGGCGGGCGACCGCGCGCGACTGGTAGCCTGCGAGCACATCCATGAGATCGGTATGGCGGGCGTGATATCGGCTCAGATAATTATTCCAGCGGAACGCCGGATCGCCGTCACCCGTTTCCCAATACCGGGCGCACGGAATCTTGTGCAAAAGCGCGCGATACTGGAGGACCGGAAGGTCGAACCCGCCCCCGTTCCAGGAAACGAGCGTCGGTGAAAAGCGCTCTATCCCCTCGAAAAACCGGCCGAGGATCTCGGGCTCCGAGGATTCCGCATCGCCGAGCGACCACACGCGACACTCATCGTTGCGGCGCAGCAAAACCGAGATCGCCACCACCTTGTGCAGATAATGGCGGAGAAATTCCTGGCCGGACTCCTCCCGGCGCTTGTGCGCCATGACGCGCGCGACGTCCTCGTCGGCGAGATCCAGGCCATAGAGGCGCCGGCCCGCCGCCACATCCGGGACGGTTTCGATGTCGAAGACGAGAACGTTCATGCGGCTGGGAAAACACCCGTGGAGAGGTACCGATCGCCGCGGTCACAGACGATGCTGACGATCGTGGCATTCGTGAGCTCGCGCGCAAGCGTAAGCGCCGCGGCCACGGCGCCGCCCGAGGATATTCCGCAGAACACCCCCTCTTCGCGCGCCAGACGCCGCGTGATCTCCTCGGCCTGCGCTTGATCGACGTCGATCACGCGATCGACACGGCGCGCATCGTAGATCTTCGGGAGATAGGCCGCGGGCCAGCGCCGGATCCCGGGAATCGACGAGCCCGCGGTCGGTTGCACGCCGACGACCACGATATCCGGGTTGCGTTCCTTCAGGTAGCGCGAGGTCCCCATGATAGTCCCCGTGGTCCCCATGGCGCTCACGAAATGGGTGATGGTTCCCTCGGTGTCGCGCCAGATCTCGGGCCCCGTTGTGCGATAGTGGGCGTCGGGGTTGTCGGGATTCGAGAACTGGTCGAGTATGCGGCCCTCGCCGCGCGCCTCCATGGCCCGCGCGGTGTCGATCGCCTCCTCCATGCTCCCCGCGCGCGAGGTGAGGATCAGGCGGGCGCCGAAGGCGCGCATGAGCCCCTGGCGCTCGACGCTCATGTGTTCGGGCATGACGAGCACCATGCGATAGCCTTTGACGGCCGCGGCCATGGCAAGGGCGATCCCGGTGTTGCCGCTGGTCGCTTCGATCAAGGTGTCGCCGGGACGGATGGTCCCGCGCCGCTCCGCCGCCTCGATCATGTTGAGCGCCGGGCGGTCCTTGACGGAGCCCGCCGGGTTATTGCCTTCGAGCTTCAAGAGAAGACGGTTCCCGCCCTCGGTCCCCAGGCGCTGCAGGGCGACAAGCGGCGTGTTCCCGACGCATTCGGCAAGCGTTTTGATGTTCACGCGAAATTCCTATGTAGCCTGATCTAAGGTCGCCGCTCGCGTCCGCTCAGGGGCGCCTGCGGTATCTTGCGACCACGGGCGCGAGACCCCGTTTGGGCCCGCGTCCGCCCTTGAAGTGTAACCCAGTTACGGGTCCCGCGACACGGCGGACCAATCCTCGAGGTACAGACAAAGCGCCTCGCGGCCACTGAAGTCGTCCACCCCCACCCGGTAGCGCGCGGATATGCGACCGCCCGCCGGGGGCGCGTCCGTACAGCGGAACGCCAGCGCCTTCAACGGCTCGGCGCGGCCTGCGGCCGAGAGCGTGAGGCGCAGATGCGCGTCTTTCAGGACCGCGGCGTTCACGACCTCGAACAGACCCTCGAAGAGCGGCTCGGGAAAGCCATTGCCCCAGGGCCCGCCATCGCGCACGGCGCGCGCGAGCACGAGCGTGAGTTCCGCCGCCGAAAGGACGCCATCCGTGCGCGCATCGACGAATGGACCGCACCCGATGCGTCGCTCGACCTCGAGCGCGAAGGCATCGGCGAAACTGGCATAGTCGGCGCGGGCTATCGTGAGCCCCGCGGCGGCCGCGTGCCCCCCGAACTGACAAATGAGATCCGGATGGCGCTCGCCCACAGCCGCCAGGGTGTCGCGCAGATTGAGGCTCGGCACGCTGCGTCCCGAGCCGCGCAGGGTCCCGTTTTCCGCCGGCGCGAACACGACCACGGGCCGCTTGTACTTGTCCTTCAGACGGCCGGCGAGGATGCCCACGATGCCCGGATGCCAATGCGGCTCCATGAGACAGAGGCCGGCTGCGAGCCTATCGGCCTCCGCCGCCAACGCAAGCTGCTCCAAGGCCTCGGCCTGCATCTGCGCCTCCCGTTCGCGACGCTCGCGATTCAAGGCGTCGAGCTCCAGGGCGAGCGCCAGGGCCTCCTTCCTGTCGTCTGTGAGCAGGCAGCGGACACCCACGCTCATGTCGGCCAGCCGTCCGGCGGCGTTCAGCCGGGGCCCGATCTGAAACCCGAGGTCCTGGGCATAGATCCGCCCGGGCCGCTTGCCGCTCACCAGGAGCAGCGCCTCGACGCCGGCGCAGGCGCGCCCGTCGTTCATGCGCCGCAGGCCTTCGCGTACCAGGACCCGGTTGTTGGCATCGAGCGGCACGCAGTCGGCCACCGTGCCGAGCGCGACCAGATCGAGAAGATCCCCGAGCCCGACATGGCCTGCCCCGAGACGCCTGCGCAGCGCGATCAAGACATAGAGCACGACCCCGACGCCCGCCAGCGCCTTGCTCGGAAAGGCATCGCCCGGCTGATTCGGATTGACGATGACGGCGGCCTCCGGCAGGGCGGAACCCGGGAGATGGTGGTCTGTGACGATCAGGCGCAGACCCAGGGCCTTGGCCGCCTGCGCGCCCTCGAGGCTATTGATCCCGTTGTCGACCGTCATGATCCAGCGCGGTTCGAGGGCCGCCGCGCGGGCGACGATCGCGGGACTGAGCCCGTAGCCTTCGCGGGAGCGGTCCGGGATCAGATAATGGACATCCCGCGCCCCAAGCCGCCTCAAGCCCCGTACGGCCAAGGCGGTCCCCGTCGCCCCGTCCGCGTCGTAGTCGCCTATGACCAGGATACGCTCATCCTTCGCAAGCGCCCCCGCCAGCGCCTCGGCGGCCTCCTCGAGGCCCTGCAGGGTATCGGGCGCAGCCAGCGCCCCGAGGCCCTGTTCGCCCTCGGCCCCGCCAGGGGCGCCGCGCGCCGCATACACGCGCTCGAGGACCGCGCGCACCGCCTCCGGCAGGCCCCCGAGGCCCGATCCGCTCATCGCGCCCACCGGCCGAGCAAGCGCCCCCAGCGCCCCGGTTCCAAGGCATGGATCGGGCCGCGGTCGCCCACGATCGTGAGCCGCGCCAGGCGCGCCGCGCGCACCGCGCGCGCGAGCGGTTCCCACCAAGTCGCCGCCAAGGCCTCCAGGCAGGCGCCCCAGGCCTCCGCATCGCCATATTGCGCGGGTGCATGGGCCGCCTGCCAGACAACGAGGGTGGCCTGCCCCGGATCGAGGGCGTCGGGACTGGCTGGCAATGGGGCCACCATCGCGTCGGTGGCGCGGGCCATGCCCTGGATCAGGACATCGTCGGCAAACACCCGCGTGAAGGCCCCGCGTCGGGACTCGGGTGCGTATCCCGGCCCCCAGAGCCATACGCTATTGGCCTCCCCGCGCGCCGCCTCGCCCCCATGGCGCCCGACGAGCCCCTCATGCAGGAGCATCTGCGCCTCGTTCAGGCGCGTCCTCCAGTAGCGCGCGTTGCCCGTCGGCAGGAAGGGATGCACGTCGCGGCCCGCCACCTCGGCCACATCCGTGGCTTGCAGGGGCTCGGGGGCGGGGAGGCTCAGGTACCAGCGCTTCGGCGCCGCGACCTCCAGCATGCCGCCGTCGGGAGCGAACACCTCGGCGATCCGCGCGCTTAAGCGCATCGCCTCCTCCGTGTCGAGCGTCAGCCTGTCGTTCCCGAGAAGCAGTAACCGGTCCCGGTCGACCACCAGATGGACCGGGTCGCAACGCACCCACCAGCGGCGATCGGGGGCGTGGCCTTCCCCCAGGCGCGCCAGGGCGGCCAGGCCCGCTCCCGCCGGGAGATCGAAAAGCGCGGCTGCGCGCGCGGCATAGCCCTCGACGCCCCCGTCCTGCCGCCGCGTGCGCGCAAGCGCCCGGGCGAGCCGCGCGGGCTGCCTCTGCGACGAGTCCGGGCCCCCACCGAGGCCTGGGACATAGATCGTAACCGAAGACGATGCCGGCGGCTTAGGCAAGGGGCGCACTCCTGCCACGGCGCGCCGCGCGCGCCGCGGTGCGTGCTAGGACGTTCGATCGAGGATGACGGCGCGCACCGCCGACAGGGTCGGGGCAACGGTCACGAGCTCCGTGGGCCCTCCTTGGCGGATGGCCACATCGGGGTCTTTCAGGCCATGACCCGTGACGGTGCAGACCACGGTCGAGCCCTCCTCGATGCGGCCCGCGCGCAGGTCGCGCAAGGCGCCGGCCACGGACACCGCCGAGGCCGGTTCGCAGAAGATCCCCTCCTCGCGCGCCAGCAACTTTTGGGTGGCCAGGATCTCGGCATCCTCGACGGCACCGAACCATCCGCCGGTCGCCTCCCTGGCCGACTGCGCGAGCGCCCAGGATTGCGGATGGCCTATGCGGATCGCGGTGGCCACGGTCTCCGGCTCGTCGACCATGCGCCCGCTCACGAAGGGCGCGGAGCCCGCCGCCTGGTAACCCACGAGTTTCGGGACCGCACAGCGACCCTCGTGCGCATATTCGCGATATCCGAGCCAATGAGCGCTGATATTGCCGGCGTTTCCGACCGGGAGATAGTGGTAGCTGGGCGCGAACCCCAGCGCGTCCACGATCTCGAAGGCCGCCGTCTTCTGGCCCTGCAGGCGATAAGGGTTCACCGAATTCACGAGCGTGATCGGCGTCGATTCGGCGATCTCCTTCACGAGCCTCATGCCAGCGTCGAAGTTTCCCTGAATCTGTACGACCACGGCCCCGTGTATCATCGCCTGGCTCAGTTTGCCGAGGGCGATCTTGCCCTCCGGGATCAGCACGAAGGCCGTAAGGCCGGCGCGGGCGGCGTAGGCGGCCGCCGATGCCGAGGTATTGCCGGTCGACGCGCAGATGATGGCCCGCGACCCGCTCTCCAGGGCCTTGGTCACCGCAAAGCACATCCCCCGATCCTTGAACGAGCCCGTCGGGTTCAGCCCCTCGAATTTGACATAGATCGCCGCCTCGCGCCCCACCGTGCGCACAAGCCGGTCGAGACGGATGAGCGGTGTGTCACCCTCACCCAAGGTGATGATGCGGCTTGCGTCGGCAATGGGGAGCCAATCGCGGTAACGCGCGATGATGCCGGTATAACGGGTCATGGGACTGCTCCTATGCGAATGACTCGACGCGCAATCGCCGGATCTTGCCGGTGATCGCAGACAGCGCCGCGATGCGGCTTATCGCCTGGTCGACTTGCGCCTCGCGCACGCTGTGCGTCAGGAGGATGACGGGCACGGTGTGTGCGCCGGGTTCGGGGGCCTTCTGCAAGATGGCCTCGATGCTGATGCCAAGCTCGGCCAGGATGCGCGTGATGTCGGCCAGAACGCCCGGCTTGTCTTCGGCCTCGCAACGCAGATAACAGGCGGTGGCGACATCGGCCATGCCGAGGATGGGTCCATCGGACATGGCGTCCGGCTGGAAGGCGAGATGGGGCACGCGCAGCTCGGGGTCGGTGGTGAGCGTCCGCACCACATCGACGATATCGGCCACGACCGCCGATCCGGTCGGTTCGGCGCCGGCGCCCGGCCCATAAAAGAGCGTCGAGCCCACGGCATCCCCGGACACCAGGATGGCGTTCATGACGCCATCGACATTGGCGATGAGGCGCTTGTGCGGGATCAAGACCGGGTGGACGCGCAATTCGATCCCTTCGGCCACGCGACGCGCGATCCCCAGATGCTTGACGCGATAGCCCAGTTCCGCGGCGTACGCAATATCCGCGGACTCCAGATCGCGTATGCCCTCGACATGCACCTGCGGGAACGCAAGCGGTATCCCAAAGGCTATGGCCGCCAGGATCGTGAGCTTGTGCGCGGCATCCACGCCGTCCACATCGAAATGCGGATCGGCCTCGGCGTATCCGAGCGCCTGGGCCTGAGCCAAGGCCGTGGCGAATTCGGCACCGTTTTCCCGCATCTCCGTGAGGATGTAGTTGCAGGTCCCGTTGATGATGCCGGCCACCCCCCGAATACGGTTGCCGGCGAGCCCCTCGCGGATGGCCTTGATGATCGGGATGCCGCCGGCCACGGCCGCCTCGAAGGCCACGACCACGCCGCGCGCGCGCGCGGCCGCGAATATCTCGTTGCCGGCGGTTGCGATGAGGGCCTTGTTGGCGGTCACCACGTGCTTGCCCCGGGCGATGGCCGCCAGGATGTACGAGCGCGCGGGCTCGATGCCGCCCATCGTCTCCACGATCACGTCTATGGTCGGGTCGTCGAGGATCGCCTGCGCGTCCGTGGTAAGACAACCCTCCGGCAGGGCCTGTGCGCGCGGCTTGGCAAGGTCGCGCGTCAAGACCTTCACGATCTCGATGCCGCGCCCGGCCCGGCGCGCGATCTCGTGCGCGTTGCGCGTCAATACCGTGACCGTGCCGCCGCCTACCACACCGAAGCCCAGGAGACCGACGCGGACCGCCTTCACGAGGCTTCCTTCGCGGCCACACCGGCGCGGCGCAGGAGGTCGCGGATGCTGCGCACCGCCTGCCGGGTCCGGTGCTCGTTTTCGATAAGCCCGAAGCGCACGTATCCGTCCCCGTACTCGCCGAACCCGATGCCCGGCGAGACCGCCACCTTGGCCTCGAGCAAAAGCTTCTTGGCAAATTCCAGCGACCCCATCTCGCGGAACGGCTCGGGGATCCTGGCCCATACGAACATGGTGGCCTTCGGCACGTCCACGTCCCAGCCGGCCGCCTTCAATCCCTCGCAGAGGACGTCGCGCCGGCTCTGATAGCGGTCGCGGATCTCGCCTACGCACTCCTGAGGGCCTTCGAGCGCGAGAATCGCCGCGATTTGGATCGGCGTGAACATGCCGTAGTCCAGATAGGACTTCATGCGCGCCAGGGCCGCCACGAGTTCGCGGTTTCCGCACATGAAGCCGACACGCCAGCCGGGCATGTCGTAGCTCTTGGAGAGCGTGAAGAACTCGGCCGCGACCTCCATGGCCCCCGGCACCTGCAGAATCGAGGGGGCCTTGTAGCCGTCGAACACGATATCGGCATAGGCGAGGTCATGGATCACATAGATGCCGTGCTCGCGCGCCACGGCGATCACTTTCTCGAAGAAGCCCAGATCCACGCATTCCGCAGTCGGGTTGCTCGGGAAGTTCAGCACCAGCATCTTGGGCTTGGGCCAGCAATTGCGGATGGCCGTCTCGAGCTCGGCGCAGAAATCCCCCCCCGGCAAAAGCGGGACATGGCGGATATCCGCGCCCGCGATCACGAAGCCGTAGGGATGGATGGGGTAGCTCGGGTTCGGTACCAGGACCACATCGCCCGGACCGGTGGTCGCGAGCGCCAGGTGCGCAAGCCCCTCCTTCGAGCCTATGGTCACGATCGCCTCGCGATCCATGTCGAGCGCCACGCCATAGCGGGTCTCGTACCAGCGGCAGATCGCGCGCCGCAGCCGTGGGATGCCCCTCGACACCGAATAGCGGTGCGTATCACCCCGTTGCGAGATCGGAA
>JAKAXT010000047.1 GCA_021816425.1 Pseudomonadota bacterium | reverse complement strand
TCCCTCACGCCTTGGTGCGGGTGATTCTGGCCGAGCAGCTGTATCGTGCCTACAGTAGCCTGACGGGGCAGCCTTATCACAGGGGGTCTTCTTGATCTATTTGGCGTCGGGCTCCGCGCGCCGCCGGGAGCTCCTCCGACAGATCGCGGTCGCATTCATGACGCTTTCGGCTGAAATCGATGAAGCGCCGCGACCCGCGGAGTCGCCCTGCGACTACGTGCGGCGCATGGCCCGCGAGAAGGCCGCGGCGGGCGCGCGCGAGCGCGACCGCCATGGGCTCGTGTTCGCGCCGGTGCTGGGGGCCGATACCATCGTCGTGGCCGATGGAGAGATCGTGCGCAAGCCCGACGATGTCGCGGCCGCGCGCGCCGCCCTTCGCAGGCTCTCGGGCGCGGAGCACGTGGTCTATACCGCCGTGTGTCTCCTCGGCCACGACCGCCGCGAGGCGGTGGCGCGCACCGAGGTGGCGTTCAAGGATCTCACCGACGCCGAGATCGACGGCTATTGCGCGAGCGGAGAACCGATCGGCAAGGCCGGAGGCTATGCCATCCAGGGGCGCGCGGCGCTTTTCGTCACGCGGCTTTCCGGGAGCTATTCCGGGGTCGTCGGTCTGCCATTGTATGAATGCGGAGAGCTGTTGCGCGCCGAGGGGGTCCTATGAGCGGGGAAATCCTGATCAACGTGACGCCTCAGGAGACGCGGGTCGCGGTCGTGGAGAACGGCGTGCTGCAAGAGGTCCATATCGAACGGGCGAGCCACCGCGGCCTGGTCGGCAACATCTATAAGGGCCGCGTGTCCCGCTTTCTGCCGGGCATGCAGGCGGCGTTCGTGGATATCGGCCTCGAGCGCGCGGCGTTCCTGCAGACCGCCGAGATGAAGGCGGGGCTGGGCGGCGCGCCTGCCGGCCTGGTCGAGGGCCAGGACATCGTGGTGCAGGTGGTGAAGGATCCGATCGGGACCAAGGGGGCGCGGCTCACGACCCAGGTCAGCCTTCCCGCGCGTTACGTCGTGTACATGCCGACGAGCGACCACATCGGCATCTCGCAAAAGATCGACAACGAGGAGGAGCGGGAGCGGCTGCGCGCGGCGGTGCGCGCGGCCATGGGTGACGAGCCCGGCGGCTTCATCTTGCGCACCATGGCCGAGCAGGTGAGCGAGGAGGAGTTGAAGCGCGACATCCGGTACCTGCGCAGGCTCTGGGGCCGTCTGTCCGAGCGCATGGCGGTGCCCGGCATGCAGGGTCTCGTGCATGAGGATCTTTCCCTGGTGCTGCGGGCCATGCGCGACCTCGTGCGCGACAATGTCGAGAAGGTGCGTATCGATTCGCGCGAGATGTTCGGCAAGGCCCAGGAGTTCGCGCTGGAGTTCGTGCCCGAGGTCGCGCCGCACATCGAGTATTACCCGGGGGAGCGGCCGATCTTCGATCTCTATTCGGTCGAAGACGAGATCAAGCGCGCCCTGGACCGGCGCGTGGCCCTGAAATCGGGGGGCTACCTCGTCATCGACCAGACCGAGGCCATGACCACGGTCGACGTCAATACCGGAACCTACGTGGGCCATCGGAATCTCGCCGAGACCATCTTCAAGACCAATCTCGAGGCCGCCCACGCCATCGCCCGCCAGCTACGGCTGCGCAATCTCGGCGGCATGATCATCGTGGATTTCATCGACATGGCCGACCCCGACCACAAGCGTCAGGTCCTGCGCGTCCTCGAGCGGGCCCTGGCGCGCGACCGGACCAAGGCCTCCATCGCCGACATGTCGGCCTTGGGTCTGGTCGAGATCACGCGCAAGAGGACGCGCGAAAGCCTCGAGCACCTTCTCTGCGAGACCTGTCCGGCCTGCAAGGGGCGCGGGGTCTTGAAGACCGCCGAGACCGTGACTTATGAGATCTTTCGCGAGATCCTGCGCGAGGCACGGCAGTTCGGGACCGACGAATACCTGGTGGTGGCCTCCCAGGTGGTCGTGGATCGGCTCCTGGACGACCAGGCCCAGAGCCTTGCCCGCTTGCAGGAGTTCATCGGAAAGCCCATTCATCTCCAGGTCGAGCCGCTCTACAATCAGGAAGAATACGAGGTCGTTCTGACCTGAGGAGGCGCGCTTGGCGCGTAATCCCAAATTCCTGGGGAGCTTGAGTCGATGATTCGATGGTAGGGCGCGCGGATCGGGCGCGAAGGTTTTGGCGTAACCGCAGCCGCACCATGCGCTACGTCCTTGTGTCGGCCGCCGCGCTCGCGGGGCTCGTCGCGCTCGCCTTGGGCACGAGCCCCTTCTGGCTTACGCCCCTTCTGCAGACCCAGACGCCGGCGCTCGAGGCCGCTCTCACGCGCGCCTTGGGCGCGCGCGTGCATATCGGCGGGGTGGCGGCGCGCGTGGGATGGCGCCCGGGCCTCGTCATCCGGGATGCGACCGTGGCGGGGCGCGCGGGCCCGGCCGTGGCGCTCCGGTCCGTGCGCGTCGACCTGTCGTGGCTCGCCCTTTCGCGCGGGCGTCTATGGCCGGCCTTCCTGGGCGTGACCGGCGCCCGCTTGAATCTCCGCAGGACAGCCGCGGGTCTTCACGTCGTGGGGCTCCCGCGCCATGGCGGCCCGCCCTTCGACTGGCGCGGCTTTCTCGCGAAGATGCACGCCATAAGGGTCACGGCCGCGCACATCGTCGTCGCGCAGTCGCTCAAGCGCATGGTCTCGCTGCGCAATCTCGACGCGAGCTGGGCGAACGGCATCAAGGACCGCGTGCTCACGGCGCGGGCCACGGTCCCCGGGGTCTGCGCCCGCTGTCGCGTCACGGTCCGGTTCTCGGGCGGGGGCTTCTCTCCGCGCCATTTCCGCGGCGCCGTGGGGCTGCGCGCGACGGCCCTCGATCTCCATGCCGCAGCCGCCCTGGCCGGCAGGCGGCCCCTGCGCGCCCTCACGGGCATCGCGAACGGGCGGGTGTGGACCGACTGGCGCCGGGAGCGCCCGAGCTTCGTGGGCGGCAGGGTCTCGCTCGCGCACGCCTTCGTGCCGCCCAACCGGTTCACGAAGGCCCTTGCGATCGGCGGCCTTGCCGGCCGCTTCAGTCTCAAGATCGGTCGGCACGGATTCCGGTTCTATGCCGCCAATCTCGTGTCGGACCTCGGAGGGACGCAATCGCGCGCGCACACGGTCTTCGTGGCGCGGCAGGGACGGCTCTGGCGCGTGGACGCCGACCACGTGCGGCTGGATCAGGCGGCCTACGTGGGCGCGCATATCCGTTCGCTAAGCCCCACGCTCGCGCGACGGCTCGCCCTGAAGCCCGCGGGGTCTTTGCGGCGCTTTCATCTGCGTCTGCGCCTCGGGACGCACTGGCATTATCGCGCGCGCGGCCGCTTCTCCCATCTGGGCCTCGGCCACCGGCGATCCGGTCCCTTTTTTGCGCACGCCGCGGGCTCCTTCTCGCTCAGCACCGATCAGGGGCGCGTGGTCCTGAGCGGGTTGCATGGTCTCGTGCGGGGGCCCGCGCGCGTGCCGGGGCCCCTGCATGTCCAGGCCATGAGCGCGCGGCTCTCCTGGCAAAAAGGCGCCCAGGGCGTCGTGTCGTGGGCGCTCCCGGCCTTCCATCTGGTATCGAGCGCGGGCACGGTGGACGCGGCCGCAAGCGGCGCGCCCGGACCGCACGCGAGCCCGATCCTGCTCCTGGACGCCGCCTTGCGCGATGTCCACCTGTCGGCGCTCAGGGGCCTCTACCCGCATGCCCTCCACGGCCATCTGCGCCGGTGGCTCAGGCGCACGGTACGCAAAGGCGTCATAACCGAAGGGCGCATCATTCTGAAAGGGCCCCTCGGCCGCTTCCCGTTCCGGCGCGGCGGCGGCCTGTTTCAGGCCACGCTGCACGTGGTGCACGGTCGTTACCGCTTCCTCCCCGATTGGCCGGCCGCGGACGACCTGGCCGTGACGGTGAGGGAGCGCGACGCGCTCCTTACCGTGCGGGGCTCGGGGGAGATCGCTGGCGTCCAGGTTCCCGCGTTGGCGGTGCAGGCAGGTCCGCTCGGGACGCCTACCGGCACCGCGACCGTGCATGTGCGGGGGCGGGCGGATCTCCATGACCTGCTGCGCCTGGTCCTGCCCCATGTCCGCCGAAGGCTTCGATCCGCGCTCCCGCCCACGATCTCCGGGACCGGGGCCGCGCGCCTCAGGCTTGCGCTGCACATCCCCTTTTCGCGGCGCAACGGGCCGCTTGCGCTGAACGGCCAGGTGCGGCTGAAGGATGCGAGCCTAAACTACCCGCTGGGCGGCAAGCCCTTGCGCTGGCGCGACCTCACGGGCGAGGCCGCCTTCGACGACGCGGGTCCCAACCGCGCGCATCTCGTGGGCCGGCTCTTCGGCGGGCCCTTCACGCTCGCCCTGAGGCCCCGCCGGCATGGCGGCCTGGACGGACAGGCGACCGGCGTGGTCGATGCCCGGCATCTGAAGGCCTTGGTCGGCGCCGCGCACCGCTATGTGCGCGGCGCCATGGTCTGGCACCTGCATCTGACGCGGGCCCAGAAGACCTGGCATGGGGCCCTGTCCGCCAACCTGGATAAGCTTGCCGTGCGCCTTCCTTATCCCGCCGGCAAGGCCATGGGGGTCCCGGCCGTGGCGCACCTCGATCTGGTGAGCGGCCCGCGGGGCTTCTTCGCGCACGGCGATCTGCCGCGGCACCTCGCCTTGGCCTATGCCTATCCGCGCGCGGGCGCGCCGGGGCTGTGGGTCGGCATCGGATCGCCTCTGCCCCCGCGCACCCTCGGGCCCGGGCTTGCGGTGGGCGTGCGCGCGGGTTATCTGGCGATAAGGCCGTGGCTTGCGTTCACGCGCACCCTCATGCGGACGCCCCTGCGCAAGCCGTCCGCCCGGGCGCTGTTCGCCCCGCACTCGCTCACGGCCTATGTCGGTTCGCTGGTGTGGGGCGGCCGCTCCTTCGGCACCATCCACGCCCGCTTCCAGCACGTCGGCACGACCTGGGCCGGCGTCCTCGAGGGTCCCGATGTCGCGGGGACCGTCGACTGGCGCCGAAGCCCTCGTCCTCTGATCGTCATGAACCTCGATCATCTGGTCGTGCCGCCCGAGGCGCCCGCGAAGGGGGCGAAGGCGGCCAAGACGCCCTCCGCGGCCACGGATCCGCGTCGACTGCCGGCCGTTCGCTTCACGGCCAACAGCCTCACGGTCGACGGCCACTACATCGGGCGCGTCGCGATCGACGGCCAGCCCTATCCCTACGGTTTCCGGTTTCAGCGCCTATGGCTCGT
This sequence comes from Pseudomonadota bacterium, assembly GCA_021816425.1. Lineage (GTDB taxonomy): Bacteria > Pseudomonadota > Gammaproteobacteria > Acidiferrobacterales > Acidiferrobacteraceae > Acidiferrobacter. The sequence goes on along the minus strand of JAKAXT010000047.1, from coordinate 11,983 downwards.
GCGTCCGCACGCGAGCGTCACAGGTCATGGCCAATGGACCATGCACGGCGGTCTCCCGGAATCGCTTTTCGTGGTCGCCTTCAAGAGCCAGAATCTCGGAGACACCCTCTCGGCGTGGGGTCTGCCCCGTCAGGTCGCGGGCGGCCGCATGACGGCGCGCGGCGCCCTGAATTGGCCCGGCGGCCCCGGCGCGTTCTCGCTCAACGCGCTCCAGGCGAACATCCGCTTCGTGGCGCGGAATGGCCGCTTCGTCCAGGTGCGCCAAGGGGCGGGCAAGCTGCTCGGGATCTTCAACGTGGACTCCATCGCGCATTACCTGATGCTGGATTTCAGCGACATCTTCGGGCGGGGTTTCGCCTTCGACCGCATCGATGGCAAACTCATCGCTCAAGGCGGCGTGGCCAAGACCGGGGGGATACACATCGAGGGCGCATCGGCCAATGTCGTCGTGTCCGGGGAGACGAACCTCCTGGCCAAGACCTTCGACCTGAAGGTCGGGGTGAATCCCCACATCCAGAACAATGTCACGCTCGCCACGGGCCTGATCGGGGGACCGGTAGCGGGCGCGGTGATGCTGCTTATGCAGAAGATATTCGCCCACGAGATAAGCCAGGGGACGCGCATTACTTATTACATAAAGGGACCATGGAGCAAGCCAAGCGTACTGAAGAAGGCGGACATGCATTGACCGCGGCGTTCGCGTCCGCGCAGATGTGTTCCGGGGGCGACGTCGCGGCCAATGTCGCGGCGGCCCGCGTCGCCCTGCAGGAGGCGCACGCGCAAGGCGCCCGCCTTGCGGTGTTGCCCGAGAATTTCGCGTTGATGGCGGATTCGAAGGAGCAGCGCCTGCGGCACGCCGAGGTCGACGGCAAAGGCCCGATCCAGGAGGCGATCGCGCAGACGTGCCGCGATCTCTCTTTGTGGGTCGTGGCGGGCACCGTCCCCTTGCGTGGTCGCGATCCGACCAAGGTCCGGTCGGCCTGCCTCGTATTCGACGACCGGGGAGAACGCGTTGCCCGTTATGATAAAATCCACCTTTTCGACGTGGATCTGGGGCCGGGTGAGCGTTATGCCGAGTCCGAAGCCTTCGAGGCGGGCGAGGCCCCGGTGGTCCTGGACACGCCGTTTGGCCGTCTGGGGCTCGCGGTCTGCTACGATCTGCGCTTCCCCGAACTGTTCCGCGCGCTTTTGACCGCGGGTGCCGAGATCGTGGCCCTGCCGGCCGCGTTCACCGTCCCGACGGGCGAGGCGCACTGGCAGGTCCTGGTGCGCGCGCGGGCCATAGAAAACAGCTGTTATGTCGTCGCGGCGGCGCAGGGTGGCCGGCATGACAATGGCAGGACCACCTACGGACACAGCATGATCGTCGATCCCTGGGGCCGGGTCCTCGCCTTGCAGGCATCGGGCCGCGGGGTCGTGACCGCGCAGCTCGATCGCGAATCGGTGGCGGATGTCCGCCGCCGCCTCCCCAGCGTCACGCATCGGAGACTTTGATGACAAACGAAACATTGCATAGCCGGAATTTGGAGCGCGCGCGTGAGTCGCTTTTGGCGCCCGCGGGCATAGGCGTGGGCGAGCTGGATCAGGTCATGGGCCGCATGCTGGGCCACCAGGTCGATTACGCGGACCTGTATTTCCAGTATAGCCGCCAGGAGTCCTGGTCTCTCGAGGAGGGTCAGGTGAAGGCGGGGAGCCGGCACATAGAGCAGGGCGTCGGGGTGCGCGCCATCGCCGGAGAAAAGACCGGCTTCGCGTATTCCGACGAGATCGTGCTGCCGGCCCTTCTCGACGCCGCGACCGCGGCCCGGGCGATCGCCCGCGGGGGGCGGGAGCAGACGGCGGCGCTCACCGCGCGCAACGCAAGCGCATTGTCGCTGTACGAGCCGGTCGACCCGCTCATGAGCCTGGAAGACGCCGCCAAGGTGGCCCTGCTCGAGCGGGTCGAACAGGAGGCGCGCAGGCTCGATCCGCGCGTAAAGCAGGTGATGGCGAGCCTCGGCGGCTCGCAGGAGACCGTGCTCGTCATGCGCAGCGATGGCGTCATGGCCGCCGATGTGCGGCCGCTCGTGCGCCTGAACGTGACCGTCATAGTCGAGCAGAACGGGCGTCGCGAGACAGGCAGCTCGGGGGGCGGCGGACGCGCGGATTACGGATATTTCCTGACCGAGGATCGCGCCCTGTCGTATGCGCGGGAGGCGGTGCGGCAGGCGCTCGTGAACCTGGAGGCAGCGCCCGCGCCGGCCGGGACCATGCAGGTGGTCCTGGGGCCCGGCTGGCCCGGCATCCTTTTGCACGAGGCCATAGGCCACGGCCTGGAGGGCGACTTCAACCGCAAGGGCACGTCGGCCTTCGCGGGGCGCCTGGGCGAGAAGATCGCCGCCGAGACCTGCACCGTGGTCGACGACGGCACGCTGGCCGGGCGTCGCGGCTCCCTGAACGTCGACGACGAGGGCACGCCGACCCAGAACACCGTCCTGATAGAGCGCGGCGTGTTGCGCGGCTATATCCTCGATCGGATGAACGCCCGGCTCATGGGGATGGCGCCCACCGGCAACGGACGCCGCGAATCCTATGCCCATCTGCCCATGCCGCGCATGACCAATACCTATATGCTGGCCGGCGAGACGCCGCCCGAGGAGATCATGGCGTCGGTCAAGAAGGGGCTCTACGCCGTCAATTTCGGCGGCGGCCAGGTCGACATCACGTCGGGCAAGTTCGTGTTCTCGGCAAGCGAGGCCTATCTCATAGAAAACGGCCGCATCGGCCGCCCGGTGCGGGGGGCGACCATCATAGGCAACGGTCCGGACGTACTGAAGCGGGTCGCCATGGTCGGCAACGACCTGGCTCTCGATACGGGTGTCGGGACCTGCGGCAAGGACGGACAGAGCGTCCCGGTGGGCGTGGGTCAGCCGACCTTGCGCATCGACGGCATGACAGTGGGCGGGACGGAGGAGTAATGGGCGCCATCATCGCAAAGGACAAGGAAACATCCTCGCTCGAGGATCTCGCGGCGCAGGCCCTGGATCTCGCCCGCGGCCAAGGGGCGAGTGCCGCGGAGGTGAATGCCGGATTCGGGCGCGGGCTTTCGGTGACGGTACGCAAAGGCGAGGTCGAGACGGTGGAACACCATCGCGACAAGAGCCTGTCGGTCACGGTCTTCTTCGGCGACCGCAGCGGCTCGGCGAGCACATCGGATTTCCGCAGCCAGGCCTTGTCGGAGGCGGTGTTGGCCGCCTGCGTGATTGCCCGCCACACGGCCGCCGACCCCTATAACGGCCTTGCCGATCCCGCCCATCTCGCCCGCGAGATACCCGACCTGGACCTCCATCACCCTTGGGAGCTCTCGATGGAGGAGGCGATCGACCGGGCGCGCCGCTGCGAGGACGCGGCGTTCGCCGCCGACGCGCGCATACGCAATTCCGAGGGCGCAAGCGTGACGACCCATGACGGGATCGACGTCTATGCGACGAGCCACGGCTTCCTCGGAACCGTACGCGCGAGCCGGCACGGCGTGAGTTGCGCGGTTTTGGGCGAAGACGGCCAGGGCGGCATGCAGCGCGACTACGAGTACGCCTCGGTCCGGGATGCGCGCGACCTGCCCGCAGTCGAGGAGATCGGGCGCAAGGCCGCGCTTCGTACCGCCCGGCGCCTCGGTGCCCGCCAGATCAAGACCTGCCAGGTGCCGGTCCTCTACGAGGCCCAGGTGGCGCGCAGCCTGGCGTCGCACCTGGTCTCGGCGATCAGCGGTCCGAGCCTCTATCGGCGCTCGTCGTTCCTGGTCGACAGCGTCGATACCGCGCTGTTTCCGGCCTGGGCGCACCTCTATGAAGAGCCGCATCGCAGGAAGGCGATGGGCAGCGCGCCCTTCGACTCCGAGGGGGTCGAGACCCGTACCCGCGATCTCGTCAAAGACGGCGTTTTGCGCCGCTATTGCCTGGACAGTTATTCGGCGCGCAAGCTCGGCCTCGTCACCACCGGGAATGCGGGCGGCGTCCACAACCTCATGGTCGCCCCCGGCCCCGACGATCTCGCGGGCCTCTTGCGCCAGATGGGGCGCGGTTTGTTCGTGACCGAGCTCATAGGTTTTGGGATCAACCATGTGACGGGCGACTACTCGCGCGGCGCGGCCGGCTTCTGGGTGGAGGGGGGCGAGATCGCCTATCCCGTGGAGGAGATCACCATCGCCTCCAACCTGCGGGACATGTACAAGGGCCTGGTGGCGGTCGGGCGCGACGTCGACTATCGCCACAATGTCTGCACGGGTTCCTGGCTCATAGAACGGATGACCGTGGCCGGCGCCTAAGAGCGCGTCGCGCCCCGCGGGCCGGCGCGGCCCCCGGCGTCAGCCGAAGTCGATCTCGTAGGCGTTGTCGTCGATCGGGAGGCCCGGGCGCGCGGCGAGGCCCTCGGGCTGCCGGGCCAGGGTGGCGTGGACGCGGCGCCTGCCGCGCATGTCGTCGAGTATCCAGGCGATGTCCGCCGGGTGGCCGAGCCTTCCTTTGGCGAGGAGGTGGCGGACCGCGACGGTGTCGGGGCCTATGTCGCACAAGACCGGCAGCGGGAGATCGAGGGGCAGGATGTGGCGGTGGACGACCCATGATACGGGGCTTTTCGTGTCCAGGGGCTTGCGTGCATCGAAACGAAAATGACCGGCCCCGCCCCCGAGCTTCAGGAGCTCCTCCAGCCAATCGAGCGCGAGCCCCCGGTGGACTAGGAGCGTGCGCCCCCGGTAGCGGTTGAAAAACCGGTCGAGCCGCCTACCATCACGACGGGCCGCGAGAGCGCGCATCAAGGCCTTCATGACCGGATCATGCCAAGCGCGCATCAGCCGCACAAGCGCGGCGCGCCCAAAGGGGGAGACGTATGGAATGCGATGTCCTGGTGATCGGGTCGGGTCCCGGCGGATACCGCGCGGCGGTGCTCGCCGCCCTGCGCGGACTGAAGACCGTCATCGTCGAAAAGGCCGTCTGGGGCGGCTGCTGCCTGAACCGCGGCTGTGTCCCCAAAAAGGACTGGCACCATAGCGCGCGTCTGCTCGACTCCGCCCGCCACTTTGGCGGCCGCGGGATCGTGGGCGACCTGCGCGGCGACCTGGGAGCGGCCTGGCGCCATCAGCGCGAGGTGGTCGCGGCGGTCCGCGACAGCTACCGGTCCTACCTGAAGCGCCTGGGCGTGACCGCAGTCGAGGGACGGGCGCGATTCCAGGATGCCGGCACCGTCGTCGTAGACCCCGGCGCCACGGCCATCAGCCCGCGCGCCGTGATCATCGCCACGGGCTCGACGCCGCGCATGCCCCAGGGCATCGAAGCGCTCTCCGGGCGCATCCTCCATAGCGATCTCCTGTTCGACGAGCCGGTGCCGGAAGGGGCGCGGGTGGCGGTCGTGGGCGGGGGCGTGATCGCCCTCGAATTCGCTTATATCCTGAAAGCCTTCGGGCGCGACGTGCGCTGGCTTGCGCGCAACGACCCGTTCGCGCGCGCGGACTTCAGCGCCCCGGCCATGAAGCTCCTGCGCGCGGAGCTCGCCGATCGGGGGCTCGTCCCGATCCGTGAGGGCGTCGGCGAAGTCGAGGTCGGCGACCGCGAGATCAGGCTCGCGACGACGGGCGGGGAAGCGTTCGTGGCCGATTGGGCGCTCTTTGCGACCGGTCGGCGTCCGGTCACAGACGGACTCGATCTCGAGCGCGCCGGCCTTCGGCGGGATGCGCAAGGATATATCGTAATCGACGACGAGATGCGCGCAGCGCCCGCGATCTACGCCATCGGCGATTGCGTGGCGGGTCCGATGACCGCCAATCGCGCGCTCTACGAGGCGTCCGTGGCGGTCGATAATATCCTGAGCCCCGGGGGCCGCAAGCGGGATCTCGCCGCCGTGCCCGAGGCCGTCTATAGCGCGATCGAGCTCGCGCGCGTGGGGCTCACCGAGGAAGAGGCCGAGGATCGGGGCCTGGAGCCCGCCGTCGGGTTCGCGGCCTTCGAGACCTCGCCGCGGGCGCTCGGCCAGGACGACCCGCGGGGCTATGTGCGGCTCGTCGCCGACGTCGATTCCGGCGCGCTCCTCGGGGGCGAGGTGTTGGGCGCGGAGGCGGGCGAGCTGATCCATATGCTCACGGCCGGCGCCTCGGGGGGCGCCCTGCGCCGGCTGGCCTCGGCGCGCTTCAATCACCCCTCGCGCGCCGAGGAGTTCCAGAATGCCGCCGAGACCCTGGCGGCCAAGTGGCGGCTTCAGGATCACGTGTTCGGCACCGGCGAGGGGGACGGCGCGCCCCCGGAATCCTGAAAACCGCCCTGGACAGTACGGCGCCTTTCCCGGGAGATCATTGCGGCTTCGCGAATTTTGGACCATAGTGGCGCAGCTTCGGCGGCGCAAGGGTGGGCGTGACGGCACATAAGGACAGGAGGGGTTATGGCGGAAGGCGTTTTGGGCATACTGAAGGAGGGCGTGCGGTCGCGGCGCTGCTGCGCGTTGCGTTATCGCGATCAGACGCAGGTGCGCGTGGTGGAGCCGCATGCCATCTATGAGGACGCAAGCGGCGAGATCATCGTGGATTGCTACCAGGTGCGCGGACACTCGGAGTCCGGGCGCTCGCCGCCCTTCTGGCGACCCTTCCGTCTTCGCAAGATCAGCGCCGCCGCGCTCCTGAAAAAGACCTTCGTGCCCCGACGTTCCGAGGGCTTCAGCGCCACCCGCTCGCGCTACCGCAAGGGTCTCCTATGCGCGGTGGCCGAGGGCGATACCTCGGTCGGGCAGCCCCCCACGCCTCCCTCGGCGCCGGTAGGACCCTTCCGGCCCCCGCGGATGCTGCGCCGCTAGGTTCGCGGCGGACCCCTCCCTTCGCGCCCCGCGGCGCTCGGCGTCCCGTATCCCGGGCAAGGGGCGGAGGGGGCGTCCCCGTCCGCGGTTCGGATCCCCGGAGTCGGGTTCCCGCCGGGAGGCGCCATAGCATGCCGCCCGGCCACGCCGAGGCCCGGGTTTCCGCCACGCCACGTCCGTGGGCGGGGTTTCGCGGATGCCGCTCGCTCCCCTTTCGGGTCATTCCCCGGTGGCGGCGTCGCCGTCGCCGTTCATGCGGTCGACCAGGGCCTGGAGGGACCGGAAGTCGCGCGCGGCCATGATCTGCATCGCCCCGCGCTTCAGATCCGCGACCGAGCTTTCGCGCACGATCTTCTTGATCTCGAGCAGCGCCGATGGGTGCATGCTGAACTCCCGCAGGCCAAGCCCGAGCAAAAGACGCGTGTAGCGCGCGTCGCCCGCCATCTCCCCGCACATCGCGACCGGTATCCCTTGCTGGTCGGCCGCATCGATCGTCATGGCGATGAGCCGCAACACCGCGGGGTGCAGCGGGTCGTAGAGGTAGTTTACGGTGTCGTCCACGCGGTCGATGGCAAGCGTGTACTGGATCAGGTCGTTGGTCCCGATCGACAGGAAGTCGAGATGGGCGGCGAACAGATCGGCGGATACCGCCGCGGCCGGCACCTCGATCATGCCTCCTATGGGCATGTCGGCGTCGAAGTCGGTGCCGCCCCGGCGCAGTTCCTCCTGGACCTCGCGCACGAGCTCCACGACCCGCGCGATCTCGTCGAGGTTTGACAGCATGGGGATCATGAGACGCACCGACCCGAACGCCGATGCGCGCAGGATCGCCCGCAGCTGCACCTTGAAGAGCGCGACCTCCTGAAGGCAGAGCCGCACCGCCCGGAGCCCGAGCGCGGGGTTCACGCTCGCCGTCGGCAGATCGATATCCGCGCGCTTGTCCGCCCCCAGATCGAGCGTGCGGATCGTGACGGGGCGGCCCGGAAGTTCGCGTATCACCTTGACGTAGGCGGCAAACTGTTCCGCTTCGTCGGGCGGCGTCTTGCGATTCATGAACAGGAACTCGGTGCGGTAGAGGCCGATGCCGCTCGCGAGCGCCTGATGGACGCCCGCCATGTCCTCCGGGAGCTCGATGTTGGCAAAGAGCTGCACCGTGACGCCGTCGCGGCTCACGGCCTCGCTTGTGCGCAGCGCCTCGAGTTCGCGCTGCAGGCGCTCGATCTTGCGGGCGCGCTTCTCGTATTCGGCGATCACGGCCGCGTCGGGCGCGACGAAAAGGATGCCGCGCTTGCCGTCGACTATGAGTTCCTCGTCGTTGTCGACGAAGCGCGTGGCGCCGTGGACGGCGACGATGGCCGGTATCCCGAGGCTGCGCGACAGGATCGCCGTGTGCGAGATCGGTCCGCCGAGGTTCGTTACGAAGGCCGCGATGCCCTTGTTCTTCAAGGCCACGGCGTCGGCCGGGGCGAGGTCGTTGGCGACCACGACCCGGCCGTTCAGGTCGTCCGGGATCGGCTCATCCTCGCGTTCGTCGGGGTTCAGGAGATTGCGCAGCACCCGCTCGACGACCTGCGCGACGTCTATCTTCTTGTTGCGCAGATAGGGGTCTTCCATCCCCTCGAACACCGCGATCAGGCGATCGCTCTGCATCTTCAGCGCAAACTCGGCGTTCCACTGATTGTCGCGGATGTCCTTGATCGGCGCTTCCGACACCATGGTGTCGTTCAGGATGAGCAGATGGGTGTCCAGGAAGCTCGCCGCCTCCACGGGCGCGTCCGGCGGGATGTGGCTGCGGATCCCGGCCAGTTCCTGGCGCGTGCTTTCGACCGCCGCCAGGAAGCGGCTCACTTCGTCTTCCACGAACGGGGCGGGCACGACATATTCCGGGATCTTCAGCCGCTCGCGTTTCAGCACATAGGCGCGGCCTATCGTTATCCCGTTGCTTACGCCCTTTCCGTGAAGCGCAAGCATCAGCTCTCTTCCCCGAACCTATGTTCGATCAATCGGCTGAGGGCGACGCCGGCTTCGGCCTCATCGGGACCCTCGGCGCAGATCCTGAGCGTGGATCCCTGGCCTGCCGCCAGCATCATGATGCCCATGATGCTCTTGCCGTTCACGCTGCGCCCGTCGCGGGTGACGGTGATGGCGGAGGCGAAGGATGATGCCAGACTTACGAGCTTTGCCGATGCTCGCGCGTGCATACCGAGCTTGTTGATGACGATGACTTCAACGCACTTCATGTCGGGCGTTATCCAGGAGGCAGAATTCCGTTGCGCAGACGATCCCTTCCATGCCGCCGCTCAAGGCCTTGCCTATGAGGTCGTCGAGCGGAAGATCGCGATAGTTCAGTACCCGGATCAGCATGGGGAGGTTGAGGCCCGTAACGAGTTCCACCCGGTGGCGCGCGAGCAGTCTGCACGCCACATTGATGTGAGTGGCCCCATAGATATCCGCGAGAATCAGGACACCATCGCCTTGGTCGATGGCCCGGATCGCCTTGGCGAGCGCCATCGCAAGTTCGTCCGGCGGCGTTTCGTAATGCACGGGAAAGGCCGCCAACGCGGGCGGCCGCTGGCCGAGGACGTGGTCCACGGCCTCGAGGAGACCGAAGGCGACGTCTTTTTGCGCCAAAACGAGCAATCCTATCATGAAACCTGCTGTCCTCCGTTCCTGCTATGCCCGCCCTTGTCCGCTCTCGCCCCAGGCGGTCGCGTCGAAGGGCGGGCCCGTAAACCTAAAGGTCGACGGGATTTAAAGGGTCCGCCGACGGCAGGCCCTCGGTAAGCTCCCGGTGCCGAATCTGGGTATTGATACCCTGTTTGCGAAAATGGGCGGCGAGCTTTTCGGCCAGATACACGGAGCGGTGCTGGCCGCCCGTGCAGCCGACCGCCACGGTCAGGTAACTGCGGTTCTCCCGCTCGAAGCCCGGCAGCCAGCGCGCCAGGAAGTCGCTGATATGCTCCTGCATCGCCGCGACCTCGGGATGACGTTCGAGAAAGGCCGCCACGGCCGGGTCGCGGCCGGTGAGCCCGCGCAGGCCCTGTTCCCAATAGGGGTTGGGAAGACAGCGGACGTCGAAGACGTAGTCGGCGTCGAGCGGCGTGCCGTGCTTGAATCCGAAGGACTCGAAGAGCAGCGTGATGCCCTGGGTGCTCGCGCCGCGCGCGAACTCGTAGACGAGTCGGCGCAGCTGCTGTGCGCTCGTGTGCGTCGTGTCGATGCGCCGCGTGGAGGACGATGACAGCGGCTCGAGCAGGGCCTTCTCGAGTCGTATGCTCTCCAGGAGCGGGGTCTTGTTGTCGGTCAGGGGGTGCCTGCGGCGGGTCTCCTTGAACCGCTTCATGAGCACCGCCTCTTCGGCCTCGAGAAAGATGATCCGGTAATCGACGCCGAGCGCGCGGAGCTTCTCCAGGTTCATGGGGGCCGCATCGAGAAAAAGACGGTTGCGGGCGTCGATGCCGATGGCGATGTCGGAGAATTCCGCGCGCATATTGTCCATCTGCTGCGCGAAATGCGGCAAAAGCGCCGCCGGAAGGTTGTCGATGCAGTAGAAGCCGACGTCTTCCAGGGCCTGGAGCGCGATACTCTTCCCGGAGCCCGACAGGCCGCTTATGATTATGAAGCTCATGGAGATTTCATGGCCAGGCTTTGCCGGCGCATGAAGTCCTCGAGGGCGTTTATGCCCCGGCGTCGCAGGATATGGCCGCGGGTCGCGACCTCCACGAGCACCGCGAGGTTGCGCCCGGGGGCCACGAACAGCGCGACCTCGGCGACGTCGATGCCCAGTATGGACCGGGTCTTCTGCTCCGCTTGCAGCCTGTCGATCCCCGATTGCGCGTTCGGGGCGTAGTCTTTGAGCCGCACGATGAGGTGCAAGGTCTTCTCGTGGCGCACGGCGGTCTCGCCGAACATGGCGCGGATATTCAGGATGCCAAGTCCGCGGACCTCCAGGAAATCGCACAGCATGTCCGGGCAGCGTCCCTGGAGGCCGTCCGGGCCGACCCGAAAGAACTCGCAGGCATCGTCGGCGATCAGCCGGTGGCCGCGGCTTAGAAGCTCGAGCGCAAGCTCGCTCTTGCCGATGCCGCTTTCGCCCGTCAGAAACACCCCAAGGCCCATGACCTCCATGAACACCCCATGGAGGATCTCGCGTTCGGCGAGCGCGCGCGCCAGGTAGTACTGGAGATCGTGGATGACGCGGGGGCTCGGCAGGGAGGAGCTAAAAAGCGGCATGGACATGGCGTCCGCGGCCGCGCGCATCTCTTCGGGGATGGCCTGGCCGTTCGCCACGATCACGATGGCCGACGAGGGCGAGCCGAAGATGTCGGCCAACGCGAGCCTGCGCGCCTCCGGCGTGATGTGTTCGTAGAGGTAGGTGGATTCGTTCGCGCCGATCACCTGGACGCGATTGGGGTGGACGAAATTCAAATGCCCCACGAGCGCCATGCCCGGGAACCGCGCCGTGGCGAGCTCCAGGAGGCGGCTTGCCCCGGCCTGGCCGGATTCCCACGCGAGCTTCAGCGTCTCGCGCTGCGCATCGTATACGTCTTGGGCAGTCAGTATGGTACTCATGGCACCCGCTCGTCCGTCCGCTCATCGTCCGGCATCCGGCCTTCGCGGCCCCTCGGCCGCGAAGGCCGGCGTCGGCCCCTCATGTCGCCAGTATATAACCCCGCGCTTTTGCGGGCGATACGTCAACGGGCAGCGGTCGGACCCGGGCACCCGCCAGGCCTATCCGGGCCTGTGCTGATCCATCACCTTTTCCTTGTGACGGAGCACCTGCCGGTCGAGCTTGTCGGTAAGCAGGTCGATCGCGGCATACATGTCCTCGCCGACCGCGTCGGCGTGGATGATGGCGCCCTTGGCCCGGATGTTGGCCTCCGCGCTGTAGCGCTTCTTCTCCACATGCAAGACGACATCCGCCGTGATGGCGTGGTCGAAATGCCGTTGGATGCGCCCCACCTTCTCGAGGGCATAATCGCGTAACGGGGCGGTGATCTCGATTTGCTGTCCGCTGACCGTGATATCCATAGGATTCCCCTTTATGTTTGGCTTAGACAAGCGACTTGCGTTGACTGGACGGGGGGATGTTGAGCGACTCCCGATATTTGGCGATGGTCCTCCTTGCGATATTGATGCCTTGCTCCAAAAGGATATCGGCGATCTTGCT
>JAKAXT010000140.1 GCA_021816425.1 Pseudomonadota bacterium | reverse complement strand
TCTCCCACCACAATTCCCCTCCCTCGGCGCTTGAAGTCCCCGTCCTCATCCGCCGTCCCGATGTCCGTGCCACGACGCGCTGCCGACACCGCCACGACCTTCCCGCGATGCGCGCGGGTGTCTCCCGCACGACCCACGACCGGAATTTCGCACCGAGCGAGCACGCCGCCAGGCTCTAGCGTCGAGGCTGCATTACGCACAGGCACTCTGAGAATTTGCGTGGCCGATCGGAGGCGGAGAAGGATCCGGGAATTGGAGGCTGGGGCCGGAATCGAACCGGCATTGACGGCTTTGCAGGCCGCTGCATCACCACTCTGCCACCCAGCCTAAAGCCTGCGTCACTACGGAGGGACCCGATTCCGGGCGAGGAGAATTGGAGCGGGAAACGAGATTCGAACTCGCGACCCCAACCTTGGCAAGGTTGTGCTCTACCACTGAGCTATTCCCGCAGACCCGTGCATTGTAAACGCGCCCGCGTCCCTGTCAAGCCGAAGCCCGGCCGGCCTGTCGGGCGCCGACCTCGCGATTCCTCGCCCCTGGTGGGGGCCCACAGCCGAAGCCGCGTCGCGCCCCCCGATCGCCCTTCACGTTCCGATCTGATTCGCCACCTCGATCAGATTCCCGTCCGGGTCATGAAGATAGATGGAAAGGATCGGACCCTGCGCCCCGGTCCGGCGAACGGGCCCCTCGACAAGTGCCACCCCGCACCGCAGCAGATGCGCCATGACGTCCGGCAACGGAACGGGCGTGAGCAGACACAAGTCGGAGCTGCCCGGCGTCGCGTGGCGCGCTTTTGGTTCGAACTCTGCCCCGTACTGATGCAGATTGATTTTTTGCCCGCCGAACGCAAGCGCCTTGCGCCCGTTGGCGAAGGTCACCACATCCATACCGAGGACGCGCGAATAAAAGGACAGCGTAGCGGAGATATCCGTTACGGTGAGCACCAAGTGATCGAGCCCGTCGATCTTCATGGAATCGGCTCGCCCTCCTCAGTTCTTCCACGGGCCTGCCCGGAGCGCGGCGCGGGTGGACGCGGTGGCAGGGCGGACATGGATCGTATTCGTTCCCGAACTCGACCTGCTTTGCACCCTCTTCACCCCCAATACCCCAGCCAGATCCAACCCGAGATTGCCGCCCGCCGATACCCCGGCCCCCGTTATGACGTGCCCGCCCCGCACCGCGCGAGGCTCGACTCCCATACCCCCGTAGCGCGCCAATTCCCCTCTTGGCGAACCACGCGCGTGGTCACGCCGCGGCCCGCCAAGAGCCCGGGGATGAGCCCGCCGGCCCCTGCAAACCCTGGCAATATATTCACAAAAGGCGGCCTGCGCCCTTATGAAGGAAAGCGGCTCACGATCCGACTTACGTCCGACTGACCCCACCCGCCCGCAACCATCAAGGCGCGCGGCGGGCGGGTCGCAAACGATTCCTCTGCCCGCATGAGGCCCCGATCGGACACAACCATGCCGGCCGCCCTTGCCGCGATCGCAAGATACCCTTCGAGTCGCGCCAATACCTCATGCGGACCCGCCAGGTCCAGCGCCTTGAAGCCCGAGTCGATGAGAAATCCCATGGTAAGCTCGGGCTTGCTGCCGCCGGTCAACACCATCCGTCCCCTCCCATCAAATACCCCGATCGGCGAGGCCCTTCCCCGTCATGCCTCTCAACGCTCTCACCGCCCACCCTGCCAAGACCATGACCCGATCCGTCACGCCGCGCATAGGGGCGCATCTAAAACCCGCCAAACTTGTGCATCTGGCCAGCCACCATGGCCATGATCACCATCACCCCGATAAATGCGAGCGGCGGCCATAGGACAGACCACACGAAGGTGTCGGGTTGAGGTAGGCGATAAAAGATGGCTATGGATCGCAATCCGAGAAAGGTGGCCGTGAGCCCCAGAACAAGCAGTATCGCGCTATCTATCTCCGGGCTCACCCCCGCCAAGGACAACATGAGCGCCACGAAGCGCGCAGCGGCCGCAAGAAAGTTCAATGATGCGAGCCCGGCCCAGATACCCGGCTGCAGACTGTAGAGAGGGGGCTCGGAAATCGATAAGGTATGTCGCCGGCCTATCCGATAGAGCGCCCAACGACTGAGCCATCCGTCGATGAATATAGCCAACACGAGCGCAACGACCTCGGATGCGAACTCTGGAACGAACCCGCCGACCATCCTCATGTGCCCGACAATCACGGGGTGAAGCCGGGCCTGCACGACCGTGAGAAAGGCGTTTGTCAGCAACCACAGGACCGCGGCCCTCACGAACACCTGCGGCGACCTCGCCGCGAGCTTGCGGCTGTCGTCTACAAACCTGCCGTCCTGCGGGCCGAGGGGTCCCACCCATGGCGATACATCAAACATTATCCTTTCCTCCCTACGCCCCGCGGCCCCTTACGAACCGGGCGTCATACGCCCCCTGCCCAAGCCCATCACCCAGCGAGACACGTTCTCCTGCGCAGGTGCCAAGGCGCTCAACAATCAATGCCAGACCCCCCTAATACGCCCTCGGGGGCGAGAGGGCAAGGCCCACATCCATCCCGCGACACACCATTCACGCGTCCGCGACCCTTAGGGCAACTCTGATTTAGTCCCTATACGCGGATTTTTATACCATAAACGCTTGTATATTGGGAGTAAATCAGAGCTGCCCTAATCCCAAAATCCGGCCTGTCTTTTGATCATCGTCACAATATCACGGCGGTGCCGTAGACATTACGCCTACCCCCGGGGAAACGCGCCACGGCGTGGTCCGACATGCGTCCTACCAGTCCTCAGTCCGTTTCTTTTACTTCGGGAACACGGTAGTCTCGATATCGTGAAAACGCGCTTCCCCCATGGTTGGGTCGTGTTGTACGCGAGCCTTCTTGCCGCCACAGGGCCTGTCCGGGCCGAAAATCTCCTCGGTGCCTACCACCAGGCGCTGGCGCACGATCCGGTGCTTGCCCAGGCGCGCGCCGAGCTCAGCGAAGCCCAAGCCGGCCTGCCTGTCGCGCGATCGGCCCTTTATCCGCACGTGCGCGTGGCGGCGAGCGTCGGCGTCAACCGCGCGGAGGTCACCGGCATCGGCTTGCCGATACTGGCGAATTACCGCTCGGACAGCTATGGTATCACCCTCACTCAGCCGCTATTCAACGGCCAGACGCTGAGCGCGCTTGCGCTTGCGCGGGCACGCGTGCGCGCGGGGGCCGCGGCACTCGCACAGACCGAGCAGCGCGTGATCGAGGCCGTCACGGATGCGTATTTCGGGGTCCTGAAGGCGCAGGCCGACAAACGCGTGGCGACGCGCGAGCAGCGCCTGCTCGCGGACATCTACCGCCAGACGCGCGCCTTTCTGCGCGTGGGCAAAGGCGACCCGATCGCAGTCGAGGAAGCGCACGCCAATCTCGCGGGCGCGCGCGCCCGCACCATCGTGGCCGAGAATGCCGTGCGCGTGGCGCGCCAGCGACTGCAACGCCTGACACACCGCCCGCTCGGGCGATTGCGCGACCTCGGCCCGGTCCAGGCACAGCCGCCGCATCCGGACGCGATCGGGCCCTGGCTTGCGATGGCGTTTGCCCACCAGCCGCTGCTCAGGCAGGCGCGCGCGAATGTGCGCGCGGCGCGTGCCGCGGTGACCTATCATGAACGCGCGCACTGGCCGACGATCGCGCTCGTCGGCGAGGCCCAGCATGGGCTTGGCATACTGCTGCCCCCCGTCGAGGTCAATCAAGCCGGCGCCAGCCTGCAGCTGTCAATGCCGATCTATCAAGGTGGCGGCGTGTCCGCGGCAACGGCGCAGGCGCAAGCCGCGGTCCGGGTCAACCGCAGCCGCCTGCGCGACATCCGGGACACCATCCGCATGGACACCAAGACCGCCTTCCTGGATCTGCAGAGCAGCGTGGCCGAATTCAATGCCGCGCGTGCCGCGCGGCGCGCGGCACGCATCTCCCTGCAGGCCACGCGCAAGGGCTACGGAGTCGGCACGCGCTCGATCATCGATGTGTTAAACACCGCCACGCAGTATGCGGCAGCGCAGCGCAGCTACAATCTGGCGCTTTACGACCAGATCGTGGCGCGCGTGGCACTCAAGGGGGCGGCGGGCATACTGACGCCCGCCGATGTCGCAACCAT
>JAKAXT010000046.1 GCA_021816425.1 Pseudomonadota bacterium | reverse complement strand
CCAGCCCCCTGGCCGTCCCCGTCGTCGCCCATCCGCACAGGGCCTCGTCCCGCCGGCGCGGACCCGGGGGGCCGGCCCCCCGGGTCCCGGAGACGCACCTTCGCCCATGCTATCATTCACTCTTCGCGGAGGTTGTGGCGTGGAGCACGAAGAGCGTTACGAGGTCATCGTGGTGGGCGGCGGTCACGCCGGGACCGAGGCTGCGCTCGCCTCGGCGCGCATGGGCCGCAAGACCCTGTTGCTTACCCACAACATCGAGACCCTGGGACAGATGTCCTGCAATCCGGCCATCGGCGGGATCGGCAAGGGGCATCTGGTGCGCGAGATCGATGCCCTGGGCGGGGCCATGGGGTATTGCGCGGACTTGGCGGCTATCCAGTGCCGCACGCTGAATGCCCGCAAGGGCCCGGCGGTGCGGGCCACGCGCGTGCAGGCGGACCGGACGCTCTATAAGGCCGCGATCCGCCGGACCCTGGAGCGCCAGGCGAACCTCCATATCTTCCAGCAGGCGGTCGATGACCTGGTGGTCGAGGGTCGCGAGGTCGCGGGCGTCGTCACCCAGATGGGGCTCGTCATGCGCGCGCGGACCGTGGTGCTCACCACCGGGACCTTCCTCGCGGGCCTCATCCACGTGGGCCAGAGTCGCCATGCCGGCGGCCGCGCCGGCGAGCCCCCGGCAAGCGCGCTCGCCGAGCGGCTGCGCGCGCTCCCCTTCCAGGTGGGGCGCCTGAAGACCGGCACCCCGCCGCGGATCGACGGCCGCACCATCGATTTCGCGGCCCTCGAGGCGCAGGCCGGGGACGACCCGGCACCGTATTTTTCCCAGGCGGAGCCCGCGCGGCCCCGCCAAGTCGTTTGCCACATCACGCAGACCACGGAAGAGACCCACGCCATCGTGCGCGCGGCCCTGGACCGATCCCCGCTCTACACGGGGGTGATCGAGGGGACCGGCCCCCGCTATTGCCCCTCGCTCGAGGATAAGGTCGTGCGTTTCGCGGACAGGGTGTCGCACCAGATCTTTCTCGAGCCCGAGGGCCTGGAGACGCCGGAGATCTATCCCAACGGGATATCGACGAGCCTCCCCTTCGATGCCCAGTGGCGCCTGGTCCGCTCCATCCCGGGGCTCGAAAAGGCCGTGCTCACGCGTCCGGGCTACGCCATCGAGTACGATTACTTCGATCCGCGCGACCTGAAGCCCTCGTTGGAGACGCGCGCCCTGGACGGGCTCTTCTTCGCCGGTCAGATCAACGGCACGACCGGCTATGAGGAGGCGGCGGCCCAGGGTCTGCTCGCGGGAATCAACGCGGCCCTCAGGTGTCGCGACGAAGAGGCGTGGTGGCCACGGCGCGACGAGGCCTATCTCGGGGTCCTGGTCGACGACCTCATAACCCAGGGCCTGACCGAGCCCTACCGCATGTTCACCTCGCGGGCGGAACATAGGCTCCTTTTGCGCGAGGACAATGCCGACGAGCGTCTGGCGGGGGTCGCGCACCGCCTCGGGCTCATCGACGAGGCACGCTACCGCGAGATCAGCGACCGCGAGGAGACCGTGCGGCGCGAGCAGACGCGGCTGCGCGGCGTCTACGCGCGTCCCGGCGATCCGCGCGTCCGCGCGTCGCTCGGCCAGGACCTGGCGCGGGAAACCTCGCTGCTCGATCTCCTCAAGCGACCCGGGGTAGGCTATAAGGACATCATCGAGCTCGCATCCTCCGAGACCGCGCTCGCCGATCCCAAGGCGTGGCGGAAGCTCGAGGTCTCGGTCAAGTATGAAGGCTACATCGCGCGTCAGGGCGACGAGATCGCGCGCCGCGCCCACCACGAGGGGATGGCTTTGCCGCAGGATCTGGATTACCAAGGAATACGGGGCCTCTCAACCGAGGTCCGCCAACGCCTGGCCCGTCACAGGCCCGCGACCCTCGGGCAGGCCGCCCGCCTGCCCGGCGTGACGCCCGCGGCGGTGTCGCTCCTGCTCGTGCACCTGAAACGGCTGCGGGCCTGACCATGGGCGGCCTTGAGCAACCGGTGGGAGAGGGGTGGGGGCAGGCGGCGGCCCGCCTGCGCTCCGGCGTCCAGGCGCTCGGCATCGGTCTGGACCGGGAGACCGAGGCGCGCCTTCTCGCCTACCTCGAAACCCTGGCGCGCTGGAACCGGGTCTTCAATCTCACCGCAGTGCGCGACCCGGAGGAGATGGTCGCGCGCCATATCCTGGACAGCCTCGCCATCCTGCCGCATCTGCCGGCGGGGCCCCTCCTCGATGTCGGCAGCGGCGCCGGGCTGCCCGGCATACCCATCGCCCTGCTGCAGCCGGCCCGTCGGGTGACCTTGCTCGACCGCTCCCATAAGCGCATCGATTTTCTGACCGAGGTCGTGGCGCGACTTGCGCTGGCCCAGGTCACCCTGGCGGGCGAGCGCGTCGAAGACCACGAGCCCCGGGCGCCGTATGCGGTCATCACCGCCCGCGCCTACGCGAGCCTCGGCGACATCGCCCTGGCGGCCGGCCGCCTGCTCGCCGAGGGCGGCGTCATCGTCGCCATGAAGGGCGCGCTTCCGACCGAGGAGCTCGCGGCGGTCCCGTCCCCCTACGTGGTTCAGGCCGTGCATGCCCTCCAGGTTCCGGGCCTGTCCGCCAAGCGCCACCTCGTGGTCCTGGCGCGCGCGCCATGACGCGCATCATCGCCATCACCAACCAGAAGGGCGGGGTGGGCAAGACCACGACCAGCATCAACGTGGCCGCGGCCCTCGCCGAGCAAGGACGGCGCGTCCTCCTGATCGACCTCGACCCGCAAGGCAACGCCACCATGGGCAGCGGCATGGCGGGCACCGAACAGGGCCTCTATGAGGTCTTGTCCGGCGAGATCGATGCGCAGAAGGCCATCGCCCGCGCGACCTGCGGCTACGACCTGCTGGCATCGCACGAAGACCTCTCAGGGGCCGAGATCGAGCTCGCCCAGGCCTCCCAGCGCGAGCGGCGCCTGCAGACCGCGCTTGCCCCCCTGCGCGGCGCCTATGATTACATCTATATCGACTGCCCGCCGGCCCTGAGCCTCCTGACCGTGAATGCCCTGGTCGCCGCCGACGCCGTGCTGATCCCCATGCAGTGCGAGTACTATGCCCTGGAGGGTCTCACGGCCTTGCTCGGCACGATCCGCCGCGTACGCGCCCAGCTGAACCCGGACCTCACGATCGAAGGGCTGTTGCGCACGATGTTCGATCCGCGTAACGGACTTGCCATCGAGGTCTCCGAGCAGCTCGCCCGCCACTTCGGGAATCAGCTCTTCCAGACCATCATTCCGCGCAACGTCCGCCTGGCCGAGGCGCCGAGCCACGGCGTCCCGGTCATTCAGTATGATCGCGGCTCACGCGGGGCCCAGGCCTATCTGGCCCTGGCGGCCGAGATCGTGGCGCGCGAATCGCCACCCGTCGCAGGAGACGCTCATTGATGAAGGAGAAACGCCCCCGGCTCGGGCGCGGGTTGGACGCGCTCTTCGGAGATTCCCCGCGGGACGACCCGGCGACTTCGCCGGCGGCCGCCATCCAGACCCTGCCGATCGAGCGCCTCCAGCGCGGGCGCTATCAGCCGCGCACGCGTATGGAGCCCGAGGCCCTGAACGAGCTCGCCGAATCGATACGCGCCCAGGGTATCGTGCAGCCCATACTCGTGCGGCGCGCGGGCGCGGGCTTTGAGATCATCGCCGGGGAGCGGCGCTGGCGCGCGGCCCAGATCGCGGGCCTGTCCGAGGTCCCGGTCATCGTGCGCGACATCCCGGACCGCGCCGCCATGGCCGTCGCCTTGATCGAAAACATCCAGCGCGAGGACCTGAACCCCCTCGAGGAGGCGGCCGGCCTGAAGCGTCTCCAGGAAGAGTTCGAGCTCACTCACGACGAGATCGCCACCCATGTCGGCCGCTCGCGGGCGGCGGTCACCAACCTCCTTCGGCTGCTCGGGCTCGCCCCCGAGGTGCGCAACCTGCTCGAGGTCGGGCAGATCGAGATGGGCCATGGCCGCGCCTTGCTCGCCATCACCGACGCCGGCGCCCAGACGGCCCTGGCCCGCGAGGTGGTGGCGGCGGGGCTCAGCGTGCGCGAGACCGAACGGCGCGTGCAGCGCCAAGGTCGCCCGGAGCCTGCCAAACCGGCCCCCGACCCGGACGTGGCGGCCCTCGAGCGGCGCCTCACCGAGACGCTCGGGGCGCGCGTACGCATCCAGGCGCGAGGCGCCGGCGCAGGGCGCATCACGATCGACTATCATAGTATGGATGAGCTCGAAGGCCTGCTTGGCCGATTCTCGTAAGAAGGAGGTGGCCGTGAAACGATGGACCCCCGGCATCGCCGCGGTGACCCTGTGTCTTCTTGGCGCGCACGTCGCCCACGCGGGTCTGCGGAGCCTGCGCCAGGCGGCCCGCAGCGGAGCGCCCAATGCCGAACTGAAGCTCGGCGAACTGTATCAGTACGGCGTGGGCCAGCCGGATCATCTGATCCGCGCCCTGGCGTGGTATGAGCGCGCCGCCCCCAAGTCCGCGCGCGCGGCGGAGCTCGCCCGCCAGACGGCGGCCTTGCTGACGCCGGCCGAGCGCCAGCGCGCCGCCGCTTGGTCCAAGGGCCGCCTCGGCCCCCCGTGAGGCCCGCACTTCGCCTCCCAAGGCGAAGTCGCGCGCGCGGTTTCGTTTGACCCTGGCATAAGGAACACTTATACTGCGCGGCCGCGGGCGCCCCCTTATGGCGAACGGGACCGGACCACCATGAGCTACGCGGCACAGATATTGCGCAAAGGGCTGCGTCGTGTGCTCCTGGCGCAGGTTTCGCTGACTTTGGCAGTCGCGGTCGTCGCGGCCTTCGCAGCCTCCCCCCATGAAGCCCTGGGGCGCGCGGTGGCAGCGCTCGCCGGAGGCGCCATCGCGATGCTGGGGGCCCTGGTGCTGGCCTACACCGTGGGACGCGCCGACGGGAAGCAGGGCCCGGCGCAGGCGCAGCTGTGGTTATACGGCGGCGCGGTCGCGCGTTTCGTGTTGGCAATCGTCTTTTTGGGTTTGGGGCTCGGGGTGTTCCATGTGGCCCCGCTGCCGTTTTTGGTCGCCTTTGGTTTGGGTCAGGTCGCGTTCCTGGCCCCGGGGATTACGTCAGGACTATGAGTCACAATGCCGTCAGCTTCATGGAGGACCATTTAAAGAACCTGACCGTCGGTCACGGGTTCTGGAGCCTTCATGTCGACACCATCCTCATCGGCTGGGTCATGGCCGGTGTCATCGTCGCGACCGGCTGGGTCCTCGGACGCCGCCTGGAGGAGGGGGTTCCCCACGGCCTCCAGAACGCCCTCGAGGGGCTCCTCGAGTTCGTCGATGACCAGGTCAAGGGCATCTTTCCGGTCGAGGATCCCATGGTGGGGGCCCTCGCCTTCACGGTCTTCCTCTGGGTCTTCCTCATGAATGCCATGGACCTGCTCCCGGTCCTGCTCCTGCCGACCGCCGCGCACGCCGTCGGCATC
The DNA here is from genome assembly GCA_021816425.1 of Pseudomonadota bacterium. Classification (GTDB taxonomy): domain Bacteria; phylum Pseudomonadota; class Gammaproteobacteria; order Acidiferrobacterales; family Acidiferrobacteraceae; genus Acidiferrobacter. Next base: position 12,330 of record JAKAXT010000046.1, on the reverse strand, counting down.
CACGATTTTCGCTCGACCCCGACCGCCGATCCCTATACCACGCTGGGCCTCGCCCTGAGCGTCTTCCTTCTCACACTCTACTACCATATCAAGCACAAAGGCCTCTGGGGATACCTGAAGGGCTTTCTCGTGCATCCGTTCGGCCCCTACCTGTTCCCGGTCAATATCCTGATGACCACGGTGGATGAGATCGCCAAGCCCCTGAGTCTCGGCCTGCGACTCTTCGGAAACATGTTCGCGGGCGAGCTCGTGTTCCTGCTCATCGCGCTGCTGCCGTGGTGGGCGGCGTGGGCGCCGGGCGTGCTCTGGTCGATCTTTCACCTGCTCATCATCACGCTTCAGGCGTTTATCTTCATGGTCCTCACCATCATGTATCTGGCGATGGCCGCCTCGCACGAAGGCGATGCGCACTGACCCTGGTTTCTTTTATCTTTTCATCGAGGAGTGGCTTTATGGTTGATCCGCAACTTGCGTCGGTTATCGGCATGGTCTTTTCCTACACGGCCGTTGCCGTCGGTATCATTTTCGCGGGCGCGGCGCTCGGCTCGGCGCTCGGCTGGGGTCTCATCTGCTCCAAGTACATCGAGGGCATCGCGCGTCAGCCGGAGATGCTGCCGACCCTGCGTGTGCAGATGTTCATCACCGCGGGCCTCATGGAGTCGTTCCCGTTCATCGCCGCCGCCTTCGCCATGTACTTCACCTTCGTGAATCCCTTCGAAGGGGCGGCCGTGGCGGCGATCAAGCAGCTCGTTCATTAAGGCGCGATAGGGACCTGCCCACACCATGCCCATATCCGTGACCCTCATCGTCCAGATGGTCACCTTCGCGGTGCTCATCGTTTTCGTCAAGCGCTACCTCTGGGGCCCGCTCACCGCCGTCATGGAGCGTCGCCAGAAGCGTATCGCTGATGGCCTCGCCGCGGCCGACCAGGGCCGCAAGGCGCTCGACGAGGCGGAACGCAAGCAGGAAGAGATCCTGGCCATTGCGCGCGAGCGCGCCGCCGAGATCCTCGACCAGGCCGAGCGACGTTCCCGCGAGATCATCGACGAGGCGCGCGAGCGCGCCCGCGCGGAGGGCGAGCACGCCATGGCGCTCGCCCGCGCCGAGGCCGAGGCCGAGATGAATCGCGCCCGCGAGCAGTTGCGGGGCGACGTCGCGCGCCTGGCGTTGGCCGGCGCCGAGCGTATCGTGGAACGCGAGATCGACGGGCGGCTGCACGAGCGCCTCCTCGAAGAAGTGGTGGCGCAACTGTGATCGCCGACCAGATGGCGGCCGTGGCGCGTCCCTACGCGCGCGCGCTCATGGCCGTGCCCGGCGCCGATCGGGACGCCGTGCTCGCGAGCCTCGAGGCGGCGGCGCTCGCGCTCTCCGATCCCGCAATCGCGGCCCTGGTCGACAACCCGCACGTGCCGCGTGCGGCGCTGGCCGCGGCCCTGGTTTCCGACCAGGCGGCCCTGGCGCCCGTGGCGCGCATCATTAGTCTCCTGCTCGAAAACGGCAGGCTCGACGCCTTGCCGAGCGTGGCCGCGACCTACGCGGTCCTGAAGGACGACGCGGAGAACCGCACGCACGCTACGGTCACCACCGCACGGCCCTTGAGCGACGTGCAGCGCGACGGCCTGCGCAAGGCCCTGGCCCGACGCACGGGGCGCGCAGTCGAGCTCGTCGTGGAGACCGACGACCGGCTCCTCGCGGGCGTCATCGTTCAGCATGGCGACATGGTCCTCGACGCGTCCGTCCGCGGCCGGCTCGCGGCCCTCGCCCAAGCGTTAAGCCCCTTTTAGAGGAATTCCTATGGCTTTGAAACCCAGCGAGATCTCGGAGCTCATCAAGCAGAGAATCGAGAAGCTCTCTCCTCCGACCCCCGCCCTGACCGGCACCATCGTGAGCCTGAGCGATGGCATCGCGCGCATCTACGGGCTGGCCGACGCCATGCAGGGCGAGATGCTAGAGTTTCCCGGAAACACCTACGGGCTCGCCTTCAATCTCGAGCGCGACTCCGTGGGCGCCGTCATCCTGGGCGACTACGAGCACCTGAGCGAAGGCGACGTCGTCAAGGGCACGGGCCGCATCCTCGAGGTGCCCGTGGGCCCCGAGCTCCTCGGCCGCGTGGTCGATGCCCTCGGCAAGCCCCTCGACGGCCGCGGCGACATCGCCACGAAGGCGACCTCGCCCGTCGAGAAGGTGGCACCGGGGGTCGTCGCCCGGCGATCGGTCACGCAGCCCCTGCAGACGGGCATCAAGGTCATCGACGCCATGGTGCCCATAGGCCGCGGACAGCGCGAGCTCATCATAGGCGACCGCCAGACCGGCAAGACGGCGCTCGCCATCGATGCGATTCTCGCGCAACGCGGCACCGGCGTCATGTGCATCTATGTGACGATCGGCCAGAAGGCCTCGAGCGTCGCGGGCGTCGTCCATCGCCTGACCGAGATGGGCGCGATGGACCATACCATCGTCGTGGCGGCCACCGCCGCCGATTCGGCGGCCATGCAATATCTCGCGCCCTACGCCGGCTGCGCCATGGGCGAGTATTTCCGCGATCGTGGCCAGGACGCGCTCATCATTTACGACGACCTGACCAAGCAGGCCTGGGCCTATAGGCAGATCTCGCTCTTGCTGCGCAGGCCTCCTGGGCGCGAGGCCTATCCGGGCGACGTCTTCTATCTGCACTCGCGGCTACTGGAGCGCGCGTCGCGCGTCAACGAGGATTACGTCGAACGTCAATCCGGCGTGAAGGGACGCACCGGGTCGCTCACGGCGCTCCCGATCATCGAGACGCAGGCGGGCGACGTATCGGCCTTCGTTCCCACCAACGTGATCTCGATCACCGACGGCCAGATCTTCCTTGAGACCGACCTCTTCAACTCGGGCATCCGTCCGGCGATCAACGCCGGCCTCTCCGTGTCCCGCGTGGGCGGGGCGGCGCAGACCAAGGTCATGAAAAAGCTGGGCGGAGGCGTGCGCCTGGCGCTTGCGCAGTACCGGGAGCTCGCCGCGTTCTCGCAGTTCGCGTCGGATCTGGACGCCGCCACGCGCAAGCAGCTCGATCGCGGGCGGCGGGTCACGGAGCTCATGAAGCAGGGCCAGTATCAGCCCATGTCGGTCGCCGACATGGCGCTGTCGCTGCTCGCCGCCAACACCGGCGCGCTCGACGACCTGCCGCTCGAGAAGGTCCTGCCCTTCGATTCGGCGCTCAGGACCGCGGCCCATGCCGAACACGGCGATGCCCTGAAGGCCATGAACGAGACCGGCGACTACAACGAGGACGTCATCGCGCGCCTGACGCGCTTCATCGAGACGTTCAAGGCCCAAGGGGTCTATTGATGGCTGGCGGAAAGGAGATCAGGCGCCAGATCCGCAGCGTGCAGAGCACGCAGAAGATCACGCGCGCCATGCAGATGGTGGCGGCCGCCAAGATGCGCAAGGCGCAGGAGCGCATGAGCGCGGCCCGCCCTTATGCCGAGAGCCTCGTCACCATCATGCGTCACATACGGGCGGCGCATCCCGAGTATCGCCACCCGCTGCTTGCGGTGCGGCCGGTACGGCGCGCGGCGGTCCTGGTCGTGACCTCCGACCGCGGGCTTGCGGGCGCCCTCAACGTGAACGTGTTCCGCCTCGCGGTCGGGCTTTTGAAGGACTGGGAGGATGAGGGCATCCAGGGCGAGGTCGCGGTCCTCGGCAACAAGGGCGCGACCTATTTCCGCAAGCTGAGGGCCCCCGTGGTGGCGCAGCTCGCGCCGCTCGGCGACCGCCCCGCCTCCCAGTCCGTCACGGGTGTGGTCAAGGTGCTGGCCGACGCCTATCGCGAGGAGCGCATCGACCGGGTGGTGCTCGTCTACAGCCGCTTCCGCAACGCGCTCGCGCAGGTCGCCGTGGCCGAGGACCTGCTGCCGCTCCCGGAGCCGAAGCCCGAGGCCGCCCGGCACCGCTGGGACTATCTGTACGAACCGGAGGCGCAGGACGTCCTGTCCGACCTCCTCGCGCGCTATCTGGAGACGCGAACCTACGGGGTCGTGCTGGAAAATCTGGCAAGCGAACAGGCCGCCCGCATGGTGGCCATGCGCGCGGCCACGGACAACGCCGGGCGTTTGATCGGCGATCTGAAATTGGCATACAACAAGGCGCGCCAGGCGGCGATCACGCAGGAGATCGCGGAGATCGTGAGCGGCGCGTCGGCGGTCTAGGGGGTAGGATGTCAGCCGGAAAGATTGTGCAGGTGATAGGGGCGGTCGTCGACGTGGAGTTCGAGCGCGGCGCGGTGCCGAAGATTTACGATGCGCTCACGGTGGAGAACCGCGATCTCGTCCTCGAGGTGCAGCAGCAACTCGGCGACGGCGTGGTCCGCACCATCGCCATGGGCTCGAGCGAGGGCCTGAAGCGCGGCCTGGTATGCACCAACACGGGCAAGCCGATCAGCGTGCCGGTCGGCGCGGGTACCCTCGGGCGCATCATGGACGTCCTGGGCCGGCCCATAGACGAGCAGGGGCCGGTTGTGACCGAGTCCTTGCACAGCATCCACCGCGCGCCGCCGCGCTTCGACGAGCTTGCATCGAGCACGGAGCTTCTCGAGACCGGCATCAAGGTGATCGATCTCGTGTGCCCGTTCGCCAAGGGCGGGAAGGTCGGGCTGTTCGGGGGCGCGGGGGTCGGCAAGACCGTGAACATGATGGAGCTGATCCGCAACATCGCCATCGAGCATAGCGGCTACTCCGTCTTCGCCGGTGTCGGCGAGCGCACCCGCGAGGGCAACGACTTCTATCACGAGATGAAGGAGGGCGGTGTTCTCGACAAGGTGGCGCTGGTCTACGGTCAGATGAACGAGCCGCCGGGAAACCGTCTGCGTGTGGGCCTGACGGGCCTCACGATGGCCGAGTATTTCCGCGACGAGGGGCGCGACGTGCTACTCTTCATCGACAACATCTACCGCTACACCCTCGCCGGCACCGAGGTCTCGGCGCTGCTCGGGCGCATGCCCTCGGCGGTCGGCTACCAGCCGACGCTCGCCGAGGAGATGGGCGTCCTCCAGGAGCGCATAACCTCCACCAAGACCGGTTCCATAACGTCCATCCAGGCGGTGTACGTGCCGGCCGACGACTTGACCGATCCCTCGCCGGCCACCACGTTCGCGCACCTCGATGCCACCGTGGTCCTGTCGCGGCAGGTGGCGGAGCTCGGCATCTATCCGGCGGTGGACCCGCTCGATTCGACGAGCCGCCAGCTCGATCCCCAGGTCATAGGCGCGGAGCACTACGATACCGCCCGCAAGGTGCAGTCCATCCTCCAGCGCTACAAGGAGCTTCAGGACATCATCGCCATTCTGGGCATGGACGAGCTGTCGGCCGAGGACAAGCTGACCGTCACCCGGGCGCGCAAGATCCAGCGCTTCCTGTCCCAGCCCTTCTTCGTGGCCGAGGTGTTCACGGGCGCGCCCGGGACCTATGTGTCGCTCAAGGAGACCATTCGCGGCTTCAAGGGGATCGCCGAGGGCGAGTACGACGAATTGCCGGAGCAGGCGTTCTACATGGTGGGTACCATCGACGAAGCCATCGCCAAGGCCCGGCGGCTGTAGGCCATCATGGACAGCTTTCGGGTCGACATCGTTAACGCCGAGAAAGAGCTCTTCTCCGGACAGGCGACGCGCGTCATCGCGCCCTTGCGGGAGGGGGAGGCGGGCTTCCTGCCCGGCCACTCGCCCCTGCTTGGCATCTTGAAGGCAGGCGGCGTACGCCTTCAGGACGCCAGCGGCGCGGAGCAGGTCTTCTATGTGAGCGGCGGTTTCGTGGAGGTCCAGCCCGACCATGTGACGGTGCTCGCGGATGCAGGCGAGCGCGCCGCGGACATCGACGAGGCGCTCGCTGCGAAGGCCGTGGAAGACGCCGCCCGTCGCGCCGAGGAGCGGGCCGGCAAGGCCGATTACGCCCACGCCCAGGCGGAGCTTGCCCAGGCCGCGGCGCGGCTCTATGTGGTGCGCCGTTATCGCGCACGGGGGCACGGATCGAGCCGGGCCTAGGCCGGCCAAAGGAGGCGTTTCATGGTGACCAAAGACAAGATCGTCTCCCTCACCTACACCCTGCGTGACGGTCAGGGGGAGATTTTTGAGCACACCGACGTCCCCGTCTCCTACCTCCATGGCTCAGGCGAGGCCCTGTTCGCGAAGATCGAGAACGCCCTCGAGGGCCTGCGCGTAGGCGACACGGTCGAAGTCGAGCTCGCGCCCGCCGAAGGCTTCGGGGACCACGATCCGGCGCTGACCTTCACCGATGACATCGCCAACGTCCCGCCCGAGTTTCAGCACCTGGGCGCCGAGGTGGAAGCCGAGAACGAGCGGGGCGAAGCCGTCCATTTCGTGGTGACCGCGATCGCCGACGGCAAGCTCACCATCGACGCGAATCACCCGCTCGCGGGCCAGACCGTCCGCTTCACCGTGACCGTGCAAGGCCTGCGCGACGCCACGCCCGAGGAGCGGCTCGCCGGGCGACCGGCAGAGGCCCTCCACTGATACGTCCGCCTTTCGGGCATTGCCTTTCCCCCATGAGACCGCTCTAATACCGGCTTATGCAGGGCCTCTTTCCTTCACTCGAGATCATCGTCCTGGCCGCAGGCCAAGGGCGCCGCATGGCATCGTCGCTCCCCAAGGTGCTCCATACCCTGGCCGGGCGCCCCCTGTTGGCCCATGTCCTGGACACGGCGGCAGCCCTCGCGCCGCGCGCGATCCACGTGGTCTACGGCCATGGCGGAGAGCGGGTCCGCGAGGCCTTTGCGGACGCCGGGGTCGACTGGGTCGTGCAGCCCGCGCAGAAGGGCACGGGGGATGCCGTGCGCTGCGCCCTGCCGCACCTGGACGACCGGAGCCTGGCGCTCGTCCTTTTGGGCGATGTGCCGCTCATAGGGCGCGACACGCTGAAGGCCCTGTGCGAGCGCGCATCGGACGGGGCCGCCTTGCTCACCTTCGAGGCGGCGCATGAAAACCAGTACGGCCGCATCGTCCGCGACGCGCGGGGTGGGGTCGCGCGCATCGTCGAGTGGCGCGATGCGACCCCCGACGAGCGCCGCATCCGCGAAGCGAACAGCGGCGTGCTCGCCGCCCCCGTCGCGCGCCTCCGCCACTGGATCCCGAGACTCACGACCGCGAACGCGCAAGGCGAGCTCTATCTCACGGACATCGTGGCGCTCGCGGTGGCCGACGGCGTTGCGGTCGCCACGGTGTCTCCGGCCCGGGCCACCGAGGTCGAAGGGGTGAACAGCCGCGCCGATCTCGCCTTACTGGAGCGCGCCTATCAGGAGGAGCGCGCCCAGGCGCTCATGGCCTCCGGGGCGCAGCTCATGGACCCGCGCAGGATCGACGTGCGCGGCGCGCTCACGACCGGCCGCGACGTGCTGATCGACGTGAATTGCGTATTCGAGGGCCAGGTGGAGATCGGCGAGGGCGCGCGCATAGGCCCGCATTGCGTCATTCGCGACAGCCGCATCGCGTCCGGCGCCCGGATCGAGGCCCATTGCGTGCTCGACGGCGCCGAGGTGGGATCGGGCTGCGTCGTGGGCCCCTTTGCCCGTCTGCGGCCGGGCACGGTCCTGGGCCCCCGCGCGCGCGTGGGCAATTTCGTGGAGGTCAAGGCCTCGCGGGTCGGCACCGACAGCAAGATCAATCACTTGAGCTACGTCGGCGACGCGGTAATCGGCGCCGGCGTCAACATAGGAGCGGGCGTCATCACCTGTAATTATGACGGGGCCCGCAAGCATCGCACGGTCATAGGCGACGGCGCCTTCATCGGCTCCGACACGCAGCTCGTGGCGCCCGTCGAGGTGGGCGCAGGCGCCACCGTGGGCGCGGGCACCACGCTGACGAAAGACGCGCCGGCCGGTGAACTGACATTAAGCCGTGTTGGCCAAAAGACGGTCAGCGGCTGGCGGCGGCCCGAGAAGTAGGCGCGCCCCGACTCAAGGAGTGATTTATGTGTGGAATCGTAGGCGCGGTCGCGCAGCGTAATGTCGTTCCCATCCTCATCGAAGGCCTGAAGCGCCTCGAGTATCGAGGCTACGACTCCGCGGGAATCGCCGTCATCGATCGCGAACACTGCCTGACGCGCACGCGCTCGGTGGGCAAGGTCCGCGAACTGGAGGGCCGCCTCGACGCGCAGATGGAAGGCGCAACCGGCATCGCCCACACGCGCTGGGCGACCCACGGTCGCCCGGCGACCCAGAACGCGCACCCGCACGTCTGCCGCAACACCGTGGCGCTCGTCCACAACGGCATTATCGAAAATCACGAGAATCTGCGTCGCGCCCAGATGCAGCTCGGTTACGAGTTCACCTCGGAGACCGATACCGAGGTGATCGTCCACGAGATCTATCGCAGGCTCGAGGAGACCGGCGATCTGCTGGCGGCGGTGCGCGCCGCGCTCCCCTCCTTGCGCGGGGCCTACGCCCTGGGGGTGATCACCAACCGCGAGCCCGACCGCCTGGTCGCCGCCCGCCGGGGCAGTCCGCTTGTGATCGGCATAGGCATAGGCGAGCACTTCATCGCCTCCGACGTCGCCGCCTTGCTGCCCGTGACCCAGCGCTTCATGTTTCTCGAGGAGGGCGACATCGCCGACATCACGCGCGATGCCGTCGTCATCTACAACGCGCAGGGCGAGCGCGTCGAAAGGCCCGTCAAGCAAAGCGAGCTTTCGGCCGATGCCGTCGGGCGGGGCGAGTACCGGCACTACATGCTAAAGGAGATCCACGAGCAGCCGCGCGCGATCGCAGACACGCTCGAAAACCGCATAGGCGTCCAGCGCGTCTACGACGAGGCCTTCGGGCATGCGGCCGCCGGGTTTTTGGCCGACATCGAGGCGGTGCAGATCGTCGCCTGTGGAACGAGTTACCATGCGGGTCTCGTGGGCCGCTACTGGTTCGAGGGCCTCGCGAGCCTGCCCTGCGCGGTCGAAGTGGCAAGCGAGTTTCGTTACCGCAAGCCGCGCGTGGCTCCAAAGACGCTCTTCGTGACGCTCTCGCAGTCCGGCGAGACCGCCGACACCCTGGCCGCGCTCGCCTATGCGCGCGATTTGGGCTTTGCGCACACCCTCACCATCTGCAATGCCCCCGAAAGCTCGCTCGTGCGGGGATCCGAGCTCGTCCTCATGACCCAGGCCGGCCCCGAGATCGGGGTCGCCTCGACCAAGGCCTTCACCACGCAGCTCGTCGCCCTGCTTTTGTTGGTCGCGGTCCTGGGCCGCCGGCGGGGCCTGGGCGCCGAGGGCGAGGCGCGTCTCGTGGGTCTCTTGCGCGGTCTGCCAGGCCAGATCGAACAGGTTCTGGCTCTCGACGCCGCCGTGCAGGCCTGGGTACCCTTTTTCGCGAACAAGCAGCATGCGCTCTTCCTCGGCCGCGGCACGCAGTACCCGGTGGCCATGGAGGGGGCCCTGAAGCTGAAGGAGATCTCCTACATCCATGCCGAGGCCTACCCGGCGGGCGAACTGAAGCACGGGCCGCTCGCGCTCGTGGACTCGGACATGCCTGTGGTGGCCGTCGCCCCGAACAACGAGCTCCTGGAGAAACTGCAATCGAATCTTCAGGAGGTGCGGGCGCGCGGGGGCGAGTTATTCGTATTCGCCGATGCCCAAAACGGCATCCGCGAGGATGACCAGACCCACGTCATCACGGTGCCCCCCACAGACGACCTGCTGGCCCCGATCGTATACACGGTGCTCTTGCAGCTGCTCGCCTACCATGTGGCGGTCTCCAAGGGCGCGGACATCGACCAGCCCCGCAATCTGGCGAAGTCGGTGACGGTGGAGTAGGGAATTAAGCGCACCTACGTACGCTCGCCGAAAGATCGCAACGTCTGGTCCGACCAAATAAACGGGGCCGCCACAAATATACGATAGTGGCCGTCTCCTTTTCTTCTACGCTACACGGGATCGCGTCGCGTGCGCCGACCATGGCCGCCCCCAGCCTCGATTACCGGGTAGCGTACCGGCTTATGTGCAAATTCTTGGCGATCTGAAGAGGTCATGGTATGAGGGGGATTGTGAAGATCAACCCTATGTCCTGTAGGAGGGACCATACCATGACCGTGAAGAAGCATAGCGCCAACGCCATCGACCTTAAAGCCTTTATGGCAGAAGATAAGGATTTGATGAAATCCTTGATGAAAGAAGCCCTCCAGGAGGTCCTGGAGGCCGAGATGACCGAGCTCGTGGGGGGCCGGCCCCCACGAACGCCGGGACGGGCGTCAGGGCTACCGGGCCCGCCATTATGAACGGGGTCTTGTGACCCGCGTCGGCAAGCTCGAACTGCGGGTACCCCGGGACCGCGCTGGGCAGTTCCAGACCGCCCTCTTTGAGCGCTACCAGCGCTCGGAGAAGGCCTTTGTGGCCGCCTTGGCGGAGATGTATGTGCAAGGCGTGTCCACCCGTGGCCTTGCCCGCACGCGAAGGTGAAGGCGATCACAGAAGAGCTCTGTGGGCATAGTTTTTCTGCCTCCAGCATCAGCACCATCAATCAGGGGCTCGATGAGGCCCTTACAGCTTTTGCAAAGCGGCGCCTGGAAGAGCCGTATCCCTACCTGATTCTGGATGCCCGCTACGAGAAGGTGCGTGAAGGCGGTGTCATCCGCTCGCAGGCGGTCTTGATCGCGATCGGCATTCATGAGGGCGGCCGCCGCGAGGTGCTCGCGGTGGATATGGCGAGTCGCGAGAGCCAGTCGTCCTGGAAAGACTTCCTCACGCACTTAAGGGACCGCGGCCTGCATGGCGTCGAGTTCATCGTCTCCGACGACCATGCGGGCTTGAGGAAAGCGATCACCGAGGTGCTGACGGAGGCCGCCTGGCAGCGCTGTTATGTGCACTTCCTTCGCAATGCGCTGGATTACCTGCCCCGCAAGGCCGATGACGACTGCCTGCAGGAACTGCGCTGGCTCTACGACCGACGGGATCTCACGGAAGCGCAACGAGACTTGGCGGCGTGGCTTGCCAAGTGGTCTGCGAAATACCCCAAGCTCACGAACTGGGTCGAGGACCACATCGGCGAGACGCTGACCTTCTACCGCTTACCCCGGGCGCACCACAAGCATCTGAAGAGCACCAATATGCTGGAGCGCTTAAACGAGGAGATCAAGCGCCGGACCCGGGTGGTGCGGATCTTCCCCAATACCGAGTCCTGCCTGCGTCTGGTGCGCGCCCTCTGTGTCGAGACCCACGAGAGCTGGCTCGAGGACAACCGCTACCTCAATATGGACCTGCTTGAGGAGCAGCGCCGGGAACGGCTGCGGGCGGCCGCCTGATGAAGCCCTCCCTCACACCAAAAGGGAATTTGCACAACTTGACGGACATAACTCGGGCGATCGATGCCTCCGTGGCCGCCCGCGCGGCAGTGCGGTTGATCGGCGAGCCAGCGGCAACACTCCAGGACCGATAGGCCCACTCCTGCAGGAAGTACGGATACCCTTGGGTGGTGCGCACGATTTCATCGAGTGCCCCGCGGGTAAACCGGACTCCCTCCGCGCGCACCGGCTCCTCAAGCGCGTCTCGGGCGTCAGCATCAGTGAGCGCGCCCACCTCGAGAAAGTCGAACAGTCGCTCGGCATAAGACTTCGCGCGTCCGGCGTTGCCGATAAGCTGCGGCAGCCCCGCCCCGATCAGAACGAGGGGCAGCTGACGTTGGGTCACCTGGTGGATGGCCATGATGAGGGCGTTGAGACCATCCTCGCTCAAGTACTGAAGCTCATCCATGACGAGCGCCACAGCCGTTTTGCGGTCGGCAGCGGCCTCGGCTATCGCGACGAGAAGCTCGGAGAGGTCGGCCTGCAGATCACCGCTGTCCGCGGTGCCCCGTTCGGGGTCGACGTCGATCGAGAGCTCAAGCATGTCTCAGATTCGCAATCTAAGACCGTCGAGGAAACTCTTAAATACGCGCAGCCCGCGCTTCACTTTCTCGCTTATCCCCTGAACGCGATCAAGATCAAACAAGATTTGTCTAAGATAAGGAACCAGCAGCAGATCGAGGCGCTTGGCCTCCTCGGCCTCTATCATCACGGCCTTCTAGCCGTCGGCCTGCGCCAAGCCGGCGATCCTTCTCAGAAACACCGTTTTGCCGACGCCGCGCAGGCCGATGAGCAGCAGGCTTTTCTCCGAGCGGCGCGCCCGGACCCGCGCGAGTATGAGGGCTGCACGGTCCAGGATATCCTGGCGGCCGGCAAGTTCCGGAGGTGGGGCGCCAGCGCCTGGCCCCGGCGCGGCCACACGCCCTTCGGGGCATCTCCCCGCTTTAAGGCCCTGCGCACCGTCTTTGGATGCACGCCAAGCCGCAAGGCGACATCCTTCTGGCTTACTCCCCGTCGTATCA
>JAKAXT010000139.1 GCA_021816425.1 Pseudomonadota bacterium | reverse complement strand
CGAGATCCGCGCGTTCGCCGCGGATCTGAGCGCGGCCCTGCTGCCGCGCACCGCGGCCTATCGGGAGACTTGGCTGGACGAGCCGCCGGCCGAAGGCGCGGGCGCGGAGGAGGAGCCCCTGTATGGCCCGACCTATCTGCCGCGCAAGTTCAAGATCGGGATCGCGGTGCCGCCCGTGAATGACGTCGACGTCCTCGCCCAGGACCTGGGCTTCGTTGCCATCATCGATGAGGGCGGCCTTGTGGGCTTCAACGTCGCCGTAGGTGGCGGCATGGGGGCAAGCCACGGTGATCGCGCGACCTATCCGCGGTTGGCCGACCTGATAGGTTTCTGCGCCCCAGGCCAGGTTTTGGCGGTTGCCGAACAGGTGATGCGCATCCAACGCGATCATGGTGATCGCACGAACCGCCGCCACGCGCGCCTCAAGTACACGCTCGACGACCGTGGAGTGGCGTGGTTCAAGGCCGAGCTCGAGGACCGTTTGGGCTTCGCGCTGGAGCCGGTGCGCGATATCCACTTCGAGAGCCGCAACGATCGCTTCGGCTGGGTCGAGGACGATGAGGGCAGACTCCACCTCACCCTGCGCGTGCTTGCCGGGCGCCTGCAAGACGAACCCGAATGCCGCAGGCTCACGGCGCTCGCCGAGGTGGCGCGCATCCATGATGGCGATTTTCGCCTGACCCCCAACCAGAATCTCACGATCTCGGGTGTGCGGCCTAGGCGGAAATCCGTCATCGAGGCGGTGCTCGCGCGGCATGGCGTCCCCATTCCGGCAGAGCCCGAGGAGGGGGTGCGACGACACGCCATCGCCTGCGTCTCGCTGCCGACCTGTGGCCTCGCGATGGCCGAGGCCGAGCGGGCCTTGCCTGGCTTCCTCGATCGCCTGGAGGGGGTGCTTCGTCCCCTGGGACTTTCCGGCGAGCCGATCTCCGTGCGCGTCTCCGGTTGCCCGAATGGTTGCGCGCGCCCGCGGCTTGCCGAGATCGGGCTCGTCGGCAAGAGCTTGGGTCGATATATCCTCTACCTGGGCGGCGGGTTCGCCGGTGAGCGCCTGAACACGGCCTACCGCGAGAACCTATCGCTAGAGGAGGTGATCGCGGCTTTGACACCGCTTCTCGCCGACTATGCCGTCCGCAGGGAGCCTTCCGAGCGCTTCGGCGACTTCGTGATCCGGGCCGGCTACCTCACGGCGCCCGATCTTTCCGGGAACCCATCCACGACACAGGAGATGCCTCTATGACACTGCGTATCGGCGATATCGCCCCCGACTTCGTTCAGGAGTCCACACTAGGACCGCTCGCGTTCCACGCCTGGCTTGGCGACGACTGGGGTCTGCTCTTCTCGCACCCGGCCGACTTCACGCCCGTGTGCACTACCGAGCTTGGCGAGACCGCACGGCTCGCGCCCGAGTTCGCGCGTCGTGGCGTCAAGGTGGCGGCCTTGTCCGTGGATCCCGTCCACTCCCATAAAGACTGGGTACGCGACATCAATGACACGCAGAGCGTGCGGGTGATGTTTCCTATCATCGCCGATGCCGACCGCAAGGTCGCCACGCTCTATGACATGATCCACCCGAACGCGAGCGCGAGCTTCACCGTGCGCTCGGTGTTTTTCATCGATCCGAACAAGAAGATCCGTGCGACGATTACCTATCCCGCGAGCACCGGGCGCAACTTCGCCGAGATCCTGCGGGTCATCGACTCGTTGCAGCTCACAGACGAGCATCCGGTGGCGACCCCGGTCAACTGGAAAAACGGCGACGACTGCGTCATCGTGCCTTCCTTGAAGGACCCCGCGGCCTTGCGCCAGGCCTTCCCCGAGGGTTATCGCGAACTGCGCCCCTACCTGCGCGTGACCCCGCAGCCGAAGGTGTGATGGGGCAGGGTCTTCGAGGGTGGGCGCGCAAGTTAGCAGGCCCGCGTGTCCGCGCTCCGAGATGGGCGCGGCCTTGAAGGTATGGATGCGGCGCGCCGGATGAACGCGCCACGGGGCCCAGGGCCCTTTGGTTGCGCCACGGATGGCGCGGCACTGTCAGTGGTGCGAGGAGTGGGGACGCGGCGGGAAGCGGGTCGCGAGAACGCGCGTGGCGGCGAGCACCGCGAGCAGACCACCCAAGGCCAGGAGGTCTCGCCAGTTCAATTGGTTGGCGTAGAGCCCCACGAACACCTCGCGTAGCACGAACACGAAGCCCACCTCGGCCAGCACATGGAGGCGGATGCGGTGAAACTCCAAATAATCCGAGAAACTGCGAAAGAGTTCTATGAGAATGAATACGGACAGCACATCCGAGACGAGATGCTGGCCCGTCTCCTTGATGAGATCATGGGCGGCGATCGTGCTCATGTGGCCCACGGATTCATAGAGCAGTTTGATGGCGGTCATGTAGTCGAAGACGAGACCGCCGATGGCGCCGAGCAAGGTGGCCAGCATAATGAAGATCAGGGTCATGACCATGCCATCCAGTATCCGTCCCTGGACGCGTATGACGCGCAGCCCCTTGGACAGGGGCAGGGTGGTCTGGGCGGCTTCCGTCGACTTTCGTTCTTCCGTCATGAGTGGCTGTAAACCTGGTGTTGCGATTCTTGTTTTTGTCGTCCCGCCGCGCCCTTTAAACGAGCACGGCCCTTTATCGGAGTTTAGCATGTTCCCGAGGCCACGCCGCGCTTCGCCCCACGCCTCCAAGGCGGTCCCCGTGCAAGCCTCACCTGATCGCGTAAGGCGTCTTGGCCTGGATCAGGCCGCGCTTTATCGCTGCTCGATTTCGGTGTCCCCCGCCCCGCTGTTGCGGCCCTTTCCTTGGGTGGGCCACCCAGACCTGACCCTAGGGTGCCCCTCGAATGTGATAGGCAAGTGACATCGGTCGCCCGCCGCAGACCTTACGTTCGAGCACGGCTCTTCTGGCGGCGGCAGTGATCCGTTACACTCGTCTCCCATGAGCCTCTTATTCTGGCGAGCGCCCCGCATCCCGGTCTTGTCGCTGCGCGGCATCATCGCGGCGAAGCCCTACGCCATCAGTCTCGCCGCCTATCGAGAGTCGATCGAGAGGGCGGTCGCCATGGCGCGGGCCCGCAAACGCCTCATCCTCTCCATAGAGAGCCCTGGCGGCTCCCCGGTCCAGTCGGATCTCGTGGCAAGCTTCATCCGCGAGCGTGCGCAGGAGCACGACATCAAGGTACTGGCGGTGATCGGGGATGTCGGGGCCTCCGGCGGCTATTGGATCGCATGTGCCGCCGATGAGATCTACGCGAACCGCATGAGTATTGTAGGTTCGATCGGCGTCATTGGCGGTGGCTTCGGCTTCGCGGAATTCATTGCCCGCCACGGCATCGAGCGGCGTATCTATACGGCGGGGGAGCATAAGTCGCGGCTCGATCCCTTCCGCCCCGAGCAGGCCGACGACATCCTCTTCACGAAAGAGCTCTTGACCGACATGCATACGGAGTTCAAGGACTGGGTGCGCAGCCGTCGTGGCAGCCGCTTGGGCCCCGAACCGCAGGTGTTCGATGGCTCCTATATGCTGGGCAGCAAGGGCAAGACCCTGGGTCTCATAGACGGCTTCGCGAGCGTCGATTCGCTGGTGCGTGAGATCGGGGGCAAGCGCGCGAAGACCGTCATGCTAGGGCCCAAGCGCCCGCGGGGTCTCATGCGTTTCATGGGCCAGAGCGCCCTGGAGGCCGCCTTCGATGTCGCGGAGGATCGCCTCGCCCATCCGCGTCTGCGCCTCTAGAGTCTCGCCTCCATGCAGCACGTGATCGCCGCGTGATCCCTCTCCAGGATTAAGAGAGATAAATGCCCTCTCGGGCCCCATGCGTTGAAGTGCCCCGTGAGGCTCGCGGCCCATGGAGGACCTGACGGAAAGCGGCAAGGTGCCTCTCATCGTCAGGCTCAACCATAGGGGTGACGTTTTACGTCACCCCCTGGCCCACCCGATTCAGGAGATCCTTAAGTACCGCCTATCGGTCCAGCGCTACGCCTCGTTCCGAAGCCCCGTCGGCACGCCTTCGCCTCATCAATGACTTACAGGATTCGTGCCAACAAGCGCCCGACAAGCGGCCGTGACTGGTATGGATCATGCACTATCCTTCACTGCGTACACCGTTCATCGTGAACCGGTGCTATTGAGGTGAGAGGAGTTATGGCCATGCGTAAAAAGAACCCGGTAGTGGCCGGTATCCA
>JAKAXT010000045.1 GCA_021816425.1 Pseudomonadota bacterium | reverse complement strand
GGCGCTCGAGCGGCGCTTCCAGAAGGTCCTGGTGGATGAGCCTTCGGTCGAGGATACCATCGCGATCCTGAGGGGCCTGAAGGAGAAATACGAGGTACACCACGGGGTCGACATCTCGGATCCGGCGCTCGTGGCGGCCGCCACCCTCTCGCACCGTTATATCGCCGACCGGCAGCTGCCGGACAAGGCCATCGACCTGGTCGATGAGGCCGCCGCGCGCATCCGCATGGAGATCGACTCTCGCCCGGAATCCATGGACCGGCTGGACCGGCGCTTGATTCAGCTCAAGATCGAACGGGTGGCGCTGCAGAAGGAGGCCGACGAGGCCTCCCGCAAGCGCCTGGCCGCGCTCGAAGAGGAGATCGGTCGGCTCGAGCGCGAGTATGCGGATCTCGAGGAAGTCTGGCGTTCGGAAAAGGCCGCCCTGCAAGGCGAGCAGCACGTCAAGGAGGAGCTGGACCGGGCGCGCGTGGAGATGGAAAGCGCGCGGCGCGCGAGCGATTTCGCGCGCATGTCGGAACTCCAGTACGGCCGCATACCCGAGCTCGAGCGGCAACTGGCGGCCCGCGGCAAGCCTTTGCGGACCAAGCTTCTGCGTAAGGAGGTGGGCGAGGAGGAGATCGCGGAGGTCGTGTCGCGCTCGACCGGCATCCCGGTCTCGCGGATGATGGAGGGGGAGCGGGAGAAGCTCCTGCGCATGGAAGACGAACTCCATAGGCGCGTGGTGGGGCAGCGTGAGGCCGTGGCCGCGGTGGCCAACGCCATACGCCGCTCGCGCGCCGGCCTTTCCGATCCGAACCGGCCGAACGGTTCCTTCCTGTTCCTGGGGCCCACGGGCGTGGGCAAGACCGAATTGTGCCGGGCGCTCGCGTCCTTTCTGTTCGACGCCGATGAGGCCATGGTGCGCATCGATATGTCGGAGTTCATGGAAAAGCACTCCGTGGCGCGCCTCATCGGGGCCCCTCCGGGTTACGTGGGCTATGAGCAGGGCGGCTATCTCACGGAGGCGGTGCGCCGGCGCCCGTACTCGGTCGTACTGCTGGATGAGGTGGAGAAGGCCCACCCCGACGTCTTCAATGTCCTCTTGCAGGTGCTGGACGACGGGCGGCTGACCGACGGCCAGGGCCGCACCGTGGATTTCCGCAACGCCATCATCGTCATGACGTCCAATCTGGGCTCGCAGGTCATCCAGGAGCTGGCCGGGGAGGACAACTATGGGCGCATGAAGGATGCGGTGATGGGAATCGTGGCGCAGCACTTTAGGCCGGAATTCATAAACCGCGTGGATGACATCGTGGTGTTCCATCCGCTCGGGCGCGAGGATCTGCGGCGCATCACCACCATACAGCTCGGTTACCTCGTCGACAGGCTGCGTTCGCGCGACCTTGGTCTCGTGCTCTCCGACGAGGCCGTCGACCGCCTCGCGGAGGCCGGGTTCGACCCGGTCTACGGCGCGCGGCCCCTGAAGCGGGCGGTGCAGCAGTACCTCGAGAACCCGCTTGCGCAGGAGATTCTGAAGGGACGCTTCGGGCCCGGGGACGTAGTCGAGGTCGGGGTGCGCGACGGGGACTTCGTGTTCGAGGCCCGCCATCCCGAGCCGGGCGGGCAGGCGGCGCGCAGCGCCTAGGGATGAGGCTCGGCGTCGGGGTCCTCGGGAGGGACCGGTCGGGGTCTACGGTCCGGCCCCATGGCGACATAGGTCAGGGTCGCCTCGGTGACCCGCACCCGCTGCGCATGGGTATCATTACGGAAACGTTCGGCGTAGACGGTCACGTCGACCGTGATTGACGTCGTCCCGACACGCACGACGTCGGCGTACAGGCTGACCAGATCGCCGACGAACACGGGCTTGTGGAACTGCACGGCGTTGACGGCCACGGTGATCACGCGTCCACGGGCGCGACGGTGGGCGACCACGCTTCCGGCGATGTCGATCTGGGAGAGTATCCAGCCCCCGAAGATATCGCCGGCGACATTGGTGTCGGCGGGCATGGGGACGACGCGCAGGGTAGGGCAGTGCGTGGGGTCGTTGTCGGAGGCGGGTTCTTCTGGCGTCATGGATCGATTCCCAGTAAGCTTGAACGATTGGCGTGAATGATGGATCGCCACAATCTAACCGAAACTTGGTGACTATGCACATACCGGCCACCCAGGAAGAGTTCCTGGATCTGTTGGACCAGGCGATCTTCGAGACGCGCGACATGCTGAGCGTGATCGAGAGCGAGGGCGAGGACTGCGAACTTGGCGAGTACGCGGGCGTGTTCGAGGCCCTGGAGAA
Organism: Pseudomonadota bacterium; assembly: GCA_021816425.1. Taxonomy (GTDB): domain Bacteria; phylum Pseudomonadota; class Gammaproteobacteria; order Acidiferrobacterales; family Acidiferrobacteraceae; genus Acidiferrobacter. The sequence continues at coordinate 16,089 of JAKAXT010000045.1, read as the reverse complement.
GATGCTCGTGGGGCTGCACGGGGAGATTTGTGCCGGCCGTCATACCTTCGGCGGCGCGCCGCTGCCCTTCGCGGACCTGCTCGCGCGCTTCCGGGCGCGCATCCCGTTCGCGGATGTCCTGGAGACGCTAAACCAAGTACAAAAGGGCGGATTTGCGTGAGCGGGAACACCTACGGCAGGCTTTTTTGTGTCACGAGTTTCGGCGAGAGCCACGGTCCTGCGATCGGCTGCGTGATCGATGGCTGTCCTCCGGGCCTGCCGCTTTCGGAGGCCGTGATCCAGCCGGATCTGGACCGGCGGCGGCCCGGGACGTCCCGCCATACGACACAGCGGCGCGAGGAGGACCGGGTCCGTATCCTGTCGGGGGTGTTCGAGGGGGTGACGACCGGAACCCCGATCGCGCTTTTGATCGAAAACACCGATGCCCGCTCCCAGGACTACGGCAAGATCGCGAACCTCTTTCGCCCGGGGCACGCGGACTACACCTATCAGCAGAAGTACGGGATACGCGACTATCGCGGTGGCGGCCGGTCTTCGGCGCGCGAGACCGCGGCGCGGGTGGCGGCCGGGGCGGTGGCGCGGGCCTATCTGCAGGCGCGCTACGGCATCGTCGTGCGCGGCTACCTTTCACAGCTCGGTCCCTACAAGGCGGCGGTGGTCGACTGGGACGCCGTGGCCGAGAACGCGTTTTTTTGCCCGGACCGATCGCTGGTCCCGGAGCTCGAGGCCTATATGGACGCGCTGCGGCGCGCGGGAGACTCGATCGGCGCGGAGGTGACGGTCGTGGCGCAGAACGTCCCGCCGGGAATCGGGGAGCCGGTGTTCGACCGCCTCGACGCCGATATCGCGCATGCCATGATGAGCATCAACGCCGTGAAGGGCGTGGAGATCGGGGATGGCTTCGCGGTGGTGACCGCGCGCGGCTCCGAGAGCCGTGACGAGCTGACCCCCGATGGCTTCCTCTCGAATCACGCCGGGGGCATTCTGGGTGGCATATCCTCGGGCCAGGACATCGTCGTGCGGCTCGCCTTGAAGCCGACGGCGAGCATCCGTATCCCGGGGCGCACGGTGGACAAAGAGGGGGCCGCAGCCGAGGTGGTGACGACCGGGCGGCACGACCCCTGTGTCGGCATCCGCGCGACGCCCATCGCCGAGGCGATGCTCTGTCTTGCGTTGATGGATCAGGTCCTGCGCCATCGCGGGCAGAACGCCGAGGTGGCAAGCGAGACGCCCCGGATACCGGCGAGCTGCGATTAGCGAGCCCGTCTGTCGCGGTCCTGCGACAGACGATCGAAACCCGGATAAGATGCGGTCCCTGTGTGGTCATCCCTTTCATGCGTGCCGCGCCCCGAGGCGCCCAGGTCCCCTTGCGACGGGCGCGGCGCCCGGCCGCGCCCTGTAGGCAGACCCAGGGGATGCGCCCGTGTCTGAGCGTGGTCCCTCGAAGCTTGCGGCCGGGCGCAGGTACGTCTTGACGCAGCTTGCGCGCGGCGACTGGCCACGCTCGGCCTTCTATTGGTTCTATTTCAGTGCGCTCGGCGCGCTTTTGCCTTATTGGCCGCTCTATCTGCGTTCACGCGGCTTCGGGCCGCGCGCGCTCGGCGATTTGATGGCCCTGTTTGCGCTGTCGCGGATCGTCGCGCCCTATGTCGGGGGGTGGCTCAGCGACCGCTTCGGGCATAGGCTCACCGTGGTGCGCGGCGGGGCCTTGCTCGCGCTCGTCTGCTTTCTCCTGATCGAGTACGCGCGGGGCTTCGTGGCGGTCGCTGCGGTGATGGTGAGTTTCAGCTTTTTCTGGTATGCCACCTTGCCGCCGGTGGAGGCCAGCACGCTCGCCTTTCACGGGGATCGCTACGGACGGATCCGCCTGTGGGGCTCGCTCGGCTTCATCGTCGTGGTGTTGGGGCTCGGTCCGATCCTCGACCGTCTGGGGGCGTCGGTCACCGTTCCCGTCATCGCCCTCCTCTTGTTTGGCCTCTGGCTTGCCACTCTGGGTCTCGCGCCACTCGCGCAGCCGACGGCGGGTCTGGCACCGGCGCCGATCAGGCGCGGACTCGCCCCCTTCCTCGTCGCCTGTTTCCTGATGCAGGTGAGCTATGGGCCCTATTACACATTTTATTCCGTGTACCTCGCCCATTACGGCTACGACAAGGCCGTCATAGGCGCGCTCTGGGCCCTCGGAGTCGTGTGCGAGGTGGTGGTATTCTGGCAGGCCGGGCGGTTCTTCGCGCGCTTTCGCGAATGGCGGCTCTTCGCGTTCACCTTCGGGCTCGCGGTCGTGCGATGGCTCGTGATCGCGAGTTTCCCGCGCTCGTGGCCGGCTCTCGCGCTCGCGCAGACCTTCCATGCCTTTACGTTCGGACTCTACCATGCGCTGGCGGTGCGACTCGTGAGCCGCTACGCGAGCCCGGGCGCCAAGGCCCGTGCCCAGGCCTTTTACGGGAGCGCAGCCGGCGCCGGGGCGGCCGTGGGCGCGGCCATGAGCGGGTATTTGTGGGCGTCGGTCGGACGCCAGGGCATGTTTCTCTGCGCGGCGGCGGTGGCGGCGGCGGGATTCGCCGTCATCATGGCCGGTCTCAGGGCGCGCGAGCGGGAGACGTTCTAGCGGTGCGCCCGACGACGCAGCGCGGGGAAGGGCAAGACCTGTCCTCGTGGCGCTTGCGGTCGGACCGGCCGCGGATGGGGGTGTTGTTCGAATACGGATTGGAGCGCGGCCAGGAAGCCTTCGGAGAAGCGATAGGTGTCGATGTCGGTGTGGTCGGCGCGCGCCACCGCCGCGTGGATCGGCGCCACGGCCTTCAAGGAGGCGTCGGCCAGCACCCGGTCCTTGAGATGCCGGCAGCGATTCTCCACATAGATCGCGCGCACGAGCGCGACCGTGAGCTCGTGATGGAGGCCGCAGCCCTCGAAGATATCCTGGAGGCCGGCGGCCTGGGGCCGTACCGGCAGATGGACGTGGCCCAGGCGTTCTTCCAGGCTTTGGAGCAGTTGCACGAAGGTCATGGCAGATCCCTAAACATCAGGACGGGCAGGTTGCGCGTCCCGTCGTCGATCACGATGCCGATATTGTCGACCAGGGATGGCGCCCTGTCGAGACTGACGCGGGCGGCCCGTCATCGCCTCGCTTAGCCCGCGGGCGGCTTAATATTGGCATCCGCGGCCCCTTTGCGTACCATGGGCGCACTTGGAAAGGGGCGGTTTCGATGGGTAAGACGCTTTACGAAAAATTGTGGGACAGTCATGTCGTGCGGGCGTTGGCCGACGGGACCTGCCTCGTCTATATAGACCGTCAACTCGTCCACGAGGTGACGAGTCCGCAGGCCTTCGCCGGCGTACGGGCCCGCCATCGGGGATTGTGGCGGGCGGATGCCAATCTCGCGGTCGCTGACCATAACGTCCCGACCAAAGATCGGGCGCTCGGCATATCCGATCCGACGTCGCGCGTGCAGATCGAGACCCTGGATCGCAACTGCCGCGAGTTTGGGGTGGTGCTTTTCGCCATGGATGATGTCCGGCAGGGTATCGTCCACGTGGTCGGGCCCGAGCAGGGCGCGACGCTCCCCGGCATGACCATCGTATGCGGCGATTCGCACACGTCCACGCTCGGGGCCTTCGGGGCTTTGGCCTACGGCGTCGGGACCTCGGAGGTCGAGCAGGTCATGGCGACGCAATGTCTTCTGCAGAAGCGCTCGCGGACCATGCGCGTGCGTCTGGAGGGCACGGTGCCTGCGGGCGTCGGCGCGAAGGACATGGCGCTTGCCGTGATCGGCAAGATCGGGACCGCGGGCGGGACTGGCTATGCCATCGAATTCGCCGGGAGCGCCGTGCGCGCACTCTCCATGGAGGGGCGCATGACGCTCTGCAATATGGCGATAGAGGCCGGCGCCCGGGCGGGACTTGTGGGCGTGGACGAGACGACCCTCTCGTATCTGGCGGGACGACCCTTCGCCCCGAGCGGCGCCCTCTGGGACCAGGCCGTCCGGGCCTGGCGGACCTGCGTCACGGATCCCGACGCCACGTTCGACCGCGAATGGGTCATCGACGTAAGCGCCCTCGCGCCCCAGGTGACCTTCGGGACCTCGCCCGAGATGGTGGTCCCCATCGACGGGCAGGTCCCGGACCCGGCGCGCGAGAGCGATGCGGCGCGGCGCGAGGCCTTGACCGCGGCCCTGCGCTATATGGACTTGCGCCCAGGGACCCCGATGACCGAGGTCCCGATCGACGTGGTGTTCATCGGGTCCTGCACGAACGCGCGCATCGAGGACCTGCGCGCGGCCGCAGAGGTCGTCGCCGGGCGCAAGGTTGCCGCGGGCGTGCGGCGCGCGCTGGTGGTCCCGGGCTCGGGGCTCGTGAAGCGCGCGGCCGAGGCCGAAGGGCTCGACCGGATATTCAAGGAGGCCGGTTTCGAATGGCGTGATCCCGGCTGCTCCATGTGTCTTGCCATGAATGCCGACCGGCTCGAGAGCGGCGAGCGCTGCGCCTCGACCTCGAATCGCAATTTCGAGGGGCGACAGGGCGCGGGGGGCCGCACCCATCTCGTGAGCCCGCAGATGGCCGCGGCGGCGGCGATCGCCGGGCACTTCGTCGACGTACGCCATCACTAGGGGGTCTTTTGCAGCGTTTTGAGAAAGAGACGGGGCTCGTGGTTCCCCTCGACCGCTTGAACGTCGATACCGACGCGATCATACCGAAGCAATTCTTGAAGGCGGTGGGGCGCACGGGTTTCGGCGCCAACCTGTTTGATAACTGGCGATACCTGGATCGGGGCGAGCCGGGTCAGGAGACGGCGCGCACACCCAATCCCGATTTCGTCCTGAACAAGCCTCGCTATCAGGGGGCCTCGATCCTGCTTGCGCGCGCCAACTTCGGCTGCGGATCGTCGCGCGAGCATGCCCCCTGGGCGCTCGTCGAGTACGGCATTCGGGCCATCGTGGCACCGAGCTTCGCGGACATTTTTTACCAGAACAGCCTGAAGAACGGCCTGTTGCCCGTCGTCCTGCCCGAGGATACCGTCGACCGTCTCTTTCAGGCCGTGGAGGCGGAGGTGGGCTACGCTCTGACGATCGATTTGCGCGCCGAGCGCGTGTTCGCGCACGACGAGGAGATCGGGACCTTTGCGATCGACCCGTTTCGCAAGGAGTGCCTCCTGAACGGACTCGATGATATCGGCTGGACGCTCAGGCATGAAGCGGAGATCCGCGAATACGAGGCGCGCAGGCGCCGCGAGGCGCCGTGGTTGTTTCCGGCGGAGGGGTCTCGGATATGAGGAAGGTGCTGGTGTTGCCGGGCGATGGTATCGGGCCCGAGGTGGTGGCGGAGGCGGTACGGGTCCTCGAGTGCCTGCGGGACGAGTGGGGGCTTGGTGTCGAGATGGAGTTCGGCCTGATCGGCGGCGCGGCCTATGACGTGCATGGCCAGCCCTTGCCCGAGGAAACCCTTAAGCTCGCGAAAGAGGCCGACGCGGTCCTTCTGGGGGCGGTCGGCGGCCGGCAATGGGAGGCTTTGCCCATTGCGCTGCGGCCCGAGAAGGCGTTGCTTGGCTTGCGCCAGGCCATGGGGGTGTTCGCCAACCTGCGGCCGGCGGTCTTGTATCCTCAGTTGGCCGGGGCCTCGACGCTGCGGCCAGAGATCGTAGCCGGGCTCGACATCATGATCGTGCGCGAGCTCGTGGGCGGGATCTATTTCGGGGAGCCTCGCGGCATACGGACCCTGGAGAACGGCGAACGTCAGGGCTTCAATACGCTCGTCTATTCCGAGTCCGAGATCGAGCGCGTCGCCGTGCGCGCCTTCGAGATCGCGCGCACGCGGGCGCACCGCGTCTGTTCCGTGGACAAGGCCAATGTCCTGGAGGCGACCGAGCTCTGGCGCGAGGTGGTGATGCGCGTGGCGGTGCGTTATCCGGATGTGGCCGTGAGCCATATGTATGTCGACAATGCCGCCATGCAGCTCGTGCGCGCGCCCAAGCAGTTCGACGTCCTCGTGACCACCAATATGTTCGGGGACATCCTGTCGGACGCCGCGGCGATGCTGACCGGGTCGATCGGCATGCTGCCATCGGCATCGCTGAACGAGTCCGAGCGCGGGCTCTACGAGCCCATTCACGGCTCCGCGCCCGATATCGCCGGCAAGGGCATCGCCAATCCCTTGGCCACCATCCTGTCGGTGGCCATGATGCTACGTTACAGTTTCCGCGAGCCGCAGTTGGCCGAGCGTGTCGAGGCGGCCGTGTCGAAGGTGCTCGACGACGGTCTGCGCACGGCGGATATCCAGGAGCCAGGGGGTCCCGTGGCCGCTACCCGCGCCATGGGCGAGGCCGTGGTCACGGCCCTGCGCTCCACGCTCTCTTGATCGGCGTTTTGCAGGGTTTCAATCCGGGGTGCAAAAAAAGTATGACGCAAACTTTCGATGTCGCGGTAGTGGGGGCGACCGGCGCGGTCGGCGAGGTCATGCTCGCGATGCTTGCCGAGCGCAAGTTCCCGGTCCGTAACCTGTACGCCTTGGCGTCCGAGCGCTCGGCGGGGACCAAGGTCCGGTCGGGGGATCGCGAGATCACGGTGCTCGATCTCGCAAGCTTCGATTTCAGCAAGGTCCAGATCGGGCTCTTCTCGGCCGGCGGCGACATCTCCGCGGTCTACGCCCCCAAGGCGGCCGCCGCCGGTTGTGTCGTGATCGACAATACCGCGCATTTCCGCTACGAGGACGACATCCCGCTGGTCGTGCCCGAGGTCAATCCGCAGGACATCGCGCGCTACAAGGCCCGGGGCATCATCGCCAATCCGAATTGTTCGACGATTCAAATGGTCGTGGCCCTGAAGCCCATTCACGATGCGGTCGGGATCGAGCGCATCAACGTGTGCACCTATCAGTCGGTGTCCGGTACCGGCAAGGATGCAATCGAGGAGCTGTCGGCCCAGTCCCGGGCGGTCCTGGCGGGCCAGGCGGTCAGCGCCAAGGTCTATCCAAAGCCGATCGCCTTCAATGTCTTACCCCATATTGATGTATTTCTCGAGAATGGCTATACCAAGGAAGAGATGAAGATGGTATGGGAGACGAACAAGATCATGGGCGATCCGACGATTCGGGTGAACCCCACGACCGCGCGTGTCCCGGTCCTCTATGGTCACTCCGAGGCGCTACACATCGAGACGCGCGAGAAGCTGTCGGCGGAGGCGGCGCGCCACCTCCTCGAGAAGGCGCCGGGCATCGTGGTCCTGGATGAGCGCAAACCCGGGGGCTATCCGACGGCGGTCACGGAGTCGGCGGGCCGCGACCCGGTCTTCGTGGGGCGGATACGTGAGGACGTATCTCACCCGCGCGGCCTCGACATGTGGGTGGTCTCTGACAATCTCCGCAAGGGGGCGGCCTTGAACAGCATCCAGATAGCCGAGCATTTGGTGGCGTCGTATTTATAGTCTATAGTCGGACGGATGACTTCGAGGGTTTTCTCAAGAAACCCATGTAACTGATATGGTCTCGGGGGCGGAGCACGCCCCCAGGAGCGGTGGTAATGGCGAAGAATCGTAGATATCGATCGAGATTAGCGCCCGTTTTTTGGGCAACGGCACTTCTCTATACGCCGCTCGCACAGGCCCTGGGCCTGGGGCCGCTCACGGTCACATCGAACCTTGGGCAACCGCTCCAGGCGGAAATCCCGCTGTTATCCTTCCATCGCAGCGACCGGCATGCCGTGCGTGCCACCATGGCCTCCAGCGCCGATTTTGCGGCCGCCGGATTGCGCAAATCGCGCGCCCTGCGGGCTATACGGGCCCGCGTCCAGCGCGCGCCTGGAGGGGGCTACGAGCTGGTCCTGCAAAGCCGCCGCCCGATGAACGAGCCGTTCCTGCATTTCCTTTTGCGCGTCCGCTGGCCGGGGGGCTCGCTGCTGCACGTGTACACCGCCTTCTTGAATCCGGCGAGCGGCATTTCCCTGCTCACGGCAAGCAGCGCGCCGCCTCGGGCGCGGCCGATCGTTTCGAGCATGCCCCCTCCGGTACGGGTGGGGCGTGCTCGCCTACGCGTGCGGCGTGCTCGCCTACGGGTGCGGCGTGCTCGTCCTGCGACGACCGTCGTACGGCCCGGCCAGTCTTTATGGGCGGTCGCCGCTCGCACGGCGCCCCAAGGGGTCGCCATGCCGCAGACCCTGGAGGCCTTCCTGCGTGCCAACCCGGGGGCGTTTCTTCATAAGAACGTAAACGAACTGCGCGCAGGCGCCGTACTCAGGATCCCGACGCGGCGGGCGATCGAGGCGGTCGCTCCGCATCACGCCGCCGTCTGGCTTGCCTCGCAGGATGCCGCCTGGAACCGTTACAAGACGCGGCTTGCGAACGTTCCGGCGATCGCCAAGGGCGGGAGTCCGGGGCTTGCGGGCGCGCTGGGGTCGGCGCGGGTATTACCGGCCAACCGCGAGCCCTTGCGCATAGAAGCGGCCAAACTCACGGGACCTGTGACGCCGGGGGGTGGCAGCGCCAAGATGGCCGGGGCGGGCTCGTTCGGGCAGCGTGTGCAGCGGCTGCGAAAGGAGCTGCAGAAGACCCGACGGCTCATGACCCTCGAGAGCCAGGAACTCGCGCTGCTGCAAAAGCAGGCGGCGCAGCGGGGCAAGCCGCAGCCGGTGGCGGCGGGCGTCATTCCCAAGGTGGGGGTGAAGAAACCGGTTCGGGCCATGGCGAAGCCGCCGGTCAAGCCGCGCCCGCAGCCGATCCGCCACGTGGTGCCGCCGGTGAGGCCGCTGCCGCCCCTGCAGCCCGCGCCTTCGTTCCTGTCGATGCTCATGTCGTCCGAGCGGACGCCCATCCTCGGCGCCTTGCTGGTCATAGTCCTGGGCGGTGGCCTGCTCGTGATCCGCAGGCGGCGCCAAACGATGGCGGAGTTCGAGGAAAGCATCCTGTCGGGCGGTGGCCTGAATTCCGAGGGCCAGATGCCCGATACGGCCGGCCTGCCCAAGACGCCGGACGTATCCTTTCTGAGCGGGTTCAGCCAGGCGGGCTCGGGCGGCGCCATGCATACGGACGAGGTCGATCCCTTGGCCGAGGCGGACGTCTATCTGGCCTACGGGCGTGACGAACAGGCCGAAGAGATCCTGAGGGAGGCGTCGGCCAAGGAGCCGGGGCGCATCGAGCTGAAGCTGAAGCTGCTTGAAATCTATCTGCAGCGCAATGACAAAAAGACCTTCGAGATCGTGGCTGAAGAGATCTACGCCGCCTCGGAGGGGCAGGGCCCGGCATGGCAGAAGGTCGAGGAGATGGGCCGTAAACTGGATCCGGCGAACCCGCTCTTCAGGGGCGAGTCCTCGCCCGGCCTGAGTGATGAGAAACTGGCGGGCGATGAGGAAGGCGGGGCGCTCGGCGGCTTCGGCGACCGCATAGACTTCGCGGCCGTCGCCCGGGAGCTCGAAGAGGTATCGGCGCCCAGGCGCCAGGCGTCGGGCCTGGACGATATGGACAACATCCTCGAGTGGCCGGGCAGCAGCGAGGCTGCGAAGGCCGGGGAGGCCGCACCGCACCGCGGGGCCGGGCCTGCCGCCTCGGAAGATGAGGGCGTGCTCGATTTTTCCGTGGACCTCGGACGCCCCTCGGGGCTCATGGAGCACGGAGACGAACGCCTCCCGAAGGTATCGGCGGCGGAGGACGCCCAGGCAGGAGGACTGGATTTCCAGTGGGACCACTCTTCGCCGACTGCAGCCGGGAACACGACGACTGGCGACGAATTCGCGATTCGTTTCGACGAGGAGGTTCAGGATTTCACGGCCGGCGATCTGGATCTGACGGGGGCGGACACGAAGGGCGCCCGCAGCGCGAACGGCTTGAACGGCGCGCGCGCCATGAACGGTTCGCGCGGCGCAAACGGCAAGGCCGAGGGCGATCTGCCTTTCGTGCTGCCGGGCGATGAGGCCTTGGAAGAGAACGAGGTCGTGCTCGAGGCCGAGAATGGCGCCGAGGGCGGCAACGACGCCGAGGGCGACAACGACGCCGTCGATACCAAGCTCGATCTCGCGCGCGCCTATATCGAGATGGGCGACCATGATGGGGCGCGCGGGATCCTCGAAGAGGTGCGGGCCGAGGGAAGTTCGATCCAGCGTGCCCAGGCCGACAGCCTGATCGGGAGCATCCTCTAGGACCGGCCGCGGCGCTCGAGCGTCAGAAAACGGAACGAATAGAGGTGCCGGTCGTCGGCGGGGTGGGGTTCCTCCGCGACGACCCGCCAGTCCTTGGGGTCGTAGGCCGGGAATGACGCATCACCCTCGATGTCGGCGTCGATTTGCGTCAAATAGAGGCGGTCGGCCCGACCCAGGGTCTGCTGATAGAGGCTCGCGCCGCCAATAATGAAGACCTCGGTCGACCGTGCGCGTGCCAGGGCCTCCTCCAGGGAGTGCACCACTTCGACCTCCTGCGACGCGGCCCCGAAACCCTTGTCCCGTGACACGACCACGCTATGGCGGCCCGGCAGGCTGCCAGGGAGGGATTCGTAGGTCTTGCGGCCCATGATGACCGTCTTCCCGAGCGTAAGGGTTCGGAATCGGCGCAGATCGTCCGGCAGGCGCCAAGGAAGGCTGTTGTCGCGCCCGATGGTGCCATTGCGCGCGAGCGCGGCGAGCAAGATGAGCGTCATATGGCGACCGGCGCCTTGATGGCGGGGTGCGGGTCGTAATCGTGGATCTCGATATCCTCGAAGCGGAAACTGAAGAGATCGGTGACGTTGGGGTTCAGGGCGAGACGCGGCAAGGGGCGCGGTGTCCGCGACAGCTGCTCACGCGCCTGATCGAGGTGATTGCGGTAAAGGTGGGCATCACCCAGGGTGTGAATGAAGTCCCCCGGCTCGAGCCCCGTGCATTGCGCGACCATGTGGGTCAGGAGCGCATACGAGGCGATATTGAACGGGACACCCAGGAAGACGTCGGCACTGCGCTGATAGAGCTGGCAGGAGAGCCGGCCGGAGGCGACGTAGAACTGAAAGAGGACATGGCAGGGGGCGAGCCGCATCTGCGGCAGCGCCGCCACGTTCCACGCCGATACCAGGAGACGGCGGGAATCCGGGTCGGTGCGGATGGTCTCGACGACCGCGCCGAGCTGATCGATGGTCTCGCCACCAGGCCCCGGCCACGATCGCCACTGTGCGCCGTAGATGGGGCCCAGGCCGCCATCGGCCCCCGCCCATTCGTCCCAGATGTGGACGCCGTGGTCGTGGAGATAGGCGACGTTCGTGTCCCCCTTGAGGAACCAGAGGAGCTCGTGGATGATGGACCGCAGATGCAGGCGCTTGGTCGTGACGAGCGGAAAGCCCTCGCTGAGCGCAAAACGCATCTGATACCCAAAGACGCTCAAGGTCCCGGTTCCGGTTCGGTCGCTCTTGGCGACGCCGTGGTCGAGAATATGGCGCATGAGGTCGAGATAAGGCCGCATCGCGCGAGTGTAACATGAGAGAGAACATGGCTGGCATGATCATCGTTCAGGAAAGCCCGCAGCACGGGCGCGGCGTGTTCGCGGACGCCTTCATCGCGGCCGGGACGCCTCTGCTCACCTTTCGCGGGCCTCTCTTGTCGCGGGCGCAGTTGGACCCGGACGATTATCATCTTCAAATAGGGGAGGACCTGTATCTCGGGCCATCGGGGGAGGCCGATGATTTCGTGAACCACTCCTGCGAGCCCAATGCGGGCTTCACGGATGGCCTCGTGTTGATGGCCTTGCGAGACATCGCCGCGCACGAGGAGATCACGTGGGACTACTCCTGCGCGATCGACGAGGCGGATTTCTCTGGCTTCCCTTGCGCCTGCCGGAGCCGCGCGTGTCGCGGCGTGGTCCGCTCCTTTCGTCATCTTGAGCAGCCCGTGCGGGAGCGGTTGCGGCCCTTTGCGCTTCCTTATCTGCGCGACCGCTACCGCTGAGACCGGACCGGGTGCCCCCGGGGGGGGTCCGGCGCAAGGGGCGTGGCGGGCGGGGGAGGCTGGCCCAACGAGTTTGGCCAAGCGGGCTCGATATTGGATATAATCGGCGGCTGGAGCGTAGGCTCCTCAACCCCCAACAGAAATCGGAGAACAAATAATGAAGAAATTGATCTTGGCCTCGGCCGTCCTTTTTGCACTCGCTGGCTGCCACAAGGCCCCGAAGCCGAGCACGTCACAGTCGAGCGCACAGCCTGCCGCCTCTGCGTCCGCGCCGAGCACGGGTAGCGGTGCGGCCACCACCACGACGCCGAGCAAGAGTTCGTCTGCGACCGGCGGGGCTGCCGCGTCCAGTAGCACCAAGTCGTCCTCGGGTGGCATGACGTCTTCGACCACGACGAAGAAGAGCACCTCGGGCCAATAAGCCCATCGCCGCGCGCTGGACGGGATCCAATGTCCAGCGCGCGGCACCTCCCTCGCTGTGCAGGATTCTTCTCTTTAGGCGGGTACGCGGGCCGAAGCGGCCTCCATCGTGTTCGCGAGCAGTGTGGCGACGGTCATGGGGCCCACGCCCCCGGGTACCGGCGTAATCCATGCGGCCCGTTTCTGGGCCTCCTTGAAGTCGACATCGCCCGCCAAGTGGCCGTCGGGCAAGCGGTTCATGCCGATGTCGATGACGACGGCTCCTTCCTTGATCCAGTCGCCGGGTATGAGGCGCGGTTTGCCAGCCGCCGCGACCAGGATGTCCGCGTGTTCTACATAAGCCCGCAGATCCTTCGTAAACCTGTGGCAGGTCGTTACGGTGCAACCAGCCAATAGCAGCTCGAGGCCCATGGGCCGTCCGACATGGTTGGATGCGCCGACGATGACCGCGTGGCGCCCCAGGAGCTCGATTCCCGTGTGGCGCAACAGCGTCATGACGCCCGCCGGTGTACAGGGCCGCAGGGCGGGACGTCGTACCGCAAGCCTCCCCATGTTGTAGGGGTGGAAGCCGTCGACATCCTTGCTTGGCAGGATCTGCTCGATGAAGGGCTCCGGCCGCAGAGGGGGCGGCAGCGGCAGCTGCAATAGGATGCCATCGATATTGGCGTCCTCATTGAGCTGCGAGACGAGCGTGAGAAGTTCGGCCTCGCTCGGGGCGGTCTTCATGATGTGTGGGACCGATGTGATGCCCACCCGCTGGCAGGCCTCGGTCTTGTTGCGCACATAGATGGCCGAAGCCGGGTCGTCGCCGATCAGAATGACGGCTAGGCTCGGGCGGCGCAGACCCTGGCGTTCGCGTTCATCGACGCGCTCTTTGATGTCCGCGAGAAGGGATGCGGCGATTCGTTTGCCGTCGATGAGGTGTGCGGTCATGGCGTTCGCCCGAAGGAAAGCCGTATCATCCCATGACCGGCAGGCGCGGCCAAGTGATGCCCGCGCAGCGGGGCGAGGGCGCGTCCGGCGTTGACGAAGCTGGCTGCGCCGCGTATATTTCTGACCCTTCGCCGGACGGGGTGGAGGCATGCTCGGGGTATAGCGCAGCCTGGTAGCGCACCTGCTTTGGGAGCAGGGTGTCGGGGGTTCAAATCCCTCTACCCCGACCAACACGAACGAGGCGCCCGTAGCTCAATGGATAGAGCAACGGCCTTCTAAGCCGTTGGTTGCAGGTTCGATTCCTGCCGGGCGTACCAACCGAATCAAGCACTTACGCAACGCCGTCCCACCTAAACCCACGCCGTGGGACACTTTTGGGACACTAACTCGCAACTTTTCGCAACGAACCCGCTACACACCGGCCGTCAATTCGCCCCGCCAAATCAGCCCGTAGGCGTGTCTTTTCGTCCGCGAGTGTCCCATAAGTGTCCCATTGGCCGGAAGTCCGCCCGCAATATCGTTTAGATTCCTTGCCTTGTATTCGTACGCCAACGGCTTATTAAGCCTATGTTGCCTATTGTGCCCGGTTCTTCCATACTCAACACAAAGGGGGCACACATGGCGACAATTGAGAAACGGACAGGCAAGGACGGGGACGCGTCCTATCGCGTCAAGGTGCGCTTGCGGGGGTGCCCCGTGCAGTGCGCGTCCTTTGCCAAGCTGACAGACGCGAAGCGGTGGGGCCAGCAAACCGAAACGGCCATCCGTGAAGGCCGATACTTCCAAACGCTGGAAGGGCGCAAGCACACCCTGACGGACGCTATCGAGCGTTACGAAGCCGAAGGCATGGCGCACATGCGCACCCGCGAAGACGTGCGTAGTCGCTTGGTATGGTGGAAGGCGGAACTCGGCCACGTGCTGATAGCGGACGTGACACCGGCGGCTGTCAGGAAGTCCCTGGAACGCTTTGCCAGTGAGCCGAGCCGTTGGGGGCGCTCACGGGGGGCGTCAACGGTAAATCACATGCGCCAAGCCCTGGCGGGGGTTCTGACATTGGCGTGGCGCGAGTGGGAATGGATTGAGACAAACCCCATGCCGCGCGTGCGCAAGAAGGCCGAGCCCAAGGGCCGGGTACGGTTCCTGTCCGACGACGAGCGCAAGCGCCTTCTGGCCGCCTGCCGGGGCTCAAGCAACGCGGACTTGTATCCGGCCGTCCTACTGGCCCTGACAACCGGGGGGCGGCAGGGCGAGACAATGGGGGCGACGTGGAAGCAAGTGGACTTGAGCCGCGCCACCTTGACGCTTGAGACAACCAAGAACGGCACGCGGCGCACCTTGCACCTTGTCGGGCCGGTACTGGAACTGTTGCGCACCCGCCCGCGTCGCCTGCACACCGACTTGATATTTCCGAGCCGCAACACACGCAAGCCCGTGGACTTGACTGCCCCATGGCGAACCGCCTTAAAGCGGGCCGGTATCGGGGACTTCCACTGGCACGATTTGCGGCATACCTTCGCGAGCTACGCGGCCATGAATGGGGCAACCCTGCCCGAACTGGCGGCGCTCATGGGACACAAAACCCTGCAAATGGTGCAACGCTACGCCCACTTGAGCCAGTCGCACACGGCCCGCGTGGCCGAGCGCGTGGCGGTGGGGCTGGTGGAGTGAATCTCGACGCCTTCAACGAGCGCCAGTCGCCCCGTTTCGGGCTTTTGGTGGAACACGCGGAACGCGCCTTGCACTGGCAGCCTATCAACCGCACCATGGCCGACGCCTGCGAAGCCGACGCCCGCGACTTCCACACGGCGGCCCGCAAGATAGGCGTCGCACTCACGGCCCTGCACCGTGGCCGCAAAGGTGACGCGGGACGGGCCATAGGAAACGCGCTAGACGCCTTGAGCCACGGCGGGAGCCCTAAGGGCGTATGGGTCCGTGGGCCGGCCATGACGAGCCTTAGCGGTGCCATGGCGCCCGTGTGCCGCAATCAAAACGACGTGGACGTGTGGCGAGCCACTATGAGCGCCCCGCTTGCCCGATTCGTTACGGTAACGCTACAGGAAGTCGGGCCGCAACGATTTGAGACGGCAGAAGACAGGCTTCGGGCCGTCCGGGATTTTCTCAAGGGTGGCGAAGCCCTTATGCGCTTTCACCTGACGCGAGCCCGCGCGGAAGGGAACCGGCGGGACGTGAAAGGGAAGGTGCGTGATAAGAAAGGGCAGGGACGGCAAGCCCTGGGACGCAACGTCAAGGACGCCCTGCAATATCTCGCCTGGGCCTACCGGGAAGGGACAGGGCGCGAGCCCGGAATCAGTCCGCACCCCGAGAGCCTGGACACTTTTGGGGGCATGGTGGCCGCCTTCTGCGATACCGTGGGATTGGACGCCAGCCAAGCCCTGCGTCTGGCCGACGAGCACCGGGCCTATGTCCTGGCACCGGCCCTGGAATGGGAAGTTATCCCGCCCGCCGATACCACTTGGGCGCCCTTTACACCCCCCGCATATCGCCTAAAACGCTGATTCTTCGCCACCTAACCCATTGATAAGGTTACATTTGACGGATTTTTAAGGAAACTGCCGGGACACCTGCACGCTTGCCATTGGTTGTAATGACTTCGCTGCCCGTAATGACGCGGACAAATACGAAGGGATTACAAACATGGAACAGACTTCGAACCTTTTGAGCATTAAGAAGTTTTGCGCGAAGCATGCTGACGCCTTTTCAGAAGGCGGTATCCGCTCGGCCCTTTTCTACCGGGGCGACATTGCCGAACAGGCCGGGGCCATCTGTCGATTTGGCCGGCGCATTCTGATTGACGAAGAGAAGTTTCTTGCTTGGGTGCGCACTGGCGGCGCGAA
>JAKAXT010000044.1 GCA_021816425.1 Pseudomonadota bacterium | reverse complement strand
GATCTTTCGAGATCATCCCGCCCGGCACCTGATTGACGTGGACGCGGCTGTCGACGCCCGTATGATCGCTCTCGAATTGGTGATAGCGCTTGCGCACATCGCGGAAGTAGGCGTTGATCCGCTCGAGGCGATCGAGATCAAGGCCCGTGTCGTAGGGGGTGCCCCGCAGCGCAACGACCAGGCTTTCGGTCGGCGGATGGCTCGTCCCCTCGCCGAAGGAAGAAAGTGCGGTGTCGATCAGATAGCAGCCGCTTTCGATGGCCTTCCACTGACAGATGGAGGCGAGGCCCGACGTCGAATGGGAATGCAGGTGGAGCGGGACCTTTACGGCCTTCACCAAGGCCTTGACGAGCGCGGCGGTCTTGGTGGGCGTCAGGAGTCCAGCCATGTCCTTGATGGCGATCGTCTGGCAGCCCATGGCCTCGAGTTCGCGGGCCATGGCCACGAAGGCCGGCACATTGTGGACCGGGCTCGTCGTGTAGCAAATGGTGCCTTCGGCATGCTTGCCGCTTTCAAGAGCCGCCTCGATCGCCACGCGCAGGTTGCGGGTATCATTCATCGCGTCAAAGACACGAAAGACGTCGACACCGTTGTGTGCGGCCTTGGCCACGAACGCGCGGACCACGTCATCGGAATAATGCCGATAGCCGAGGAGGTTCTGACCGCGCAGCAGCATCTGGATGCGGGTGCGGGGCAAGGCGGCCTTCAGAAGCCGCAGGCGCTCCCACGGGTCTTCCTTCAGATAACGCAGACAGGCGTCGAAAGTGGCACCCCCCCAGGCCTCGAGCGACCAATACCCTATGGCATCGAGGTCCGGGCAGGCCGGCAACATGTCCTCCGTGCGCAGGCGGGTGGCGATCAGGGATTGATGGGCGTCCCGCAGGACCACATCCGTGATTTGTACGCGTGTCTTTGGCACGATTATCTACCTGTCTTCATGAGTGCTCGATTATACCCATCGCCCGGTGTTGCGTCTCGGCCGCCGCGCCCGCGGCGGAGCCTGCGCTCATAAGCCATGGTGCGCGGCGATCGCGGCAGCGATGGCCGCCGCCAGGTGCGATGTCGGGCGACGGACCGAATAATTGCTAAGCTCGGGGTGCTCCTCGACGAAGGCGGTATTGAAATGTCCGCTGCGAAATTCCGCCGTCCGCAGAATCTCGAGATGGTAGGGTATGGTCGTCTTCACGCCCGACACGCCCATATCCAGAAGCGCGCGTCGCGCGCGGGCCAGGGCCTTATCCCAGGTCAGGGCCCAGATGGTCAGTTTTGCGCACATCGAGTCATAGTAGGGCGGAAACTCATAGCCCGTGTAGATGGCCGCGTCGGTCCGCACGCCCGGGCCGCCGGGCGAGTAGTAGCGGGTGATGCGGCCGAAATTCGGCAGGAAGTCGTTCTTCGGGTCCTCGGCGTTGATGCGAAACTGCAAGGCGTACCCGCGCCTTTGGATCTCGTCCTGGGCGAAGGATAGCGGGTTCCCGGCGGCGATCAGGATCTGTTCCTGCACGATGTCCACGCCCGTGATCTGTTCGGTGACCGTGTGTTCGACCTGCAGGCGCGTGTTCATCTCCATGAAGTAGAACCGCTTCTGCTGATCGAACAAAAATTCCACCGTGCCCGCGTTTTCGTAGCCGACCGCCTTGGCTGCGCGCACGGCCAGGCCGCAGACCTCGGCACGTTCCTCCTCGGTGATCTGCGGGGAGGGCGCGATCTCGAGCAATTTCTGGTGGCGCCGCTGTATGGAGCAGTCGCGCTCGAAGAGGTGCACGACGTTGCCAAAGCGGTCGCCGAGGATTTGCACCTCTATGTGGCGCGGATTGACGATGCACTTCTCGAGGAAGACCTCTGCCGCGCCGAAGGCCTTGGTCGTTTCCGAGACCACCCGGTCGTAGTGGCGGCGGAGCTCATCTTCGGAATCGCAGCGCCGGATGCCGCGTCCGCCCCCGCCTGAGGTCGCTTTGAGCATTACGGGGTAGCCTATGACCTTGGCCGCCTCTATGGCCTCGTCCAGGTTCGCGACGTTGCCTTCGCTGCCGGGCACGACCGGCAGGCCGGCGGCGATGACGGCGTTGCGCGCGAGCGTCTTGTCGCCCATTTGCCGGATGACATCGGGAGACGGGCCTACGAAAATAAGCCCGCGCCGTATGCAGATCTCGGCCAGCTCCGGATTTTCGGACAAGAACCCATAACCGGGGTGCACGGCATCGCAGCCGGCGCCCAAGGCGACGCTCGCGATGCGGTGGGCGTTCAAATAGCCGCCAACCGGGTCCGGGCCCAGGTTGTAGGCCTCGCTCGCCTTCTTGACGTGCAGGGCGTGCCGGTCGGCATCGGTGTATACCGCGACCGATTCTATGCCCAACTCGGCACAGGCCCGGACTATCCGTACCGCGATCTCCCCGCGGTTTGCCACCAGTAGCTTCTTGATCACCCCATACTCCCGAAAGCGTGCACGTTAAGGCGGGGCGGTATTGTAAAGCTTTGGTCGCCAGTATTCATCACGCGATTTTGACAGTCCAAGTCCCCCTTCTATATCATGGCGCATGGAATCGGGGTTTTTGCCAAAGTCTATCGACCCGGAGCGAGCGGCGGATCAGGGTCTCGAATTCGCCGGCGCCCTCGACCCGGCGCCTTTGGCGCGCCTGCGGGAGGTGGCGGCGGACGATGCCGCCACGATCAGCGGCCGTTTCGCATTTCATCGGGACGAAGAGGGGCGAGCCGTGATGGAGGGTTCCGCCGAGGCGTCGCTTCCTCTAATATGCCAGCGCTGCGCGGACCTGTTCCTGTTTGAGGCGCGGGCCGTTTGGCGGCGCGTATTTGCGCTGTCGGAGGCCGATGAGCGGGGGCTTGCGGAAAAAGGGCTGGATGTCTGCTATCATAACGGGCCGCTCGATGTCGCGGAGCTCGTTGAGGAGGAGCTGATATTGGCTCTGCCGATGGCGCCGAGACACCCCGAAGGATGTGAGCCGATCCAACGGCCCGCAGCCGGGGCCCACCCCTTCGCCGGGCTGGCGGAATTATTGAAGCGCTAAACGCGCGATAATAGGAACTGAGGAAAGTACAAATGGCGGTACAGAAGAGTCGCAAAACCCCCTCCAAGCGCGGCATGCGCCGCTCCCATGACGCCCTGTCCCGCCCGACCTTGTCCGTTGACTCGACGAGCGGCGAGACGCACCGTCGCCACCACGTGAGCGCAGACGGTTATTATCGTGGCCGCAAGGTCCTCGATACCAAGCCCGACTAGGTCTATCCCGGAGCCATAAGTGACTATCACTATCGCCCTCGATGCCATGGGGGGTGATCATGGCCCGCGCGTGACGGTTTCCGCGGCGCTCAGTTTCCTGAAAGCGCAGGAGGAGGCGCGCATCGCGCTCGTTGGGCAGCCTGCCGTCATCGAAGACGAGCTGCGGCGCGCGGGGGTCAAGCCGGATGAGCGGCTGCAGATCGTGCCTGCGACCGAGGTCGTGCGCATGGATGAGCCCCCCGCCCAGGCCCTCCGAAGCAAGCGCGACTCCTCGATGCGGGTCGCGCTCACGCTTTTGCGCGAGGGGCGCGCGGACGCGTGCGTCAGCGCCGGCAATACCGGCGCGCTCATGGCGGTGGCGCACTTCGTATTGAAGACCCTGCCCGGTATCGACCGTCCGGCGATCGTCACCGCGATCCCGACCATGAAGGGGCATGTGCACCTGCTCGACCTCGGCGCAAACGTCGAGTGCACGGCTGAGCATCTGCGCCAATTCGCGGTCATGGGGACCGTTGTCGCCACCGCGGTGGACGGCAAGGAGAGGCCGAGCGTGGGCCTCCTGAACGTGGGCGTGGAAGATATCAAGGGCAACGAGGTGGTAAAAGCCGCGGCCCAGCTTCTAGGCAGCAGCGGATTGAACTATATAGGATACATCGAGGGAGACGGCATTTACGCCGGTGGCGCGGATGTCATTGTCTGTGACGGATTCGTCGGCAATATCGCCTTGAAGAGCAGCGAGGGGCTCGCGCGCATGATACGGGCATTCCTGAAAGAGGAGTTCGGGCGGGACGTCTTGACGCGGATTGCGGGCCTGGTCGCGCGTCCGGTCTTGAGGGCCTTCGCCCGCCGCGTGGATCCGAAGCGATACAACGGGGCGACCTTGGTCGGCCTGAATGGCGTCGTCGTGAAAAGCCACGGCAGCGCTGACGCGGTCGCTTTGCGCAACGCCCTCGAGGTGGCCCTGCGCGAGGTGCGCCACAACATCCCGGACCGCATCCGTCGCGAGATGGAGCCACCACCCCAGCGAGGACTCGCGTGACGAGCGCTCGCATCCTTGGCACCGGCAGTTTTCTGCCCGAGCGCGTGGTGACCAATGCTGAACTCGCTCTGACGGTCGATACGTCCGATGAATGGGTCGTGTCGCGCACCGGCATACGCGAGCGGCGCAGGGCGGCCCCGGGCCAAACCACATGCGACCTGGCCGAGCACGCCGCCCGCCAGGCGCTCGACGCGGCCGGTTGCCTCGCATCCGACATCGATCTCGTCATCGTGGCGACGACCACCCCGGACCGCGTGTTCCCGGGGACCGCATGCCTGCTCCAGGAGCGGCTCGGCATCCATGGTCCCGCGGCCTTCGATGTGCAGGCGGTCTGCACGGGTTTCGTCTACGCCCTTGGGATCGCGGAAAAATTCATTCGCACCGGGAGCGCGAAGCGCGCGCTCGTGGTGGGGGCGGAAACGATGTCGCGTATCGTCGACTGGAAGGACCGGTCGACCTGCGTCCTGTTTGGTGACGGGGCGGGCGCGGTCGTAGTCGGGGTGAGCGACGAGCCGGGCATCCTCTCGTCGCACCTGCACGCCGATGGCGCCTACAAGGAACTGCTGACGGCGTCGGGCGGCATTTCGAACGGCGGTGTGGGGCCGGACGGCGGGTCAGGTTACATTACGATGCGCGGCAACGAAGTGTTCCGGGTGGCCGTGACCACGCTTGACGCCCTGGTCGGCGAGACCCTGGCCGCCAACGATCTGAAGCAGTCGGATATCCGCTGGCTGGTCCCTCATCAGGCCAATATTCGTATTATCGCGGCGACCGCGAAACGGCTGGGCATGTCCATGGATCAGGTCATAGTGACCGTCGATCGGCACGGCAACACGTCCGCCGCCTCGATCCCGCTTGCGTTCGACGCCGGCGTTCGCGACGGACGCATCCAGCGAGGCGACGTGGTGCTCATGGAGGCGTTCGGCGGCGGTTTCACATGGGGCTCGGTGCTGCTACGGTATTGATGAAAGGATCGAAGGGGTCATGAACGACGTGAATAACGGTACCGCCTTCGCGTTTCCCGGACAGGGTTCGCAGTCGGTGGGCATGCTGAAGGCATTGGCGGCGAGCCATGCGCAGATCGAAGACAGCTTCCGCGAGGCATCCGGGGTGCTGGGCTACGATCTCTGGGATCTCGTGCAAGCGGGACCCGAGGAGGCGCTGAATCGCACGGCGGTGACACAGCCGGCCCTGCTTGCCGCCGATGTCGGCTGTTTCCGGGCGTGGCGCGCAAGCGGCGGAGCGCAGCCGGCATGGATGGCCGGGCATAGTCTGGGGGAATTTGCCGCCCTGGTGTGCGCCGAGGCCCTGGAATACAAGGACGCCGTGCGGCTCGTGGCGCGCCGCGGCGAACTCATGCAGGCGGCCGTGCCCGAGGGCGAGGGGGCCATGGCGGCGATTCTGGGCTTGGCCGACGAGGCCGTCGAGAACGTGTGCCGCGACAGCGCTGAAGGGGAGGTCCTTGCGGCCGCCAACTACAACGCCCCGGGTCAGGTGGTCATCGCCGGGACCAAGGCCGCCGTCGATCGTGCAATTCTTGCGGCGCGAACCGCCGGTGCGCGACGGGCCGTGGTTCTTGCCGTTAGCGCTCCCTCGCATTGTGCGCTCATGCGCAAGGCCGCCGCGCAGTTTGCCGAGGCCCTTTCGAAGGTGCCCCTGAAGACCCCCGCCGTACCTGTGATCCACAACGTCGACGCGGGCCGCCGGTCGGATCCCGGGGATATTCGGGAGGCCCTCGTAAATCAACTGTTTTCTCCCGTGCGTTGGGTTGAGACAATACGGCACATGGCGGGGTGGGGGGCCTCCCGCATAGTGGAATGCGGACCGGGGAAGGTCCTCACGGGGTTGAATAAGCGCATTGTCGATCTCCCATGCGTCGCCATTGGAGAGCCCTCCGATTTCGACGCGGCGGCGGGATTCGGCGGCAACTAAGTGCGCGCGACGAGATAGGGGGAGACAGTCATGAGGCTCGATGGCGAAATTGCCCTGGTGACCGGGGCGAGCCGGGGAATAGGCAAGGCATGCGCCGTGCAGCTTGCGGCGCTCGGGGCGCGGATCATAGCGACCGCGACGTCCGAGAAGGGCCTGGGGGACATCGGGGAATATTTTGCCGCCCACGGCATCCAGGGCTGGTCGTGCGCGCTCGATCTTTCCAGCGCCTCGTCGATCGACGGCCTTCTTGCGGAGTTCGACAAGCGCGAGCAATGGCCCAGCATCATCGTCAATAATGGGGCGATCACGCGCGACAGCCTGGCGATGCGGATGCGGGACGAGGACTGGGATGCGGTCCTCGCCACCAACTTGAGCGGGGTATTTCGCCTGACACGCGGATGCCTCAGGGTCATGAGCAAGGCGCGGAAGGGGCGGATCATCAATATAAGCTCCGTGGTGGGTGTGACCGGCAATCCGGGGCAGACGAATTATGCGGCGGCCAAGGCGGGCCTGATCGGCTTCGGGCGGGCCTTGGCGCGCGAGGTGGGCAGCCGGAACATCACGGTCAACGCCATCGCGCCGGGATTCATCGACACGGACATGACGCGGGCGCTCGCGCAAGGCCAGAGAGACGCGCTGCTCGCGCAGATTCCACTGGGGCGGTTGGGTGCGCCGGAGGACATCGCCCATGCCGTGGCGTTCCTGGCGTCTCCGGAGGCCTCCTACATTACCGGAACGACCTTGCACATCAACGGTGGAATGTATATGAATTAGCCGATCGCCGCTTAAAGTAGACTTCAACCGTGGGGTGTGGTAACTATGCGGCCGCACGGCTTCATAACGATTTTTTGGAGGAATAAGAGATGAGCAGCATCGAAGAGCGGGTAAAGAAGATCGTGGTCGAGCAACTCGGCGTGAATGAAAGCGAGGTCTCGACCGACGCGTCCTTCGTGGACGATCTCGGTGCCGATTCGCTCGATACCGTGGAGCTTGTCATGGCCCTCGAAGAGGAGTTCGACTGCGAGATTTCGGATGACGAGGCGGAGAAGATCACGACCGTGAAGCAGGCGGTCGACTACATCACCTCGCACGCCGCGAATTGATCCGGGCGGCCATCCGCACGTCGTAGCACGGCCATATCCGGAGGGTACAGTTGAACAAGAGGCGCGTCGTCATTACCGGGCTCGGGGCCGTCACGCCTCTTGGCCTCAATGTTGCTGAAAATTGGCGGCGCATCAAAGCCGGCGAGAGCGGCATCGGCCCTGTCACGCAATTTGACGCGACCGGTTTTCCTTCGGCCATTGCGGGCGAGGTTCGCGGGTTCGATCCCACTGCGGTCGTGTCGGAGAAGGAGGCCCGCAAGATGGACCGGTTCATCCAGCTTGGCATGGCAGCCGGGGTGGAGGCGGTCAAGGACGCGGGCATAACCGTTACCGAGGCCAATGCCGAGCGCATCGGATGCTATATCGGGTCCGGAATCGGCGGCGTGCGTACGATCGAGGAGACGACGCGGCAGTACCTGGAAAAGGGCGCGCGCCGGATATCACCGTTCTATATCCCCATGACCATCATCAACATGATCTCGGGGAACCTATCGATATTGTGTGGTTTCAAGGGTCCCAATCTTTCGGTCGTGACGGCCTGCACAACGTCGACTCATGCGATCGGTGAGGCCGGCCGTATCGTGGAATACGGGGACGCCGACGTCATGGTGGCAGGAGGCGCCGAGGCCGCGGTGACACCGACCTCGTTGGCGGGATTCGGCAATGCGCGCGCGCTAAGCTCGCGCAACGATGATCCGACCCGGGCAAGCAGGCCCTGGGACCGTGACCGGGACGGCTTCGTCTTGAGCGAAGGCGGGGCGGTGGTGGTGCTGGAGGAGCTCGAGCATGCCAAGGCGCGCGGTGCGCGCATCTATGCAGAGCTTCTCGGTTTTGGCATGAGCGGCGACGCCTATCATATGACGAGCCCGCCCGAGGATGGGGATGGGGCGGCGCGATGCATGCGCTACGCCCTGCGCAACGCGGGCCTCGACATAACGGATATCGCCTATATCAACGCGCACGGAACGTCCACGCTAGCGGGAGATCGCGCCGAGACCATGGCGATCAAGCGCGTATTCGGGGATCATTCCAAGCGGCTTGCGGTGAGCTCGACGAAGTCCATGACGGGCCACCTTCTCGGGGCCGCGGGCGCCATAGAGGCGATCTATACGGTGCTTGCCCTCCATGAGCAGGTCGCTCCCCCGACGATCAATCTCGATTCGCCGAGCGAGGATTGTGATCTGGACTACATCCCGCACACGGCACGAGAAATGCCCATCGAGTACGCCCTGTCGAACTCCTTCGGATTTGGCGGCACGAACGGGACGCTCATACTCGGTCGCTTCCGTTAGTTCGCATGAGGGGTCCGGTGGCGATCCGGCCCGCACCTTCGGGCATCGAGGACCTGCTGCGCGTCCATGACGCATTCCCGCAGCGCTACCCGCACTTGTTGGCGAGCGGCAAGGACGCGGGCTGGGGCTTCGACATCCTGTTTGCGGGCCCGCAGGAGCCGATCGTGTTGCCTGCGGGGGCAAGCGGGGCGGAGTGCGCCGTGTTTTTTTCGGTGCTCGACGCGTGCTCGGGCGCGGCATATGCGGGCGAACCGCAAGCCACGGCGCTGCCCTTTCTTTTCGGTCACTTCCTGTATCTTAGCTATGAACTGATAGGCGCCTTCGAGCGGCGCGTGGCGCTCGATGCGCCCGCCGATGTGCCGCTTGCGTGGCTTCAGGCCTTCGACGGCGCGATCATCAAGGATTGGCGTTCGGGCGCGGTCACCATCACGGGAAGGGATGTCTCGGTGGTCGAGAGGATCGAGAGCGATCTTTGCGGGATGCCCGATCCGCGGCCCTGGCCTCCCGTGGCGATGGAGGGCGTGGAACCGGATCCCCCCGAGGCGTTTATGGAGGGCGTACGTGACATCCATGACTATATCCTGAGCGGGGACATCTTCCAGGCGAATCTGTCGCGATCATATCGTGGCCGGCTGGCGGCCGAGACGCGGGCGGCTGTGATCTTCGAAAGCCTGCGTCGGCATAACCCCGCGCCGTTTTCGGCAGTGGCTCAGCTCGGCGGGACCCTGATCGCAAGCGCGTCCCCCGAGAGGCTTTTGAGACGCCGCGGGCGCATGGTGATGACGCAGCCGATTGCCGGCACCAGGGCGCGGCTCGGGGACGCGGCGGAAGATGAGCGCGCGCGGCGCGATCTGCGCGCGGACCCCAAGGAGCGCGCGGAGCACCTCATGCTCGTCGATCTCGAACGAAACGATCTGGGGCGCGTCTGTGTGCCCGGGACCGTCCGCGTGCCCGATCTCATGCGCATCGAAAGCTACGCCACCGTCCATCATCTCGTTTCGGATGTCGAGGGCACGTTGCAAGCCGGGGCCGCGCCCTCGGACGTCATCAAGGCCCTGTTCCCCGGGGGCTCCATAACCGGATGTCCCAAAATACGCTGCATGGAGATCCTGGGCCTAAGCGAGCAGGGGAGTCGTGGCGCCTACACAGGGAGCCTCGGCTACATCAACGAACGCGGCGACATGGACCTCAATATTCTGATCCGGACCCTCGTCGTGCGCGGGCGCGAGATCGGGTTCCGGGTCGGGGCGGGTATCGTGGCGGATTCCGATCCGGCGCGCGAGCTGCGTGAAACGGAGGCCAAGGCGGCTGGCCTCATGCGCGCCTTGGGCGCCGCCGCTTGATGCGTCGGGGCCACGGGGCGCGCCCCATGACGGTGCGGTCTTGTCTTCGGCGGGTACGCGCGGGCCCTGGCATGGGCGCATCCGTGGATTTCCGGGGCCCGAGAGGCCTGCCGGGCGCTTCCCGGCACCCTGACGGGCGCGGGGCCGTGCCGTGGCCTGCGGGTGCGTCATGAACCCCCTGCGCAGCCTCGTCAATGGCCGCGTGGAGGCGCAGGTGGCGGTCGCAAGCCGCCTGCAATATGGTGATGGCGTCTTTGAGACGATCGCCATTCAAAATGGCCAGCCGCTGCTCTGGCCCGAGCACGGCCGGAGGCTGGCGGCAGGCGCCGCGAGCCTCGGCCTGGACGCAGTCGATCCGGCCCTGCTCGGGGCCGAGGCCGAAGGCTTGGCGGCCGGCCTTAGCCTCGCTATCCTGAAGGTGGTCCTGGTGCGCGGCGCCGCCGGCCGTGGTTACCGGCCGGCGGCCGCGCCGACCGACCGCCTCCTGAGCGTCTGGCCATGGCCGTCCCGGACACGGTTCGAGGAGGGGGCGCCGGTCTTCTGGTGCCGGACGCAACTTGCGAGACAGCCGTTGCTCGCGGGACTGAAGCACCTGAACAGGCTCGAGCAGGTCCTCGCGCAACGGGAGTTTGCGGATCCATATTGGGAAGGCTTGATGCAAGACACGCAAGGGTGGGTCATAGAAGGGACCATGACCAATCTCTTCGTGGTCGAGCGGGGCGCGCTTGCGACGCCGCTTTTGGACCAGGCGGGGGTGGCCGGGGTGATGCGCGAGCGCGTCGTGATGCGCGCGCGCGAGCTCGGGATCGCCGTGCATTTCGATCGGCTGACGAAGAGCAGGGTCGTGGAGGCCGATGAGGTATTCTTGTGCAATTCCATAATCGGGGTGCGGCCGGTCCTCGATCTTGGCCGGGGGCCGCGTCGACGTGGCCCCGTCACGGCCATGATTGAAGAGGCGCTGCGAAGGGGTGGGGATGCGGTCGTTCTCTAGGGGTATCCTCGGCGCCTTGGTATTCGGCGGCATCGGCATCGGCGGCTGGTATTTCCTCGCCGATCGCCCGCTGCATCCGGGGCCCCGGACTTTTCACCTGCCCGTCGGGACCACCATGCGGGCATTCGCGGAAAAGCTGAAGGCGCGTCACGTGATCGATTCCGCGGACTCGTTCGTGGCGCTTGCCGAACTCAACGGTAAGGGCCAGGCCTTGAAAAGCGGCGTTTATCGCTTCCCAGATCCGACCACCCCCATGCACATCCTGCGCATGGTGGCATCCGGGCAGGTCGTCCAATACCCGCTCACGCTCGTGCCCGGCTGGACGTTTCATCAGGTGCGGCAGGCCCTGGCCCGGGCCCCGCACTTGCAGGACGACGTCAAGGGGCTGTCGCATGCGGCAGTGCGTGCCGCGCTGCGGATGCACGCGAGTCTCGAAGGGGCGTTCTTTCCCGACACTTACTACTACACGTACGGGGCCCCGGCCACATCGATTCTGGCGCGCGCGCATAAGCGGCTCCAGGCGCTTCTGCGCAAGGACTGGAAACAGCGCGCCCCCGATCTGCCGGTGCGGACGCCGCAACAGGCGCTGATCCTCGCCTCATTGGTCGAGAAGGAGACGGCGAAGAACGGGGAGCGACGCAAGATCGCCGGAGTGTTCGTGAACCGTCTGCGGCTTGGCATGAGGCTCGAGACGGACCCCACCGTGATCTTCAGTCTCGGGAGGCGCTATCACGGGGTCCTCACGAGCGCCGACCTGGCATTCCAGAGCCCCTATAACACCTACCTTCACTATGGGCTTCCGCCCACGCCCATAGGCCTGTGCGGCGCCCCCGCCTTGCATGCGGCGCTCCATCCGGACAAGACGCACGCCCTCTATTTTGTGGCGACGGGGCGCGGAGGCCACGTATTCTCTGATACTCTACAAGCGCAAGATCAGGAAATCCGCAAATATGAAATCGACAGCGCCCCACGGCCCTCTACTCGTTAGCCTCGAGGGTCTTGATGGATCTGGCAAGACCACGCAGATCGATCGGATCGTGGAGTTCTACGAACAACGCAATCCACGGGGGGTGGTCGTGACGCGGGAGCCCGGGGGAACCGAGGTGGGGGAGCGCATCCGCCACATCGTGCTGGAACATGCCTCGCTGGATCCGCGAACCGAGCTTTTGTTGTTGTTCGCGGCGCGCGTTCAGCATATCAAGGCCGTCATCGCGCCCGCGCTTGCCCTGGGCAAGACCGTGGTCTGTGACCGCTATCTGGACGCCACCTATGCCTACCAGGGCTATGGTCGCGGGCTTGGCGCCCCGTTGATCGACGGGCTGTCGGACCTGCTCGCGATCCCGCCACCCGATCTCACGCTCTTTTTCGATGTGCCGGTGCGCGTGGCCCTGGCGCGCCGCGCGGGCCGGACGCCCGATCGTATCGAGGCCGAGGGCGAGGCGTTTTTCGAGCGCGTACGGGAGGGGTATCAGGCGAGAGCGCGCGCGGAACCCGAACGCTTCGTGGTGATCCCGGCTGCCGGATCCTTGGCTGACGTCGCGCAGGCCGTGGACGCGGCGCTCGCGGCCCGTAACTAGCATGCTCCCCTGGCAGGACGCGACCTGGACCGGGCTTGCCGATGCAAGCCGGCTCCCCCACGCGCTGCTCTTTTGCGGTCCCCCGGGCATAGGCAAACGGCAGTTCGCCGAACGCCTCTCCATCCGGCTCGTCTGTGAGCGCGAAAGCGCCTGCGGCGCCTGCCGCGCCTGCCGTCTTGCCTCGGGCGGCAATCACCCGGATATCCTGGTGCTGCGGCGGGAGGAGGGCAAGACCGAGATCCCGGTAGACGAGGCGCGCGCCCTGAACGAGTTTCTGGCGCTGACGCCCCACCTCGCGCCCCGACGCGTGGTGTTGATCGCAGACGCCGACCACCTCAATCGCTCGGCCTCGAATGCGCTCCTGAAGACGCTCGAGGAGCCGCCCGCCAGCAGCTACCTGCTTTTGGTGAGCGACAGTCCGGCGCGGCTCTTGCCGACCATCCGCTCGCGTTGTCAGCGTATCGTTTTGCCGCGGCCGACGACGGAGGAGGGGCGCGCCTATCTTGAGGAGCGCGGGATCCCGGACGCGAGCGCGCTGCTTGCGTTGACACACGGAGCGGCGCTTCAGGCCGAGGCTTGGCCGCGGGATACGCCGGCGATGACCGCACGGCTCATCGCAAGCCTTGAAGCGGTCGCATCGGGGGTCGAATCCGCGTTGGATGCCACCGAGACCTGGCAGGCCGTGGACCTGGATGTTGGGCTCACCCTGTTGATCGAGATCGCCGCAGGGCTCGCACAATGGGCGCTTGCGGGCGCGACCGGTCGCGCCTGGCCCGGGGAATGGACGGCTCGCTTGCGCGTCCTGGCTGGTCGGCTAGACTTAGGACAAATCTTTCGCCTATGGGATGAGGCGCTCGAGGCGCGAGGCCTTGCGACCGCCCCCTTGGATCGCCGTCTCGTATGGGACCGGCTGTTTATGCTTGTTGAGGCCCGGGTATGAGCACTATGTCGGCAATGGAATCGGGTACACACGAGAACTCAAGGGCGCCGGCGCGTCCCGGCGTCCTTTCGCTCGTGATCAAGGATCGTAACGCCCTCTATACGGCTTATATGCCTTTCCTGAAAGGGGGCGGCCTCTTCATACCGAGCAGCAAGCCCTATAAGCTCGGCGACGAGGTGTTCATGCTGCTGACCTTGATGGACAGCAAGGAGAAGATTCCGGTCGCCGGCCACGTGGTGTGGATCACGCCCCAAAACGCCCCCGGCGGCCATGCATCGGGCATCGGTATCCAATTCAGCGCCAAGGATTCCGAGGTGGCGCGCACGAAGATCGAGACCCTGCTCATAGGCCAATTGCAATCGGATCGGCCGACCCATACCATGTAGGGATGCCGTTGGTCGATTCGCATTGCCATCTCCATTTCGATCCCCTGCGTGATGATATCGAGGCGGTCCTGACACGCGCCCATCAGGGGGGCGTTTCGCATATGCTGTGCGTGAGCGTCGGGCTCGCGGATCTCGGCCCGATTCAGGAGGTCATGCGCCGCGACCCCCATGTCTTCGGTTCCGTAGGTGTCCATCCCAATGAGGCCGGAGCAGCCGCCCCGGTCTTCGATGACCTCGTGCGCCTGAGCGCAAACGAGCGGATCGTGGCCATCGGCGAGACGGGCCTCGATTATTATCGGCTCGAAGACCCGAACGTAATGTCTCAGCAGGAGCAATTCCGGCAGCACATCGCGGCCGCCCGGCAGGTCCGCAAGCCGCTCATCATTCATACCCGGGATGCCGCTGCCGATACCCTTAGGATCTTGCGCGAAGAGGGGGCATCGGACATAGGCGGGGTCCTGCATTGCTTCACGGAGACCGAGGAGTTCGCGCGAGAGGTCCTGGACCTGAACTTCTACATCTCGTTCTCCGGCATAGTGACCTTCCGGAATGCGCAGGCCCTGCGCGATGTCGCCCGTCTCGTGCCCGAGGACCGCCTGCTGATCGAGACCGATGCGCCCTATCTCGCGCCCGTGCCGCATCGTGGCAGGCCCAATGAACCGTCCTACGTCTCCTACGTGGCCCGCTGCCTGGGCGATGTCCGCGGGGTTCCCTGGGAAAGGGTGGCGGAGGCCACCGAGCGTAACTTCTTCGCGCTCTTCCGCGACGCCGCCTGAGGCCGGGTCTCCGCGTCCCCGCGGAGGCCCCTGGCGATCCCGCTTATGCGTGCTGTATCAAACGATTGGCTCGATATCGCGCCAACGATTCTCAGGTCGCGCGAAGGAATGCGCGTAACGCATTATTATTGCAGGCGTTTATGGAGTCTGCGCTCAAAGAGATAGGCGACCATCAGGTAGAGATAGACCACCATGTAAATGTTGGCCGTACCGAGCATGTCGCCACGATTGCCGGTGCTTCCGATGTAATAGGGGCCGCCCCAACCTTCAGCGGTCGTCCACACCCCAAAGGAGTAGAGGAACCCGATCGGTAGTAACCACTGCTGCCAGCGCTTCAGGAGCAGACTGATCGCCAGGATCGTCTCTATGACGGCCGCGAAGATGCCGAAGGTCAAGGCCCCCGTGAGATGGATCGCGGAGATGACGAGCCCGATATAGGCCACGATCCACGCCGGTTGACCGACCTGGGACTGCTGCAAATAGGTCAGGCTATGTTCAAAGAAGGCCGGCTGCCATTTCCAGAAGGCATCGAAGGCCCACAGGAGGCCGAACAGGATGCGGACTGACTCGATGCGCCGGGAATCGACCGCGGGCTCGGATTCCGGTCCTAGCGCGAGCCGTCGCTCCGAAGGGACCGAGAGGACCGCAAAGAATACGAGGGCGTAGACGATGGCGGTCCCGGGGTCGGTGGAGCCCGCCGTGTACGGTCCACCGAGTCCGCCTACCGTGGCCCAGAGGAAAAGACTGTAAATGATCCCGAGGCGCGCCATGGGCCGCAGGGCGAAGCCCGTGAGGAGAGAGGCCGCAAGAAGCCCGTCCAGGACGACCGTGCCGATCGCCACGTGGTGTGGGCCCAATGTCGTCACGATGCGTATGACCTCATGGAGAAAGGCCTGCACCGGGTAGGGCTGACCCTTGACGCGCGCGACGATGGATCCGAGAAAATGGTCGACGTAGGACTTGTTGGCTTCGAGGATGGTGTTGATCACCCAGATCACGCCGAAGAAGATGCGCAGTGCCGCAAAGGCGAGCTCTTGACCGCCAGTGTATCGGGATGATCGATTTTCAAACATGCGACAGGCTCTCCTTCGGTGCGTTTGCCTATTGAGATGGGGTTCTTCTGCGCCCGACTATAGTACAAAGGGGGTGGCCGTGCCCACAGCTGGGCGCCTCGCGGGCAGCGCGAGCCGTCCATCGGCCCGTCGCTTGCGGGATCGGGGCCAGGTCGTGGGGTGGGAAGGGGGGCGGGGCGCGGCAAGGGCAGGGCGCTCGATCGCCGCGATCCGGGAACGCCGTCTCGCGGGCGCTTCGCAGCCGGGGAGCGATGCCGCGCGGAGGCGGTGTGTTCGCGCGGGGCATGTTTCATGCCCCCGTTCAGACGCTCCGGAAAGGCGTTTGGCGGCCGGCTCTGGGATCGGTCCTCAAAGTCATCTAGCATGCGAAGGCCGTGCGCGGCCTCGCTGCCAACAATCTGGCACATGTGCCGAGGACGCGACGGCCATTTCCCTATGAGGTGCAGGAGGACGCCATGTCGATATCGTCAAGATTCAAGAAGATCATAGCGCGCAGTCTGCTTCTGTTGAGCGGCGCAAGTGTACTTTCGGGTTGCTTCTTCGTGCCGCCGGGCGGATACGAGGGCCGCGGGTGCTACCCGTGCGGCGAAGGCCATTACCATTATGATCGGCGCGGCGACCACAGGGGTGATCGGGGTGATGACTGACCGTCATCCATGGGCCTTTCAACGCACGGCGAAAGAATCCCCGTTGCGCGCTCCGCCTACACGGCGCGGGGGTCGATGAAAGCCGGGGCGGGCCTTTACGGCTCTCGAAGGCTTCGTCTGTTCTGATCCCGCCTTATTACCCCGGTGCATTCGCGGCCGGATGCGGGGCCTCTTCGGAGGCCCTTGCTTTTTTGGAATGCATCGCGCGGGCACGGACCCGACCGTACCGCTGTCCCTGCGGACGGCTTCCATCTCCGCAAACGATTTTGCCGTTCAGGATCGAGCGGGATACGACGCGGACCTCGCAAGCTCCCTCCGGCCGTCAGGGCGCCCATAGCGAAAGCGCGGGGCTTTGCGCCCAACGGGCCGCCACGCGGACGTCATAAAACCTGAAGCCTGGACGGTATCCGTGTCGCCGTCGCGAGCTCTGGTGGGCCGCCAAATACGCGGTTCGGCCGCTCAGCGAGAGTTCGTATAATGTATATTATGTCAAATGACGGACGCGGCACCATAAGGCTAGTTAATGCCGACTCGCGCCACACTCCTCGGCTTGTCACACCTCCGGCCAGGCGAGCGCGGCCTTCTCTGTACCGACATACGGTTTTCGGGGGATAATGAACCGGCTTGGCCCATCATGGAGGGAAATCCTTATGCGTACGAACGAAGGGCTGTTGGATCGAATCATTCGCGTCGTTCTGGGAGTTGTGTTGATTGCGCTCGCGGTGACCGGCCGCTGGGCGCCCTGGGGATGGATCGGTGTACTGCCGCTCATCACGGGCCTGATCGGCTTTTGCGGGCTTTATCAGATTCTTGGAATCAAGACCTGCCCTGTGCAGACAGAGAAGCGTCCGCAATCATGACTCTATGGCCCAGGGTGCGCCCCGCTCCGGGCGGGGAATGGGGTGTGCCTGGGTCGGCGATGAGGAGGAACTGAACTGGTGAATGCGAGTCAGGGGGGTACGTTTCAGGCTTGCCTTACAGGCCCTTTCAATGGCGTCGTGAGTTGGACGCAACTAAGCGAGTTGTGGTCGGTGGTACGCATGTCCCCGGAGGGCTGGTACATCTACGCGATCGGCGAGCCGGTGCCCACGGAGCCCGCGGGCGCTGACCAGCTGGTCCGGTTCACGGAGGAGATCGACGTGCTTTTGCGAAGGGAGCATCGCGAGGACTACTGTGGCATCGTGTACGCGGACGATAAGACGAATCCGCGCTTCATAAAGATCTTCGACCCTCACAATCTCGGAAGTTCGTGCGGCTCTTCGGGGACGAGGACGCTGCCGGGTTGGCTCTTGACGCGCATGCCGCCCGAGCCGCTCACGGATCCGCGCATTTTGCCGGAAGGCCGTAAGCGCTGGTGGCGAGCGCTTTTTCAGAGGCAGCCCGCTTAAAGGACCGTATCGATCGACCGTCAGGGATGGGAGAATGCCATTCGGGGCGGGATCGACCACGGAGGAATGGCGGTGGCCAAGGCGGTTACCCTCTACACGACCCCGGGGTGTCCGGACTGCGCCGCGATGAAGGCGTGGCTGGCAAGCCACGGCATCGCGTACAGGGAGCATGATTTGAGCGCGCCCGGGGCGGCGGACAGGGCCCGGGCGGAGTTCGGGGTGCGGGTCGCCCCTATCACGGTCTGCGATGGCCAGGTGCTCTATGGGAAGGCTGAGGAGCAACTGCCGCGGCTGCGGGTCCTGTTGGGCGTCGACTGACGGCGGCGGGGGCCTGTGAGGGTCTGCAGCACCATTTAGAAATCACATTAATAGTCTGGCCTAATTACCACAAAATAGGCCATTAATATTTAGGACGTCGACCTCCGTATGCTATATGCCCGACTCTCTCGCGAGGCGCGGCTCCTGATCGTCATGCGGGCCGTACGCAGCATAGGGCAAGGGGCGCTGGTCGTGGATTTCGCGCTCTATCTCCATGCCCTTCGCTGGTCGGCGCCTGCGATCGGCACGCTCTTTATGGCGGCGCTGCTCGTGTCAGCCACTTTGGCCTTGTTTGTCGGGCCGCTCTCGGATATCCGGGGATCGGA
>JAKAXT010000138.1 GCA_021816425.1 Pseudomonadota bacterium | reverse complement strand
TCTTGCCGGAGCAGGCGGCCGGACGGATGACAGGCTTCCAGCTGTGGCTGAACCTGCCGGCCCGCGACAAGATGTCCAAGCCCTGGTACCGGGACTTCGCGGCGGCCGATCTGCCGCGGATCGATGCCCCGGGCGGCGCTGCGGCGATCGTGCTCGCCGGCGAATCCCATGGGGTGGCAGGAGCGGTGCAGCGCCCGCTGACCCAGCCCCTCGTCCTGGACTTGCGCATCCCGGCCGGCCAGCGCTGGCAACAGCCCCTGGAACCCGGACATCATGCCTTCGTCGTGCTGTACGAGGGGCGGGCATCGATAGGGGGCGGGGAGCTCGCACGCAAGAGCCTTGCGGTGCTCACCGATGACGCATCGGCCGATGGTGTGGTCGTGACGGCCCACGAGGAGGCGCGCGTACTGCTCGTGGCGGGTCGCCCGCTGAACGAACCCATCGTGCAATACGGTCCCTTCGTCATGAATACGCGCGAGGAGATCGCGGCGGCCGTGCAGGACCTGCGCGAGGGACGTTTCGGATAGGGAGGCGGGCGATCGACGGGTATTATGCGCCGCGATGATGGCCTGCCCTTGCATGGTTCCGAGCGATCCCCGTCCGGGTCTCGCCCCGTGATCGTCGCCGGGCGCTTTATGTCGCGGCCGTCCTGCGCCCTTCGCGCTTTCCGTGGGATATGCGGGAACGCGGCGCTCCCACGCCGAGTGCCTTGCCGCGGCCCGAAAAATCACTATACTTCGCGGTTCACATGGGCCGTTAGCTCAGTTGGTAGAGCAGCTGACTCTTAATCAGGTGGTCCCAGGTTCGAGCCCTGGACGGCCCACCAAAGTATCATGATCATCGAAAGCGCGGCATTCCAGAGGCCTTCCGGGGCTATGCACCGATGGCAAGTGCCGGACGTTTACCCCGCGGTCCAGGGATCGCCGGTTTCGCGAGGAATGCGCCCGGGGATCGCCTCGGCCACCCAAGGCGCGCGCGATGCGCGGGCCTTCTTCCGCGATCGGCAGGACGCAGGGTCGATCTTCACAATCCCGCTCGTACCATGACCGCTTCGACGGTCCAAGAATTTGCACATGAGTCCGTACGCCACCGATAAGGTGCGAGCGGACTAGGATGGCGCGGAGGGAAGCCGTGCGGCGAGAAAGGCGCAGACGAGCGCCACGGGCGGCAGCGTCCAAAGAGCGGCGTGGAGGCCGAGGGCGGGGGTCTCGAACCCAAAGGCGAGCAGCAGCAGGGCGCCCAGGCTGTTGCCAAGGCCGAGGGCAATGCCCGATCCCAGGCTGCGATTCTCGGGAAAGATGTCCTGCCCGGCGAGAATCGAGACCGGAAGCGCGCTAAAGAGCGCGATCCCGAGAAGGCCGAGCACGACCCATGAGATCCATCCTGCGCTCGTGAGCCAGACGGCGATCAGAAGCGCGGTCAGGAGGCTCGATCCGACCAGCACGACGGGCCGCCCGAAGCGATCGGCGATGAGGCCGCCGCTCATGTTCCCGATGACCCCCACGACGAGCAAGACGCTGATGAGCGAGGCGCCGCCTATGAGCGATGCGCCCGAGCGGTTCGCAAGGATCGGGAGCAGCGTGAGCAAGGCATACAAAACAAAGGATCGTAGCGCGGCGAAGGCAACCAGTGTCGAGGCCGGCCGGGCATGCCGGCGCCAGAGCAGGGGCGCGGCATGGGCGGGCCTGCGGGCAAGCGGCGGCAGCAGGGACGCCATGAGCGGTATGGTGAGAAGTGCAGGCAGCGCGATGATCCAGAGGCCCGGGAGGCCGGCGTACGCGACCGCAAGGCTTGCGATCAAGGGATAGAGTCCGCGCCCGAGTTCGCCGCCTACGAGGAACGTGGACATCGCCGCGCCATGCCCTTTTCCCGCAAGGCTGCGCGCCAGGGCCAGGGATTGCGGGTGAAAGGCGGCGTTGGATACGCCGATCAGGAGAAGCGCCGCAAGCAAGGTGGAGACGTGGTCGCTCTGTCCGACGAGGACGAGGCCAAGACTCGTGCCGCTCGCACCGAGGAGCGTGGCGACCTTGCCGCCACGACGATCCGAGAGCCAGCCGAGGAAGGGCTGGAGCCCCTGACCGATCAGAAGAGTGGCCATGATCACGGAGGCCCACCGGGTCCCCTCGTGCAGGTCTGCGAGGATCGCCGGCAGGATGCCCGGCAGGAAGTTGGCGGCCCCATCGTTCAGAAAATGCAGCCAGGAAAGTCCGAGCAGGGCCACCAAGGGCGAGGACCGGGTCGCCGACGCGGCGGGCGGAAGACGGGAGGGTGCGAGCGACATCGACGGCGGTTTCCAGGATGGTGGTGGCTGCGGCCTCGCCCGGGTCCAAGCCATCGCACCGGCAACCGCAAAGGCGCTCGCGCATGTGCTGACGCCGCCACGGGCTACCAGTCTCAAGTGCCGCCCATGATCGCACGGCTCTCAACCCACCTCAATGACCGCGACCATGCCGGCCGCCATGGGTGATGCCCTGTCGATAGGCGCGCGACGGTGTCGCGCTCAGGGTGCGCGGCTTCGTGGCGGCGCGTCGGAGGCTTGGTCGCG
This sequence comes from Pseudomonadota bacterium, assembly GCA_021816425.1. Classification (GTDB taxonomy): domain Bacteria; phylum Pseudomonadota; class Gammaproteobacteria; order Acidiferrobacterales; family Acidiferrobacteraceae; genus Acidiferrobacter. Next base: position 1,749 of record JAKAXT010000138.1, on the reverse strand, counting down.
TCGGAGGTTCGGCGTCCGGCTATGGTCGGGGGCGATGGTCGGCCGCGGGGGCGAGACTCTGCGGGGGTCGCGGGCGGAGGAATGAAGGGCCTGCGGGAGCCCTGGAGGCGGATGGCGATACAGACGGGGCCGGTGTAGGGTCGGTGATGCCGGTGGCGGGCGGGCGGACGACGGATGGCGAACGCAAAGTACGGCATGGAATTTGCTGACATGTCGGATGGGGATGCAAAAGGGTTCGGCCCGAAGTGGTCGAGGGTTCGCGCGGGACGCGGAACCAATCGCGACGACAAGGCATCCAAGACGCTGACGAAACGAGCGCGCCTGTGTCTTTGGGAAGGGGGCGATAAGGGCTGGCGGGAGCGCGCCGACCGTTCATCGAAAAGTGCGTCTGCGCAACGCGACTTCAGGGAAAGCGCGTCTAAGCTTGTAGGGTACTTGCGGCAGGGAAGCGAAAATGCGCGAGCGGTCGCGTGTGTCGCTCGCACCTTCCGACGGAGTTGCGAGTCAGGCGGCCGTGAGGGTGAGATAATGCGAAAAGGGGGTTAGGGTTTCGAAAGGTTGTCAGGCAGATGGGCCGCGGGGGCATCGAGGACCGCGCACAAGGCGCAAACCCGGTGGACATCGCCTCCGCGTATGGGGACGGCGTAGATTTCGCACGAGAGACGGCGAGGGAAGGATTATGGCGCTATTTGACCGATATCAAGAGCGATTCCAGCAGCAGCGGGAAGTGACCATGACGCTTGATGAGTACCTAAAGCTCTGCGCCAAGGAACCGCTCGCCTATGCCTCGGCCGCTGAGCGCATGCTGGCGGCGATTGGTGAGCCGCACGTCGTGGATACGCAGTCGGATGTGCGGCTTGCGCGCATCTTCATGAACCGCAAGATCCTGACTTATCCCGCGTTCGAGGATTTTTATGGGATCGAGGACGTCGTGGAGAACCTCGTGTCCTATTTCCGGCACGCCGCGCAGGGTCTGGAGGAGCGCAAGCAGATCCTCTATCTCCTGGGTCCGGTCGGGGCGGCCAAGTCGTCGCTTGCCGAGCGCCTGAAGGCCCTCATGGAAAGATTTCCGATCTATTGCCTCGCGGCCAACGGCCGCGTGTCGCCCCTTTATGAATCGCCGCTCGGGGTTTTCGACCAGGAAGAGGACGGGGCCATCCTCGAGGACCGCTACGGCATCCCGCGTCGCGCCCTGCAAGGCGTCATGTCGCCCTGGGCCGCGAAGCGCCTGCGGGAGTTCGAGGGCGATCTCCGCCGGTTTTCGGTCGTGCGCCTGAATCCGTCGCAGCTGCACCAGATTGGGATCACCAAAGTCGAGCCCGGTGACGAGAACAATCAAGACATCGCAAGCCTCGTCGGCAAGGTGGACATACGCAAGCTCGAAGATTTCTCCCAGGATGACCCGGACGCCTACTCGTACGCGGGCGGCCTGAACGTGACCACGCAGGGCGTGCTCGAGTTCGTCGAGATGTTCAAGGCGCCGATAAAGATGTTGCACCCCTTGTTGACCGCGACCCAGGAGGGAACCTACAACGGCACCGAGGGCTTCGGGGCCATGCCCTACCACGGGATCATTCTCGCGCATAGCAACGAATCGGAATGGGCGGCGTTTCGAAACAACAAGCGCAACGAGGCCTTCCTCGACCGGGTCTTCATCGTCAAGGTTCCCTATTGCCTACGGGTGACCGAAGAGACCCGCATCTATCGCAAGCTCCTCGAGAACAGCGCGCTGAACGAGGCGCCATAGAT
>JAKAXT010000043.1 GCA_021816425.1 Pseudomonadota bacterium | reverse complement strand
TTTTTTGGTGCGCCCGGCGGGGCGCATTCACGGAAGGGTGGAAGCCCTTCGCCCGACACGGGGACCGGGGGCCGAAGGCGCGGGCGTCGCGGGCGGCCGGGAATCCGGAGGAAGCCGGCTGGCACGACGAACCGGAAGCGGATACGGGGCGGCATCGCGGGGTCGGCAGGACCATGCCGTGACGCCCGACACGCGGACGGCGCGCGACGACGGTGATCCTGCGCGCCTAAGCGTGAAGGGGGTGCGCAGACGGTTGCGCCGTCTCCTCCGGCGACCGTGGAGGCGCCCGGATACGCGCCGCGAACGCCTGACCCCTTTGGGTCTCGACCCCGAACGGGCGTGGCGGTCCCCGGTCAATGGGCATGACCCCGGGCGGAATGCCGGGGCCTCGCCCAGGAATGCCGCCCTTCCCCTTCCCGCCTTCACCCGGCCTCGCTATTTGTGGCGCAGCGGCGCCTCTCGCGCGTTCCCCGAACCGCCGTATGCGGACCCGCGCGTACGGGGGCGCGAGAGGGCGACGGGGGAACCCCGTCGCCTGCTCGATCCTGTCCTTTCCGGGACGCGCCTGATCCCGCGTTCCTCGCCCTAGCGCATCGGCCGCACGTGCGTGGCCTGCATGCCCTTTTGGCTTCGCGTACTTTCGAATTCCACTGCCTGGCCTTCCGACAGGTTCCGGAAGCCCTCGCCCTGGATCGCGGAGTAATGCACGAACACGTCCGGGCTCCCGTCCTGCGGGGATATGAAACCGAACCCCTTTGCCTCATTGAACCACTTCACCGTTCCCATTCGCATCTGCGTCTTTCCCTTTTTCATGAATATAGAAGCGTCACACGCGGCCAACCCGCCCGCACGGTTGTAATGTACGCGAGCCCCGGGTTGTGCGGACACCAGCGAAAGTCCGAGACCGATCGAATATTACTCCGCAGGCCGACCGGGGTCGGAGGCGTGTAGCGAGGATGTTTCGTGCAGTACACGGCCGTGGTCGTCTACGACCCTGACGCTCACCGGGATGCCGGCCCGGACGCTTTCTGTGACGACGCAGTAGTCCTCGAAGAGCGCGAGGCACCGGGGCGTCGCCCCGGGCGCGGCGAGCGTAACCTCTAGGGCGGCCACCCGCAGCCGTCCTCTCGCGTTGCGGTCGAGGCGTCCCTCGGCACGGGCCTTCAGGGGCCCGGTCGCGGCATGGGCCTTGGTGAGGCAGAAGAACAGGCTCGCCATGAGGCAGTTGGCCACCGCGGCGGCCAGGAGTTCGGCCGGGTGGGGGCCGCTGCCCTGGCCCGCGGGCGGCGGCTCGTCGCCTATGATGCCTCCTTGCGCAAAGCGCACGTCGAAGCGGAAATTCTCGATCTGCTCTATGTCGACACTGAAGGTGCTGCTCGTCATGGCGCGTCTCCCGGGCTTGCCCGCTGGGCGTTCGCTCGGCAGTATAGATGCGATGAACCAGACCGTAGAATCGAGCCACCACCCCTGGCCCGCGGCCTTCGTACGCCGCCTGCGGCGCATCCTGCCCGCCGATGGCCTTCTCCAGAAGGCGACCGAGGTCGCCGCCTACGAATGCGATGGGCTGCCGGTCTACCGCGCGCGGCCGCGCGCCGTGGCCCTGCCGAGGACGGCGGCCGAGGTGGGTCAGGTGCTGGCCTTGTGCACCGAATACGAGGTGCCGGTGGTCGCGCGCGGGGCCGGCACCGGGCTTTCCGGCGGGGCGCTCCCCCATCCCGAGGGGATCGTGCTGAGCCTCGCCCGGCTGAACCGGATATTGGCCCTGGATCCCGACAATCGCACGGCGCGAGTCGAGCCCGGGGTCCGGAATCTGGCGGTCTCGGAGGCCGCGCGCCCCCATGGGCTTTTCTATGCGCCCGATCCGTCTTCCCAGATTGCGTGCACGATCGGCGGCAACGTGGCCGAGAACGCGGGCGGTGTCCATTGCCTCAAATACGGCCTCACGACCCACAACATCCTTGCCCTCAAGTTTTTTGATCCGGACGGCACCTTGCACGACATCGGCGGGCCCACCGGCGAATGGCCCCTGGATCTGGCCGCGCTTCTGACCGGCTCCGAGGGACTGCTCGGGGTGGTCGTCGAGATCACGGTGCGGCTATGGCCCAAGCCGCCGTCGACGGTGGCCTACCTCGCGTCCTTCCGGTCGCTCGAAGCGGCGGCGGCGAGCGTGAGCGAGGTCGTGGCCTCGGGGCTCGTCCCCGCCGGTCTCGAGCTCATGGACGGTCTGGCGCTGTCGGCGGCCCAGGACTACACCGGGATCCCTTATCCGGAGGGGTCGGCGGCGGTGGTCTTGGCGGAGGTCGATGGCGATGATCTGGCCGTCGCCCTCGAGGGGGAGCGGCTCAGCGCGATCTTCACGGCGCAAGGGGCGTTCACGGTGACACAGGCGGTGAGTGACGAGGACAGGCGCCGCCTCTGGCTCGGCCGCAAGTCGGCGTTCCCGGCGGTGGGACGGCTTGCGCCGGACTATTACTGCATGGACGGCACCATACCCCGACGCTCCCTGGTGCCGGTCCTGACCGAGATCGCCGCGCTCTCGCGCCGCTACGAGTTGCCGGTGGCCAATGTGTTCCATGCGGGCGATGGCAATCTCCATCCGCTCATCCTGTACGATGCCGCGATCGAGGGTCAGCTCGAGCGGGTCGAGGCCTTGGGCGCCGACATATTGCGGCTCTGCCTGGCGCATGGCGGGACGATCAGCGGTGAGCATGGGGTCGGCGTCGAGAAGCTCGACGGCATGTGCGCCCAGTTCACGGCCGCCGAACTCGCCACCTTTCATGCCCTGAAATCCGCGTTCGACCCGCATCACCTGCTGAATCCAGGCAAGGCCGTGCCGACCCCGGCGCGTTGCGTGGAGGCGGGCGGCATGCATGTGCATGGCGGCCATCCCCCGTTTCCCCACCTCGAGCGCTTCTAGGGTGCCGCCTCCGTCGATGCCTGGCGATCGCGGCCCCGCCCCTTTGGAGACCCCCTTGAAGGACAATGACGACACCACGCTCCTGGCGGCCAGGGTCCGTGAGGCCTACGAGCAGGCCGCCCCGGTGGAGATCATCGGCGGGGGTACGCGCCGGGCGTTGGGTCGCGCGCCCATGGGGGCACCGCTTTCGGTCGCCGGCCATACCGGCATCGTCGCCTACGATCCCTCCGAATTCGTCGTCACGGTGCGCGCCGGGACGCCGATCGCGGCCCTCGAGGAGATCCTGGCGCGGGAGGGTCAGGTCTTGACGGTCGACGTGCCCCGCTTCGGTGCCAGCTCCACGATCGGCGGCGCCGTGGCAGTCGGGCTCACGGGACCCGGGCGGCCCTACACCGGGGCCTTGCGCGATGCCGTGCTCGGCGCGCGCCTCGTGTCCGGGACGGGCGAGGTCGTGCGCTTCGGGGGCCAGGTCCTGAAGAACGTCGCGGGCTTCGACGTCTCCCGCCTCATGGTCGGCGCCTACGGCACCCTGGGCCTTTTGCTCGATGTCAGCCTGCGCACCGCGCGGCGGCCCGAGGCCCAGGCGGTCGTGCGCCTCGACCAGGATTGGCCGACGGCCCGCGCCGCGTTGCGGCGGTGGGAGTCGGCCCTGCCCCTGACCGGCGCGAGCTACGCGGGCGGCGTATTGCATGTGCGCCTGGCGGGTCTGGCGGCGCGCGTGGCGCAGGCCCGCGCGGTCGTGGGGGGCGAGGTCGGGGACTCCGGCGTCTTTACGGATCTGCGCGATCTGCGCGGGACGTTTTTCGAGCGCCCGGGGGACTTGTGGCGGCTCATGGTGCCGCCCGAGAGCCCCTGGGATCCCGAGGATACCGTCATCGACTGGGCGGGCGCGCAGCGGTTCTGGCGCGTAAGGGGCGACGCCACGGCGGTCTATGAGCTCGCCGCGCGTCTGCGGGGTCAGGCGATGCGGCTCTTCGGCGCCGATCGCAGCATGGGCCCGTGGGCCGCGCCCCCGCCCGCCGCCATGGCCCTCATGACGCGCGTGAAGGCGGCGCTGGATCCGCGCGGTATTCTGAATCGCGGCCGGCTCTATCCGGATTGGTGAGCGCCTCGTAGACGAGGTCCAGCCAGTGGACGACCGGTCGATCCCCGTGACTTGCGAGATGCTGCTGGCATCCGATGTTGGCGGTCACGACGAGCGCCGGGGAGGCGCCGGTCAATGCCTGCCACTTCCGTCGGCCGAGCGCGCGGGCCAGGCGAGGGTGACGCAAGGAATAGGGTCCGGCCGAGCCGCAGCAGAGCGCCGGGTCGGCGGTCGGGACCAGCTTGTGGCCCAGCGCCTGCAAGATGGCCTCGATGCGCAAGGCCCCCTTCAAGGCGTGCTGCAGGCTGCAGGGCGCGTGCCAGGCGATGTCCCGTCGCAACGGCGGCGGGAGCAGGGGGAGGCGCGCCGGATCGATCCAGGCGGCCAGATCGGTCACCGTGGCGGCGAAGGACTGCGCCCGCGCCGCCTGGTCCGTATCCTGGAGCAGTCGCCCGTAGTCCCGCAGGAAGGCGGTGCATCCCGTGGCGGTGCTCGTCACCCCCTGCAGTTCATCGGCCGTGCCGAGCGCGAGGGCCTGAAGCGCGCGGGCGCGTCCCTTCTCGTGGGCCTGAAGATGGTAGGGCAAGGCGCCGCAGCAGGCAGGGCCGAGCGGCTGCGCGCTGATGCCGAGATGGTCTAGGACGATGGCCGCCTTCACGTCCAGGTCGGGGCGCAGCGCCGGCTGGATGCAGCCGATGAGCAGCCCCACGCGCCGCGCGTGACGCACCGCCGGCCACCTGAGCCCTTTTGTGCTCGGCAGGATCCGCTGCTTCAGGGCCTTGGGCGCGATCGGGCGCAGGGCGCGCGCGGTGCGCATGACCGTCGCGAGGGGCGTGCGGGCGCCGAGTAGCGCTTCGGAGACGCGATCCAGGGCCCTTTGCAGCGCCGGCCGCCGCTCTTCCGTGTGTTCGCGCACCGTATCGAGTATCTCGCCGTAATGGACGCCGGCCGGACAGGTGGTCTCGCAGGATCGGCAGCCCAGGCAATGGGCGAGCGGCGCGAGATCCGCGCCCGCCGCCGCGCCCGCCAGGAGATCCTTCATCAAATAGAGACGCCCGCGGGGGCCTTCGCGTTCGTCGCCCGTGAGTTGATAGGTGGGGCAGGTGGCGTTGCAAAAGCCGCAGTGCACGCAGGCCCGCAGCAGTCTTTGGGCGACTGCGACCGGGTCCTGCGAAGATGGGGGGGTCGGGTGTTCCGATGGATTGCTCATGGGCTTTGGGCGACCGTATACTCGCCGCATAGTAAAGGGGCGGGCCGGCTCGGGTCAAAGTGCAGCGAGACAGGCCGCGCGAATGTGGTCTCGTCGGCCAAAGGCGAGCTCTTCAGGGCGGGATCATGACGACGATAGTGGTGGTTCGAAAGGGCGACACGGCCGTGATCGGGGCCGACACGCTGGGCACTTATGGCGATCAGCGTGAGTCGGCCGCCTTCGTCAAGAATTCGAGCAAGCTGATCAGCGTGGACGGCACGTGGCTTGCCGTGACCGGGCATGCGGCCATGGATATGGCGCTGCGGAACATCTTCCAGGAGACCTCCTGCCGGCGATCCTTCAAGGGGGTCAACGATATCTACAAGACGAGCCTGCAACTGCACGGCATCCTGAAGGACCATTATTTCCTGAGGTTGGACGGGGAAGCCGGCGAAGAGGCCTTCGAGTCCATGCAGGTGAGTCTCCTGATCGCGAACGCGCACGGCATATTCGGCGTCTGCTCCAAGCGCACGGTGCTCGAGTACACCAAGTTCTACGCCTTCGGTTCCGGGGAGCAGTATGCCCTCGGCGCCATGCACGCCGTGTATGATCAGGACACGGATGCCGAACAGGTCGCGCGCGCCGGCCTCGAGGCCGCCGTCACCTTCGATACGGGCAGCGGCGCGCCGATCGAACTGCGTAGCGTCACGCTCAAGGCCTGATTCCTCGCGCGCGGCCCGGGCGGTCGCGGCGCGAAGCCGGGCGTTAGGGCCGATGGCGCGATGCGGGCCTCCTCGAGAGCGGCCCCATGCCCGCGATCGCCCTCGTCCGGATCACCGACAGCCACGCGTCTCTCTATGAACACGCCGAGGCGTCCGCGGCCGGGCAGGGAACGGTCTGTCGGACGGCGGGGGATCGTGCGCGCCTCGCCGCCTGGCCCGGTCGTTGGCGCCGCCACCGTGCGCGCCCCGAGCTCCATGGGGCCTACACGCTGATCCGACGGGGATGCCGGGCCCGCGTCCTGATGCCCGCTGTGGCGCCCCGGCGGACGCCGCCCGGCCGCGCGGTCGCGTCCGGCCCGCCCCTCCCTCTTCCCGGCTGGAAATTGGACGGCAAGGCCGGTATTGTAAATCCCATTGAGGAGCGGGAATGGCGGGCGCTGTTTATATCAAGACTTACGGCTGTCAGATGAACGAGTACGACTCGACGCGGCTTGCGGATCTCTTGTACGAGACCCACGGCCTCGTGCGGGTGGATGATCCGGCGCGCGCCGACGTGCTGCTCGTGAACAGTTGCTCCGTGCGGGAGAAGGCCCAGGAAAAGCTCTTTTCCGATCTCGGCCGGCTGAGTGAATGGAAGGCCGCGCGCCCGGGCGTCGTGATCGGGGTCGGCGGTTGCGTGGCAAGCCAGGAGGGCGAGGAGATCCGCAGACGCGCCCCTTACGTGGACCTCGTGTTCGGCCCCCAGACCCTGCACCGGGTGCCCGCGCTTCTGACCGATGCGCGCGCCCGGAATCCGCGGGTCGATATCGCGTTCGTGGAGATGGAGAAGTTCGACCATCTCCCGGAGCCGCGCGCAGACGGCCCGCGGGCCTTCGTGTCGATCATGGAGGGGTGCAGTAAATACTGCAGTTTTTGCGTGGTGCCCTACACCCGCGGTCAGGAGTTCAGCCGGCCGTTCGACGATGTCCTGGCGGAGATCGCGAGGCTCGCCGAGCAGGGGGTGCGCGAGGTCACGCTGCTCGGCCAGAACGTGAATGCCTATCGGGGCCTCAGGCGCACCGGGCGCACCGCCGACCTCGCCACGCTCATAAGTTATGTCGCGGAGATCGAGGAGATCGGCCGCATCCGCTTCACGACGTCGCACCCGCTGGAGTTCGAAGACAGCCTGCTCGATGCCTTCGCCACCGAGCCTAAGCTCGTAAGCCACCTCCACCTGCCGGTGCAAAGCGGCTCGGACGCGGTGCTCGCGCGCATGAAGCGGGGATACGGGGTTGCCGAATATCGCGAGAAGGTGGCGCGGCTGCGCTTGATACGGCCCGACATCAGCCTCTCGACCGATCTCATCGTCGGTTTCCCGGGCGAGACCGAGGACGACTTCGAGGCGACCATGGCGTTGATCGAGGAAATGAGGTTCGACCTGTCCTACAGCTTCGCCTACAGTCCGCGCCCCGGCACCCCGGCCGCGTCCCTCCCGGACGACGTGCCGCCCGAGGTAAAGGCAAAACGGCTCGCGCGGGTCCAGGCCTTGAATCTCGAGCATGCGGCCGCCATAAGCCGACGTATGATCGGGCGTGCGGAGCGGATCTTGATCGACAGGCCCGCGCCACGCGGGCGGGGCGACCTCTCCGGGCGGACGGAGAACAACCGGGTCGTCAATTTTCCGGGGGGCACCGGGGACCTGGTCGGGTGCTTCGCGACCGTCGAAATCACGGAGGCGCGACCCAATTCCATGCGCGGCCGACTCCTTTCCGTCGAGAACGCCGCCGGATCGGCTATACTGAAACCACGGGAGGCCGCCATTCCTTGAGCACGAAGTCGCAGGCGATACAGTTTACGGTGCAACCCCCCGACAGCGAACGGCTGTCACGCCTCTGCGGTCAACTTGACGAGCATCTCCGCCAGATCGAGGGCAGTCTCGGGGTGGAGATCGCCAATCGCGGCAATCAATTCCGCATAACAGGCCACCATGATCGAGCCCGCCACGCCCAGCGTCTGATCACCGCCCTTTACGCGGTCACCGGACAATCCCAGGCCATCACACCTTCGGGGGTCAACATGGCATTGAAAGAAGTGTCGAGGACTCGCGACGATCACGAGCCGCCAACAGAGTTGCGCATGCCCAAGCAGCGCGTCTATGGGCGCACGGACGCGCAGCGTGCGTATATCCGGAATATCTTGACGCATGACATCACCTTCGGCGTGGGGCCTGCGGGCACCGGAAAAACCTTTCTGGCGGTGGCCTGCGCCGTGGATGCGCTGGAGACCGGGCGCGCGCAGCGCGTGGTCCTCGTGCGGCCGGCGGTGGAGGCGGGCGAGCGCCTGGGTTTCCTGCCCGGCGATCTCGAGCAGAAGGTCGACCCCTACTTGCGGCCGCTTTACGATGCCCTCCACGACATGCTGGGTCCCGAGCGGGTCGCGAAGCTCATCGAAAAGGGCATCATCGAGGTCGCGCCCCTCGCCTTCATGCGCGGACGGACCCTGAACGAGTCCTTCATCATCCTGGACGAGGCGCAAAACACGACCGTTGAGCAGATGAAGATGTTCCTGACGCGTCTTGGGTTCGGCGCGACCGCGGTGGTCACGGGCGATGTCACGCAGATCGACCTCCCGCGCCCCGAGCTCTCGGGTCTCCGTCAGGTCTTGCAGATCCTAAAGGGCGTGGAAGGGATAGCGTTTACGCACTTCGCGAGCGCCGATGTCGTGCGCCACCCGCTGGTCCAGCGCATCGTCGAGGCCTACGAGGCGCACGAGCGGTCCGTTTAGGCGTGCCGCGCCTGCACCTCGATCTGAGTCTCGCCTGCGAGGGCTGCCGGGTTCCGCCACGGACGGCGTTGGCGCGCTGGTGCAAGGCGGCGCTGGCCGATGCCGAGGGAAGCGCGCGGCTTTCTCTGCGCATCGTGACCGAGGCCGAATCCGCGGATCTGAACGGGCGTTTCCGGGGGCGCGCGGGGCCCACGAACGTGTTGTCGTTCCCCTACGAGGACGCGCAGCCCGGCCGGACGCGGTTTTTGGGCGATATCGTCATTTGTGCGCCGCTTGTCAAGGTACAGGCCGCAGAGGCCTGCCGCCCCGAAGACGCCCATTGGGCGCATCTCCTCATTCACGGTATACTCCACCTTCAGGGTTTCGATCACGAGACGGACCAGGACGCACGAGTTATGGAAGCACGGGAAACACGGATATTGGAGGGTTTGGGGTTCGCGGACCCTTATCGTTGAGTCATGGCTCAGGAAGATAACGGACACGGACCGGGGCGATCATTCCTTGATCGGCTTGGACACGTTTTATGGGGCGCGCCAGAGGATCGCGACGCGCTGCGCGAGACGTTGCGGGACGCGCATGACCGCGGTCTCATTGGAAGCGATGCGCTCGACATGATAGAGGGCGTGTTCCAGGTCGCCGAGATGCGCGTCCGGGACATCATGGTGCCACGCGCGCAGATGGACGTGATCGATCGGGCCGACCCGCCGGAGCGCTACCTGCCGCGCGTGATCGAGACCGGCCACTCGCGCTTCCCGGTCATCGACGGCGACAAGGACAAGGTGGTCGGCATCCTGCTCGCGAAGGACCTGCTGCGGTATTTTCACGACGAGCAGCGCTCCACGTTCAATGTCTACGATTTGCTCCGGCCGGCGGTGTTCGTGCCGGAGAGCAAGCGCCTCGACGTGCTGCTGCGGGATTTCCGGTCCAGTCGCAATCACATGGCCATCGTGGTCGACGAATATGGCGGCGTGGCGGGTCTCGTCACGATCGAGGACGTCCTGGAGCAGATCGTGGGCGAGATCGAAGACGAACATGATCTGGACGTCGACGATGTCATGATCATGCAAAGGGGCGAGCACGAGTTCGTGGCCAAGGCGCTTACGCCGATCCAGGAATTCAACGAATATTTCGGTACCGATTATGATGACGAGGAAGTCGACACGATCGGCGGCCTGGTCATGACCATGCTCGGACGCGTGCCCAAGCGCGGCGAGCGCCTCGATGTCGGGGGCCTGCGATTCGAAGTGCTGCGTGCCGATTCACGCAGGGTCCATCTCCTGAAAGTCGTTCCGATTGCCGAAGAAAATCAAGTGGCCGGCTAAGCGATTCGCAGGCGGCGCCGCCTGGATGGCGGCGTTCGCGGCGGGCGCGTTCCTGAATCTGGCGTTTGCCCCCTATCGGCAGGTATGGGCGGCGCCGCTTGGCCTCGCGGGCCTCTACCTGCTTTTGGGCGCCGTGTCGGGACGTCAGGCCTTCGCGCGCGGGTTTTGGTTCGGGGCGGGCCTGTTTGCCTTCGGCGTCCCCTGGGTCTACCTCACGCTTACGCGTTTCGGGGGCATGCCGGCACCGCTTGCGGCATTTGCGTGGGCCCTGTTCGTGTCGATCCTGGCGAGCTACGTGGGCCTGGTATGCGCGGTCTTCGTCCGTCTGCGCACCCGGGACGGGCTCGATCCGTGGCTCTTCGCGGCCCTCTGGGTTGCGGGCGAGTGGGTGCGCGGGGTCTTTTTGACCGGCTTTCCGTGGCTCGACCTGGGGTACGCGGCGAGCCTTCCGCCGCTCATGGGTCTCGCGCCTCTCGTGGGGGTTCTCGGGCTTTCGTTTGTGTTGGCGCTGGTCGGCACGCTCGCCGTGGAGGCGCTGCGCGGGCGGCGCCGCGGCCTCTGGTGGCTCGTGCTCATCGCCGCGGCCACGCCTTCGCTTGCGACGCTCTCTTTCGTCCATCGCGCCGGGCGTCCTGTGACGGCGTCGCTGATCCAGGGCGACATCTCCCCCTACGCCAAGTGGAATCCGCGGGCCCGCCGCGCCGTCATCGCCCGCTATCTCGCCTTGACGCGCAAGAGCGACGGTCGGCTCGTCATCTGGCCGGAGACGGCGGTCCCCGGCTATTCGCACCAGTTGCGCCGCCGCTTCATTCCCTACCTGAAGCATCTCGCCCGGACGGCTCGCAGACACTTCCTGTTCGGCGTCGTGGAGGGCAATGCCTACGCGCCGAACGGGCCGATCTACAACGCGGTGATGAGCGTCGGTCGCCACGACGGCTTCTATCGGAAGCGCCATCTCGTGCCTTTCGGCGAGTACCTGCCGTGGCCTGCGCTCCTGAACCCCCTCCTCGACGTCCTGCACATCCCCATGTCGAGCTTCACGGCCTGGCACGGCGCGGAGGCGCCGCTGCGGGCGGCGCACGCGAGGATCGGCGTTTCGGTCTGTTACGAGGTCGCCTACGGCGCCTTGGTCACCCAGGGGCTCCCGAGCGCGACCCTGCTCGTGAACGTGAGCGACGATGCCTGGTACGGGCATTCGAACGAGGCCCCTCAGCAGCTCGAGATCGCGCAATTGCGCGCCGCCGAGGCCGGGCGCGACATGCTGATCGCGACCAACGACGGCATCACCGCGTACGTGAGCCACACCGGGCGCATCCATGCCCGTCTGCCGGCCTTCCGCGAAGGCGTGCTGACCGTGGTCGCCGAGCCTTATGCCGGACTCACCCCCTATGACCGCTACGGGGACGCCGGCGTCCTGCTGGCGGTTTCGCTGCTTGTGGCCGCGACCGCATGGCGACGACGCCAAACGAGCTTGCGATCCCCGCGCCCGGGGGATTTTTAGCGCCTCCGGACCGGTCGCCCCCGGGCGCGCGAAACTCGAAGCGCCGAGGGGCGGCGGCAGGAAGGCCCGCAGGCGGCCTCGTTCATGGCGCGCACGGCCCGCGCCGAGGCCGTGCAGGGGCCGGGGGCGGTCCTCGATCGGCGCCGGGGCGCGCCGGAGGCCGCGAAAGGGGTGCGCGGTCTCGGCTTTCGTTCCGGGGATCGGGCGCGGCCTCCCGGCTTCGTGAGGGGCCTCGCGGTCCGTCACGCGGCCTTCGGTGGGGGGCGCGGGCCCCGCGGGGCCTGCGTCGACCCCCGGGAGACGCGCCGGCGGTTTCTATGGATAATAGGCCACCGCCATTGCAAGAAGTGAGCCCCGGGTCCGATGGATGAACGTTATTCCCCGATCGATGTAGAGCGCGAGGCCCAGGGCTATTGGGCCGAGGCGCGGAGTTTCGAGGTGACCGAAGATGCCTCGCGCCCCAAGTTCTATTGCCTGTCGATGTTTCCCTACCCCTCGGGGCGCCTGCATATGGGGCATGTGCGCAACTACACCCTGGGGGATGTGATCAGCCGCTGGCGGCGCATGCAGGGCATGAACGTCCTGCAGCCCATGGGCTGGGATGCCTTCGGGTTGCCCGCGGAGGGCGCCGCGGAGCGCAACGGCGTGCCGCCGGCGCAATGGACCTACGAAAACATCGCCGCCATGCGCGACCAGCTGAAGCGCCTGGGTCTCGGTTACGACTGGCGGCGCGAGATCACCACCTGCCGTCCCGAGTACTACCGTTGGGAGCAATGGCTGTTCACGCGCCTCTACCGCAAGGGGCTCGCCTATCGGGCCACGGCGCCCGTCAACTGGTGTCCCAAGGACCAGACCGTGCTCGCCAACGAGCAGGTCGTGGAGGGGCGCTGCTGGCGCTGCGACACGGAGGTCGAGCGCCGCGAGATCCCGCAATGGTTCCTGCGGATCACGGCCTTCGCCGATGAACTCCTCTCCGGGCTCGAGGCGCTTCCTGGCTGGCCGGAACGGGTGGCCACCATGCAGCGCAACTGGATCGGGCGCTCCGAGGGCGCGGAGATCCGCTTCCTCGTGGAAGGTTATGGCCCGCTCACCGTCTTCACCACCCGACCGGACACCCTGATGGGGGCCACCTATCTCGCGGTGGCCTCCGAGCACCCGCTCGCGGTCCTGGCCTGCGCCGACCGTCCCGAGGTGGCGCGCTTTCGTGACGAATGCCGGGTGGCGCAGACCGCGGAGGCGGCCCTCGAGACCATGGAGAAGCGCGGTGTCGACACCGGCCTTTGCGCGACCCACCCGCTGACCGGGCGCCGCCTGCCGGTCTATGTCGCCAATTTCGTGCTCATGGGTTACGGCGAAGGCGCCGTCATGGCGGTTCCGGCGCACGACGAGCGCGATTTCGCGTTTGCGACCCGCTACCACCTGCCGATCGTCCCGGTGGTGGTGCCGGACGGTTATGAGGGCCGGCCGCAGGATCTGGTGGCCGATGCGGCCTACACCGGCGCGGGACGGCTGGTCGATTCGGGTCCCTTCACGGGTCTTGCCTCGGACGAGGCGCGGGGGCGCGTCGTGGAGGCCCTGGCGCGGATCGGCGCGGGGGCCGCGCGCGTCCAGCTGCGGCTGCGCGACTGGGGCGTGTCGCGCCAGCGGTACTGGGGGACGCCCATTCCGATGATCCATTGCGAGACCTGCGGCGTGGTGCCCGTGCCCGACCAGGATCTCCCGGTGGTCCTGCCGGAGGACGTGGTCATCACCAAGGGCGGATCGGCCCTCGCCGCGCGCGCCGATTTCCTGAACGTCTCCTGCCCGCAATGCGGTGCCGCCGCCCGCCGCGAGACCGACACCTTCGACACCTTCATGGAGTCGTCGTGGTACTACGCCCGTTATTGCTCCTTCGACAACGAGGGGCAGATGCTCGATGCCCGCGTCCGGCACTGGCTGCCGGTCGACCAGTACATCGGCGGGATCGAGCATGCGATCCTCCACCTGCTCTATGCCCGCTTCTTCAACCGGCTCATGCGCGACGAGGGCCTGGTCTCCAACGACGAGCCCTTCACGCGGCTTCTGACGCAGGGCATGGTGCTGAAGGACGGGACCAAGATGTCCAAGTCCAAGGGCAACACGGTCGATCCGCAGGCCCTGATCGATCAATACGGCGCCGACACGGCCCGCCTTTTCATCATGTTCGCCGCCCCGCCGGAGCAGTCCCTGGAATGGAGCGACGATGCGGTCGCCGGCGCCCACCGCTTCCTGAAGCGGCTCTGGGCGCTCGCCCACGGGGTCGCGGCCCGGCCCGCGCCGGCCCCGGGCGGCTACGATGAGGCCCATAGGCTCGCGCGCGCCGACATGCAGACCTTGCTCGACCAGGCCTTGCGTGACTACGAGCGCTATCACTTCAATACCGTGGTGGCGGCCTGCATGAGCTTCGCCAACATGCTGCAAAAGCTCCTGGACGAGCCGGTGTCCGATTCCGGCTCGCGCCTTCTGCGGGAGGGGCTGAGCCTGCTGTTGCGCCTGCTCGCGCCCATCGTCCCCCATATCACCCACAGGCTTTGGCAGGACCTGCGGCTCGGGCCGACACCCGTCGTCGATGCCCCGTGGCCCGTGGTCGATGCGGAGGCCTTGAAGCGCGCGACCTTGCGCCTCGTCGTTCAGGTCAACGGCAAGCGCCGCGCCGAGATCACGGTCGATGCCGATTGTGATCGCGCCGCCATCGAGGCGCAGGCCCTGGCGGACGAGGCGGTTCGGAGGCATTTGGACGGGAAGGCGGTGGCCAAGGTCGTGGTCGTGCCGGGCCGCCTCGTCAATATCGTGGCGACCTAGTCGACCCCTCAAACGGAGACCGTCATGAAGCGCTTGACCGCCGTGTTGCTGGGGGTGATGCTCCTCGCCGGCTGCGGCTTCCACTTGCGCGGCGCCCGCGAGTTCTCCCTGCCGTCCTCCCTGGCGGTCCTGCGGGTGCGCATGCCCTCGAGCGGGCTCAAGTATCCGGGGCTCGTGCTCGTCGTGCGTCGCGCCCTGGAGGATCGGGGCGTGCAGGTCGTCGACCACCGCAAGGCGCCCACGCTCCTGCTCGAGGGTGAGACCCTGAACCCCGTGATCGTGACCATCAACAGCAACGGGGGCGCGAGCGCCTACCTTCTGGATTATGCCGTAACCTTCAGCGTCGTCGGGCCGCGCGGGCGGGTCCTCATGGCGCCGCGGACGGTGCGCGTCCAGCGCGAGTACAGCTTCGATCCGCGCTACGTGTTGGCGATGGCCCGTGAGGAGGCGTATTTGAAGCGCCGTATGCGCCGCGCCGCCGCGCGCCAGATCGTCTGGGGGCTCGCCGCCTACAAGCCGCCGGCGACCGCCGCCGCGCCCGCGACACAGTCCAAGGCCCGAAGCCATGCACCTAAAGGCTGAGGACCTGCCGGCGCGGCTCAAGGATCTGCGACCGGTATACCTCGTGTGCGGGGACGAGCCGTTTCTGGTGGAGGAGGCGGCGGCGAGCATCGTCCTGGCCGCTGCGGCGGCCGGCATGGACGAGCGCCAGCGGTTTTTCCTGGAGGGCGGGTTTTCCTGGGTGCGGTTTCGGGAGGCCCTGTCCTCGCCCTCGCTCTTCGGCTCGCGCAGCCTCTACGAGCTGCGCGCCCGCGAAAGCCGCGAGACCCTCGGCCGCGAGCTCCCGGCGTGTCTGCCCCTGATCGCGCCGGGCGAGGTCTTGCTCGTGGTCACGGGCGCGCTCGACCGTGCGGCCCTGAAGGCCGCCTGGGTCGAGGCGGTCGCCTCGGCGGGGCACGTGGTGGTCGCCACCGCCTTGTCCGGCGAGCGGCTGTTCGCCTGGGTGCGGGCGCGGCTGCGGGAGGCCGGGATCGTCGACGAAGAGATCGCCCGGCGCATCAGCTATTTCACGGAAGGCAACATGGGCGCGGCGGCCGATGCCATCGCGCGGCTGAAGGCCGAGCCCAGCCCCGACGTCGAGGCCCTGGCGGCCATCCTGGGCGACGAGGCGCGCTTCGATGTGTTTGCCGTCGCGGATATGGCCCTGAAGGGCGATCTGGCGGCTACGCACCGCTATGTGGATCGCTTGCGCACCGAGGCGCGAGACCCGATACTGGTGTCGTGGGCGCTGGCGCGGGAGATACGCCTCCTGAGCCGGATCGCGTTCTTGCAGACCAAAAAGGCGTCGCTCGCCGACCTCTTCCGGCGCGAGCGGGTCTGGCCTGCCCGTCAGGCCCTGCTTCTGGCGGCGGCGCGCCGTTTGCCAGCCGCGCGCCTGCGGCGCCTGGTCCTTCACTGCGCGGAACTCGACCGGACAAACAAGGGGCGGGCCACGGGCGACGCTTGGGTTATGATAGAGCGCGTGGCCATGGGGCTTGCGGGGATGTCGGGCGGGGACGGGGCGAGGGGATGAAGGACATAACGGCATATATGGAGGGTTTGGGACGGACGGCGCGCGATGCGGCGCCGGCCATGGCGCGGGCCGCGACGGGCATGAAGAATGCCGCGCTGTCGGCGACCGCGGACCTCCTGCTCTCGCGCGCGGCCGAGGTCCGGGAGGCCAACGCCAAGGACGTCTCGGCCGCGCGCGAAGCCGGACTCGACGATGCCCTGGTCGATCGCCTGGTGCTCACCTTCGAGCGTATCGAGCAGATGGCGCGCGGCCTCCGGGAGATCGCCGCGCTTCCCGACCCGGTCGGCGAGATCACGGGGCTTGCGGCGCGCCCCTCCGGCATTCAGGTCGGACGCATGCGCGTGCCGCTCGGCGTGATCGGCATCATCTACGAATCGCGTCCGAACGTGACTGCCGATGCCGCCGGACTTTGTCTCAAGTCCGGCAACGCCGTCATTCTGCGCGGGGGGTCGGAGGCCTTGCACTCGAATACCGCCATCGGCCGTTGCCTGAAGGACGGTCTGGCCGCGGCCGGGCTCCCGTCCGGGGCCGTGGGGCTCGTGGAGACCGCGGATCGGGCCGCCGTGGCCGAGCTCCTGCATATGGACCGGTTCGTCGACTTGCTGGTCCCGCGCGGCGGCAAGGGCCTGGTGGAACTCGTTGCGACCGAGGCCCGCATGCCGGTCCTGAAGCACCTGCACGGGGTCTGCCACGTCTACCTGGATGACGACGCGGATGCCGCCAAGGCGCAGGCCGTGGCGGTAAACGCCAAGACGCAGCGCTACGGGGTGTGCAACGCCATGGAGACCCTGCTCGTCGCCGAAAGCCGCGCCGACGAGCTTCTGCCACCGCTTGCGCGCGCCTACAAGGAGCACGGGGTCGAGCTGCGCGGCTGTCCCAGGACCCGCGACCGGATCTCATGGGCGCTCGCCGCCACCGAGCAGGACTGGGAGGCGGAGTACCTCGCGCCCATACTCGCGATCCGGGTCGTGGCCGGGCTCGACGAGGCCATATCCCACATCGCGCGCTATGGCTCCCACCATACCGACGCGATCGTGACCGAGAACTGGACGCGCGCCCAGCGCTTTCTGCACGAGGTCGATTCGAGTTCGGTGATGGTGAACGCCTCGACGCGCTTTGCCGATGGGTTCGAATACGGCCTCGGCGCCGAGATCGGCATAAGCACCGACAAGCTCCACGCGCGCGGCCCGGTGGGGCTCGAGGGTTTGACGTCCCAGAAGTTCGTGGTTTGGGGTGACGGGCATATCCGCCGGTAGCGCAAGGCTCTTGGGGGTCTTCGGCGGGACCTTCGATCCCGTGCACTGCGGCCATGTCGCGGTCGCCGATGCCCTCATGCGGGCCTTGCCCCTGTCGCGGATCATCTTCGTCCCCGCGGCCCGCCCCCCGCACAGGCCCGCGCCCACCGCCTGCGCCCGCGACCGGCTCGCCATGCTGAGGCTCGCGCTCGCTTCCGATCGCAGGTTTGCGATCGACGAGACCGAGTATGAGCGCGAGGGCCCCTCCTATATGGTCGACACGCTCGCCGTCCTGCGGGCCCGCCACAAGGAGCCGCTCGCCCTGATCCTGGGCATGGATGCCTTCGTGAGCCTGCCCGCCTGGCATCGCTGGCGGCGGATACTGGGGCTTGCGCATGTTGTCATAGTGAGTCGCCCCGGCCTCGAGGGCGCGCTCCCGGAGTGGATCCGGCCGCGCCTCGTGGAGACCCCCGAGGCCCTGCTGGAAACCGGCTCGGGACGGGCCTTCCTGTTCACGGCGAGCGCCCGTCCGGAGTCCGCAACCGCCCTCAGGCAGGCGCTGGCGGACGGGACGGCGCCCGTAGCGTGGTTGCCAGACGGGGTCCCGGATTATATTGAAGCGCACGGACTGTATCGGAGAGCATCGCGGAATGACGAAAGTTGAATTGGTGCGAGAGGCGCTGGAGGAGGCCAAGGCCGATGACGTCGTGGTCCTGGACGTGCGCGCGTTGACTGACATCGCCGACACCATGATCGTGGCGAGCGGGACATCGACCCGCCATGTGACGTCGATCGGCCGCAAGGTCGATGACCGCCTGCGCGAGGCCGGCTACAAGCCGCAGGGCGTCGAGGGGCTCGGCGAGGGGGAGTGGGTGCTCATCGACTGCGGGGAGGTGATAACGCACGTCATGCACCCGAAGACGCGGGCCTTCTACGCCCTGGAAAAGCTCTGGTCCGAGGAATTCGGGGGGAAGGAGGACGTCCGGCGGAAGTTGCGGCCGCGGGGCTAGGTCGTGGCCCTGAGGCTGCTCGCGGTCGGTACGCGCACCCCGGGGTGGGTGCAGGCCGGATTCGAGGACTACGCGCGCCGCCTGCCCGGCCCCTATCGCCTGGAGCTGACCGAGATCGCGCCCGCCCGGTGGACGCGCGCCGGGGACCTGGAGAGATTGAAGCGCGAAGAGGGCCGCAGGCTCCTTGCCGCCGCGCCGGGCGCGGCCTTTCTCGTCGCGCTCGATGTCCAGGGGCGCATGCGCACGAGCGAGGCCCTGGCACGCGATCTCGGGACCTGGCTTGGCTCCGGCCGCCCCGTGGCGTTCCTGATCGGGGGCGCCGAGGGGCTCTCGGACGAGTGCCTCGGGGCGGCCTCGGATCGTTGGTCGCTCTCGCCGCTCGTGTTCCCTCACGCCTTGGTGCGGGTGATTCTGGCCGAGCAGCTGTATCGTGCCTACAGTAGCCTGACGGGGCAGCCTTATCACAGGGGGTCTTCTTGATCTATTTGGCGTCGGGCTCCGCGCGCCGCCGAGATCGG
>JAKAXT010000137.1 GCA_021816425.1 Pseudomonadota bacterium | reverse complement strand
TCCACCCCGTCGAAAGCTTGGGTCTCCGTAAATTTATGTGGGTGAGGCCCTGATCGAGGTCGTCGCCAGCGCGCTCGAAGATCGCAAATTCATGTGGGTCACCCTGCCGACGAGCCCGCCGCGCGGCGCTTGGTGACGCGCCCCGCAAATCCACGCGAGTTCCCGCAAATTCCGCTTGCCCTCCACCGTCCCGTTGCCTAAGATGCAACTATCCGCGGATTTCCGCGGATTCAGGATGGAATCTGCGGAGGATCGGCGATGGGCAAGGACGGCAAGAACGCCAAGAGGTACACCACCACGTTCACCAAGGAGCAATTCGCGGCGCTGGAGCGCATCGCGGACGCCAACAAGGTGACGGTGACCTGGCTGATCCGTCGCGCCGTGGACCATCTGATCGATAGCGTGGACGGCGCCGCCGGCGGCCCCATGCTCCCGTTCGACGTTCGATGAGGAAGGCGATCATGCGCAGCGTGGAGCTATTCAGTGGGTGCGGAGGACTGGCCCTGGGAACCGCCCGGGCCGGCTTCGAGCACGTCAAGATGGTCGAGTGGAACGCCGACGCCTGCGCGACCCTCGCGCACAACAAGGCGGCGGGCGTCGAGCACGTCCGCGATTGGCCCTTTCTACAGGGCGACGTGCGCGGGATCGACTGGGGCAAGATTCGCGGCCGGCTGGATCTGGTGGCGGGCGGGCCGCCTTGCCAGCCGTTCTCCATCGGCGGCAAGCACAAGGGCGAGGGCGACGCCCGGGACATGTGGCCCGAGGCGATCCGCGCGGTGCGCGAGCTGCGGCCGCGCGCCTTCCTGTTCGAGAACGTGCGCGGCCTGGCGCGTCCGGCGTTCGCCGACTACCTGGCCTGGATCACGGCGCATCTGCGCGCGCCCAGCGCGGCGCGTGACCAGGGCGAGGCGCGCGCGGAGCATCTGCGTCGCCTGGGTGCTACCGACGCCGAGTACGCCGTGCTCGTGCTCAAGGTCAACGCGGCCGACTTCGGCGCGGCGCAGAAGCGCCATCGCGTGGTCGTTGCCGGCGTGCGACGCGACCTCGGCATCACGCTTGCCGCGCCTGAGCCCACGCACTCCCGCGAGCGGCTGATCTGGGACCAGTGGGTATCGGGCGATTACTGGAAGCGGCATGGCATGAAGGCTCCCGGGGCCGGCCCGGCCGAGGCCGATCGCGCTCTCGTGGAACGTCTGCGCGCGTCTGGGAAGGCCCCGACCGGCGCGGCATGGCGCACGGTGCGCGACGCGCTGGCGGGCCTTGGCGATCCCGACGGCGCGCGCAACCACGTTTTCCAGGGAGGGGCGAAGGTCTACCCCGGTCACACGGGAAGCCCCCTGGACGAACCCGCGAAAGCGCTCAAGGCGGGGGACCATGGCGTGCCCGGCGGCGAGAACATGATGGTGCGCGACGACGGCTCCGTGCGGTACTTCACCACCCGCGAGGCGGCGCGTCTGCAGGGCCTGCCGGACGACTGGGCGTTCCCGTCGTCGTGGACCGAGAGCATGCGCCAACTTGGCAACGCCGTGCCGGTTGAACTGGCGCGCGCCATGGGCGAATGGATGGCCGCGACCATCGAGCGCGCCCGCCCCTCGCGGAGGGCCGCCTGATGGCCACCCGCGCCAAGCGCGCGGCGCCGATGGTCGGAGTGATCCCGGGGTACAACGAGTTCGAGCTGGACATCGAAAGCGTTCTGCGCGCGCAGATCCCGAACTTCTTCGACCAGGTGGCCGCGGCGCCGTTGACCCACGAGGCCGTGCTGGCGCTCCCGGAAGGCGCCAAGGGCGCGTACATGCTCCTGCATCGTGGCACGCCCGTCTACGCCGGCAAGACCGATTCCCGGCACGGGTTCCATGACCGGCTGCGGCGCCATTGGTACACGCTGCAGTACCGCAAGAACATCCGCATCGAGGACATGTCGTTCAAGGCGGTGCGGATCATGGTGTTCTCGAACTTCGATGTCGAGGCCATCCTAATCGAGGAGATGCGCAAGCGCGACGGCGCCCATCTGACGTGGAACGACAGCGGGTTCGGCTCCAACGACCCCGGGCACAATCGCGAGGATCAGGAGACGGCGGAATTCGACGACACCTACCCCATCGACATCGACCGCCCGCTGCGGGTCATCCAGGCGGGCCGGCGCAACCTGCACGAACTTCTCGTGTACGCGAAGGATCAACTTCCGTTCCTGCTTCGCTACGAGACCGACGAGAAGGGGCGCAAGGGGAAGAAGGTGACCTATCAGAAGTACACCGTCGGGCACGCCGAGCAGCGGGCCGCCGAGGTCGACATCCCGACCGACGCACCGACCATGCGGGAGCTGATGACCATCATCGTCAAAGCGCTCCCGGGTTGGCGCGTCACGGTGTTTCCTGGCCGGGTCATCCTCTACCGTGACCAAGAAGATTACACATTCGCGACGGAGTACATCGCCGCGTAGGCCGCCGCTCACCCGGTCGCAGGTGATGTCGCGGGTCAAGAGCCGCGACACGCGACCTGAACTCGCGGTGCGCCGCGCGCTGTGGGCGTCCGGGCTTCGCTATCGTCTCCACGACAAGCGGCTGCCCGGCAAGCCGGACATCGTGTTCGCCTCGCGGCGGATCGCCCTGTTCGTGCATGGATGCTTCTGGCACGGGCACGAGGGTTGTCCCCGCCACCGCATTCCGAAGAGCCGCGTCGAGTGGTGGACCGCCAAGCTGCGGCGCAACGTCGAGCGCGACGCCGAGGCGAGAGCCGCCTTGGAGAAGGCGGGTTGGACGGTGCTCGTGCTCTGGGAGTGCGAGACCGAGGACCCCGCCAGGATCGAGGCGCTGTCGCATACCATCGCCGCCATGCGTCCCATGAGGACCGGAGCCCATCGATGAAAACCCCGCGCACCCCCGAGGTCGGCGAACGAGCCGTCCGCTCGCTCCTGGACCGATACCAATGCCCGACGCCGTTCGCCGCCGTGCGGGCGCTCTTCATGGGCGTGATCGCCTCGCCGGCCATCGACGTGTCGCCGATGGGCGCGGTCGCGGCGCTCTGGGGCGGCGAGTTGCCGAGGTTCGAGTCGTCCGCCGAGGTCGAGATCCTGCTCGACACGCTCGTATCGGGCCTATGGAACCGGCTGTCGCGGCACCAGGACAGTCGCGACCCGTTCCGCCTGACCCGCGAATCGATCGTCGCCACGCGCCAGGGCATGGCCGCGCTGGCGGCCATGCGCGTGCGAGAACTCGACGGCTTCATGGACGGGCTGTTCGGCGGAGCCGACGAGT
Organism: Pseudomonadota bacterium; assembly: GCA_021816425.1. GTDB lineage: Bacteria > Pseudomonadota > Gammaproteobacteria > Acidiferrobacterales > Acidiferrobacteraceae > Acidiferrobacter. The sequence goes on along the minus strand of JAKAXT010000137.1, from coordinate 1,082 downwards.
TGAGCTTCCCGGAGAAGGCGCACCAGGCGCTCACGCGCCTGGGCGAGGTTCGCGGCATGTTCGACGCCGCGGCCGGCCTTCTGGCCGACGAGGCGCGGGAGGCCACGCCCAAGGCGTTGGCCGACTTCGCCCGCAACACCCAGGAGATGACCCGCATCGCCGACGAACTGATCAACAAGATCATCCAGTCCTGCAAGCGCGCGAGGGCCGGGCATCTCGAAGCGATGTCCACGCGCCCCGCACGGCGGCGCGAGGCGGCGCCCGACGACGATGAACCGCCCTTCGTGCGCTCCCCGCTGAGCCAGAGCGTCACCCGTCACGGAGTCACGGTCCAGGTCGAGATCTACGGCGATGGCGTGGGCGACTGGATCCTGGAGGTGGTCGACCACCAGGGCGGGTCCTACGTCTGGGACGATCGATTCCCGACCGACGCGGAGGCCCTGGCCGAGGCGATCAGCGAACTGGAGCGCGACCCGATGGAGTTCTCCGGCGAGCCGGGGGCGCCTGGCGAGCTTCACTGACCGGCTCCACGACGCCCCATGCCCGTCAACATCCTGAACCTTCCGGGCTACCGCGTCGCCGACGTGCGCGAGGCCGAGCGGGAATACCACGTCAAGGCCGAGACCATCGCCCCTGCGGGTACTTGCCCGGTTTGCCACAGCTCTGCGGCTGTCGGTCATGGCCGGGTTGAGATCCTGGTCCACGACCTGCCCGTGCATGGCAAACAGGTCGGTGTCTACGTGGATGCGCGGCGCCTGCGCTGCCAGGGCTGCGGCAAGACGTTCATGGAGACTCTGCCTGGCATCAACAACGCGCGGCGCATGACCCAGCGCCTGGTCAAGTGGGTCGGCGAACGATCGCTGCGCCACACCTTCACCAGCATCGCCGAAGAGATCGGCGTGGCGGAAGGCACGATCCGAAACGTCTTCGCGGATCATGTGGCGGAGCTTGAGCGCACGGTCAAGTTCCAGACCCCGCACTGGATGGGCATCGACGAGATCCACATCATCCGCCGGCCTCGCGCGGTGATCTCGAACCTCAAGAACAACACCGCCGTGAACATGCTGCCCGACCGCGACAAG
>JAKAXT010000042.1 GCA_021816425.1 Pseudomonadota bacterium | reverse complement strand
GCGCCCGTTTCCCGTCGTGACGGACGTCGCAACTGCCTACATCACGAGATCGCGTCGTCGTCAAGGCTAACTGTAACAGCGATATCAACATTTGCAAACAATTTGGTCGGCATTCTCGTCAAAAGACGCGACTACTGGTCGGAAGAAGCGTTGCGCTTTGAATCCGTGACCCGGGAGGCGCGCCAGGACAGGCGCGTTCGACCCGTAATGGAGGCGCGGTCGTCCGACTTCGTGTCGGTCGGGAACGACGGCGGCACAAAGACGCAGGCAAGGCCGCGCAAAAGCGGTCGAGACCTCGCGTCACGGGTCTTTCCCGTTCGCAACGAACGCGTGACATGGCTCGCACCGCTTCGCGCGCAACATAAAGCCGCCCCGCGCCTTCCACGGAACGCGTCGGACGAGAGTCCGGCACGCCGCGACAACGAGTCTGGTATGATGACTCGTGCCGGTGCCTTACACGGGTTCGAATGGCTTGTGGCACCCTCGCAGGTCCTGACCTTTTCCAAGAGAACCCGGAGGATGGTGATTTATGACCGATCTGACTCCCTCTGAGCTTCGCAAACTGACCGACAAACTGACCCACCGTCGCGGCGAAGTCGCGGCCATGATCCGCGCCGGGGCCGCCAGCGCGGGACATGACAGCCTCCGGCGCATGGGCGGCGAGGTCGGGGACTTGGGCGACGAGTCGACCGCGCTTCAGCAGACCGACCTGAACCTGGCCGAGATGGAAGGCGAGGTACGGGAGCTGCGCGCCATAGACCAGGCGCTCGAACGGATAAAGGAAGGCACCTACGGGCACTGCGCGGATTGCGGATGCCCTATCCCCTACGCACGCCTCGACGCCTACCCCACCGCCGAACGCTGCACCCCATGTCAGACGCGTCATGAACAAGTCTACGGGGGGCGCGACGTCACCCCGTCGTTATAGGGGCGGGCGGCGGCGCCGGGTCTCGGGAAACGCCCGTCGCGACGGGCGCGCGGCTTAAAGGGGGGCGGAACGCGAGGGCGCGCCGCGCGTCCTGGCGCCGGAAACGGGGCCGGGAGGCGCAAGGCGTGATCTGCTAAAATGCCCCCGCGGCAGGCTTTGCCGTTTCGCTCGGTGGACTTGACGATGCAATTGACCGTGATCGGCACGGGCTATGTGGGGCTCGTGACAGGCGCATGCTTTGCGGAGATGGGCAACGACGTTGCGTGCGTGGACATAGACGAACGCAAGATCGGGGGCCTGAAGCGGGGCGTGCTGCCGATATATGAGCCGGGGCTCGAGACCATCGTCAAGAGCAATGTCGACGCGGGGCGACTGCGGTTCACGACCTCGCTCAAAGACGCGCTTGCCGCGAGCGATGTGTACTTCATAGCGGTGGGCACGCCGCCCCGCGAAGACGGATCGGCGGACCTGCGCCACGTACTGGACGTCGCCCGGGAAATCGGCCGCCACCTCGGTCACTACGCGATAGTCGTCGACAAATCCACCGTGCCGGTCGGGACCGCGGAGCGCGTACGCCAGGCGATCGCCGCCGAGCTCGAGGGGCGCGGCGTCGACATCCCCTTCGATGTCGTGAGCAACCCCGAGTTCTTGAAGGAAGGAGACGCCATCGCGGATTTCATGCGACCCGACCGCGTGGTCGTGGGCTGCGAGTCCGACCGGGCCCGCGATCGCATGCGGGACCTCTACGCGACCTTCATGCGCAACCATGATCGCCTGCTGTTCATGAGCGTGCGGGCCGCCGAGATGACGAAATACGCGGCCAATGCCATGCTCGCGACCAAGATCTCCTTCATAAACGAGATCGCCAATCTCTGCGAGCGCCTCGACGTGGACGTGGAGAGCGTGCGACGGGGGATAGGTTCGGACAGCCGCATAGGGTACGCGTTCATCTATCCCGGCTGCGGCTACGGCGGCTCGTGTTTTCCGAAGGACGTGAAGGCCATCATCCGCATGGCCGACGATTGCGAATTCGAGCCTTCGGTCCTAAAGGCGGTCGAGCAGCGCAACGAACTGCAAAAGCATGTGCTCTCCCAGCACATCGCAAACGAGTACGGCAGCGATCTCGAGGGACGCCATTTCGCGGTCTGGGGGTTGGCCTTCAAGCCGGGAACGGACGATATGCGGGAGGCGTCGTCTGTGGTGCTGCTCGAAAGTCTCATGGCCGCCGGGGCAACGGTGGCGGCCTACGACCCGGTGGCCACCGAGACGGCGCGCGCCGAGCTGCCCAAATCCTGGTTCGAACGGGGCGCGCTCAAGATCGTCAACGATCAATATCGGGCGCTGGAGGGCGCGGATGCGCTGATCCTCGTGACGGAATGGAAGCCCTTCAGGCATCCCGATTTCGAGAGGATGCTGAAGCTTCTGAAGGCCCCCCGCATCTTCGACGGCCGCAATCAATACAACCCCCAACAACTGGCCGAACTGGGTTTCCGGTACACGGGCATCGGGCGCTCCAACCTTCGTCAAATGGAACAGCCGCAAGAGGTTGACAGGGAGCGGCGGTCATCGTAGCGTGGCGGCCAGGAGGACCCATGGCCCATACGTCTCGCGCGATAGAAGAACTTTTCGGACTGCCCTTTTTCGACCTCTTGTTCGAGGCGCACTCGACCCATCGACGGCACTTCGACGCCAACGAGATCCAGGTCAGCACCCTGCTGTCGATAAAGACGGGGGGCTGCCCGGAGGACTGTGGATACTGTCCGCAGTCGCGACGCCATCACACAGGCGTCGATGACGAGGCCCTCCTCAGTGTCGACGAGGTCGTGGCGGCGGCGCGGCGCGCCAAGGCCAACGGGGCCGGTCGCTTCTGCATGGGCGCGGCATGGCGCGGCCCCAAGGAACGCGACCTAAAGCGCGTGACGGAGATGATTGCGGCGATCCGCGACCTGGGGCTCGAGACCTGCGCGACTTTGGGCCTGCTGCGGGAGGGCCAGGCCGAGCAGCTCGCGCAGGCCGGGCTCGACTATTACAACCATAACCTGGACACGAGCCCCGAGTTCTATGGGGAAGTGATCAGCACGCGCACCTATGACGATCGCCTGGAGACCCTTGCGCGCGTACGCGGGGCCGGACTCAAGGTATGTTGCGGCGGGATCGTCGGCATGGGCGAGGATCGACGCGATCGCGCCGGCCTCATAGCAGCGCTCGCGGCGCTCGATCCGCCGCCGGAGAGCGTGCCGATCAACCTCCTCGTGCGCGTGCCGGGCACGCCGCTTGGGGAGGCCGCGGGCCTGGAACCCTTCGAATTCGTGCGCACCATCGCCGTCGCGCGTATCTGCCTGCCGCGAAGCCGTGTGCGCATCGCGGCCGGGCGCGAGGGCATGAGCGAGGAGCTGCAGGCGCTTTGTTACTTTGCCGGCGCCAACTCCATTTTTGCAGGCGACATCCTGCTCACGACGCCCAACCCCAAGGCGGCCGCCGACCAGGCGTTGTTCGCCAAGCTGGGCCTCAAGACCTCCGCCGCCGGGGTCTCGCGGGTGGAGGAGACAAGGGATCCGGAGGCCATTCGTGACGCGGATAACGCGCCGCGAGACTGCGCCTGAGCTCGAGATAACCAGTCTGCCAGAATCCGCGCAGGTCGGACGTGACCTGCAGGGGCCGCCTAGCCGGCGAGAGCAGCTCTAATGTGACGTTGACCCGGCCTCCCCCCACCGCCGGGGTCTCCGTCATGCCAAAAAACTCCTGCAGGGGCGCGGCGAGCACCGGTCCGCGATCAGCCGAATAACGCAGCGCATAGCGGCGCCCCGAACGAAGGGTGAGCGCCTCCGGTGCCAGGCGCTCGAGCTCCGCCCATTGGCCGGGGGTGAGCAGGCCGTAACGAAGTCCGCGCGCCACGTCGACACGCACCACGGGATCCCGGGGGCCCGGAGACACGACGGCGGCGTCGAGCCAGCGCCCCGGGTTGGCCGCGAGCGCGACATCACCGACATCGGGCCACCCGTCCCCGGGCCGCGATGAGGCGAGCCATTGAAGCCGCGCACGCAGCCCGCGCGCCTCCTCGTCCCAGGCAAGCGCCGCCAGGCCTGCGCGTCGCACGGCGGCCTCCAGGAGACCTCCGAAATCGGCATCCGCCGGCAAGGGGGCGGGCATGGCCTTGAAGGTGATGTCGCCGATCGCCCGCTCCGTGTGCGCGGCGAAGGCCTGCGTGCGCTCGTCCCAGCGCGTGTGCAGGCGCTCGACCGCCGTATCTTGCAGCCTCGCCCACAGGGGGCCCGGTATGGGGGCCGCCAGGCGGATCCAGGGGCCGTCCGCGGTCTCCTCGACAACGAGCGCGACGAGCGCCTGCTCGCGACTCAAGGGGTCCGCGAGCGCCAGGCGCGCCCGCGGCCCGCAGGCGAGCTTGAAGACCGGGGCGTCCCCGCCCTCTACCCGCAGCGCGACACGGTCGCGATAGCCCGGGATCAGGAGCGCGGCCAGCTCCTCCTCGGTCGCGCCCGCCCCATCCCAGGGAGCAAGGCCCGCCCTCCGGGCGAGACGGCGCAGCCTGAGGCCTGCCGCCGAGCGCGGGTGTTGCCGCAGGAGCGTAAGGCGCGTGGCGACCGAGGCGTCGTCGCGATCACGCGCGAGGTCGCGCTCGTCCAGGATGGCGGCGAGCGCGCAGACGAGCGGATGGAGGGCGGGGTCGGCCTGCGCCAGCATGGCCCCCGCGCGCGGCGCAAGGCCCCACTCCACGGCGCGGCGGCCGGCGGGGGTGACCGCGCCGCCGGCCTCGACGAGCCCCAAATCCCGAAGGAGCCGGCGCGCGGCGCCGAGCGCGGCGCTCGGGGGCTTCGTGAGCCATGTAAGGGCGGCGGCGTCAGGCGTACCCCACGCCGCCAGGTCGAGCGCAAGTCCGCTCAGATCGCCCTGCTCGATCTCGGGCGTGGCGTACCGCGGGCGCCCCCGGTGGTCGCCCTCCGTCCAGAGGCGCAGGCAATGGCCTGCACGCACGCGGCCGGCGCGGCCGGCGCGCTGATCAGCCAGGTCCTGGCTTGCCGGGGAGGTCAGCAGACGCGTCAGGCCGCTCACCCGGTCGAAGGCGGCGGTGCGCGCGAGACCCGCGTCGACCACGCCGTCGACACGCGGCAACGTCACGCTGCTCTGGGCCACGGCGCTCGCCAGAATCACGCGCCTGCACCCCTCGTGCTCCCGCACCAGATCCTGGTCGGCCGCAGTCATCGTCCCGTGGAGGCGATGCAGCGTGAAGCCCCCGGCCAGGGCGTCGGCTTGTAGCGCGCGCTCGCACGACGCGATCTCGCGCATTCCCGGGAGGAACACGAGGACATCGCCCCGCGTCCGGGCAAAGACCCGCAAGACGCCATCGCGGACGAGACGGTCGAGGCGCGCCTCGGGTGTCCTTGGCAGATACTCGATCGTCACCGGAAACTGCCTCCCCTCGGACTCGATTCGGGGCGCGGCCGGGAAGTAGTGCGCGAAGGTCTCCAGGGCCAGGGTGGCCGACATGAGCAGGACGCGCAGATCCGGTCGGAGGCCGGCCTGGACATCGCGCACCAGGGCAAGTCCGAGATCGGTCGCGAGATGCCGTTCGTGGACCTCGTCGAAGATGACGAGACCCACGTCATCCAGCCCCGGGTCGCGCTGCAGGCGCCTCGTCAATATGCCCTCGGTCACGACTTCGATGCGTGTCGCGCGCGAGACGACCGTGTCGGCGCCCGTGCGGTAGCCGATCGTGGCCCCCACGCGTTCGCCACGGCTGGCCGCCATCCACTCGCAAGCCAGCCGGGCGGCGAGTCTGCGGGGCTCGAGCATGAGGATCTTGCGGGATGCCAGGAACGTGAGGTCGAGCAGGGCGGGCGGCACGAAAGTGGTCTTGCCGCTTCCGGTCGGGGCCGACAGCATCACCACCGGGTGGCGCGCGAGGGCGGCCTTCAGGTCGCCCAGGCACTGGCCTACCGGAGGCGGGCCGGACGCGCCGCCGCTCAAGCGATGACGTTGCCCTGGACCGCGAGCACCCCGGAACGTCCGTCGATCTCGGCCAGGACGAGCTCGTGGGCCGGAATGGCGGCGGGGGCCGCGAGCACGGTGCGGGCGACCTCCGCCAGGGTGACGAACTGCACGCGCATGGATACCGCGCGCGTCAGGAACTCGCGAAACCAGGCGTGTTTGGCCATGCCCTCGATCTCGGCATGGAGCGTCATGACGTTCACGGCATTTCGGTGCAGCAGGGAAAAGTAGTGCGCCGCGAGCGCCTCGTCGGGGAAATCGGGCCGCCCCATGAGCTCGTCGAGGGTCGGCAACGTGCTCGGGATCTGAAGGGTCCGGAACCGCTGGCCGCGGACCACCGGGAAAAATGGGCAGGCGCCGCGCGCGTCGCTCGCGTAGACGAGGTCCGCCTCGTCGTAGACGGCGAGACTCCGGGCGTCGGCCTGCCATCCGGCGGCGGCCGCGGAACCGGCCGAGCCCCCGAAGATGCGCTCGAATTCATCGCGCGCCCGCTTGAATTCGCGGCGCACCTCGCCCAGGCCCATGCGATGCAGGCCATCCTGCCAGCGGATGTGGTCGTAGCAATGGATGCCGACGTCGTGGCCCGCGTCCCGCACCGCGCGCATGAGGTCCCCGTGGCGCGCGCCTATGTGCGGACCCGGCCACAACACGCCGTTTAGGAGGGTGCGGACCCCGTAGGTGCTCACGACGCTCGTGCGTTTCACCTTCTTCAAGAAGCCCGGACGGAACACCCGCCGCAGCGCGCGGCCGGTGTTATCGGGCCCCAGGGAGAAGAAGAAGCTCGCGCGTATCCCCAGTTCGTCGAAGACTCGCGCCAGGGCCGGGACACCGAGCCGCGTGCCGCGCTCGGTGTCCACGTCGACTTTCAGGGCGAGAACGAGGTCGGGCATTCCCTTACTGGAGTTCCTGCGAGGGGCGGCCGAGATGATAGTCCAAGGTCTTGCGCAGCGCCGTCGTCAGGTCGGTCTGCGGCTCCCACCCGAGATAATTCCGGGCATTCTCTATGGAAGGCACGCGCGTCAAAATATCCTGGTAGCCTTCGCCGTAGTATTCCTTGGAGTTCACCGCCACGATCTTCACCTGGTCGGCTAGCTCCGCATAGCGCGGGTAGGATCGGACCAGACTGACGAGCGTATCCGCCAGCTCCTTGATCGAGCAATCGTTGCGCGGGTTGCCGATGTTGAAGATGCGGCCGTCGGCGCAGCCGTTCCGGTTTTCTATGATGCGCAATAAGGCGTCGACACCGTCGTCGATGTAGGTGAAGCTGCGCCGCTGATTGCCGCCGTCGACGAGCTGGATGTCCTTGCCCCGCAGGATGTTGCCGAGGAACTGGGTCAGGACGCGCGAGCTGCCTTCCTTCGGTTCGAGGATGTTGTCGAGCTTGGGCCCGATCCAGTTGAAGGGCCGGAAGAGCGTGAAGGGCAGGCCCTCCTTCCCGTAGGCGTAAATGACGCGATCCATGAGCTGCTTGGAGCACGAGTAGATCCAGCGCTGCTTGTGGATGGGCCCCAGGACCAGATGGCTCGTCTCCTCGTTGAAGGGCGTGTCCGCGCTCATGCCGTAGACCTCCGAGGTCGACGGAAACAGCACGCGCCGCTTGTAGCGCACGCATTTGCGCACGATGTCGAGATTGGCCTCGAAGTCGAGCTCAAAGACGCGCAAGGGGTCGGTGACGTACGTCGCGGGGGTGGCGATGGCCACCAAGGGCAGCACGACATCGCACTTCTTGATGTGGTACTCGATCCACTCGCGATTGACCGTGATGTCGCCCTCCACGAAATGGAAGCGCGGATTCCCGAGGCAGGCCTCGAGCTTGTCGTTGTTCATGTCCATGCCGTAGACCTCCCAATCCTTCTGCTCGAGGATGGTCTGCGTCAGACTGTTGCCGATGAATCCGTTTACTCCCAAGATCAAGACTTTCAGGGCCATTACGCTTCTCCAAAATGATGACGGGGGGCGGTTGCCATCAACCGACGCGCTCGCCTGTTATGAATTTCCGGCCTTCGGGCGCGACTGCGCTCGCCCATTCCAACCTTTCGACCCGAAATCCGCCATCGCGGGTGGCCACGATGAGCGGCTCGACCGATACGACGCGGCCAGGGGCCAGACGTTCGCTCTCGGGCAGGTCGACCGGCCGACCCCACCAGATCACGAAACGCTGGCCGCGCACCTCACTGAAGGCCCCCGGATACGGCTCCGTGAGCGCGCGCACGAAATTGAATATCGATGCCGCATCGCGATCCCATTCGATGCGCCCGTCCTCCGGCCCCCTCCCGCCAAAGGTCGTCGCCTCGCTCTCGTTTTGGGGGCGCCGCGGCGCGCGCCCCTCCACGATCGCTTCGTGGCTGCGCGCGAGGACCTTCACGGCGGCGTCGGTCACCTTCAGGAAGACGTCCCGCGCGGTATCGGCGGGGCCTATGGCGCAGGCCTCCTGATCGACGATGTCGCCCGCGTCGGCGCGCCCGACCATGTGATGGAGCGTCGCGCCCGTCTCGCGCTCGCCGTGAATGATGGCCCAATTGACGGGCACCCTCCCACGGTAGCGGGGCAACAGGGACCCGTGCATATTAAAGGCGCCCGCTGGCGGGATGGCGAGGATCTCGCGCGGGATCATGTTCCGGTAATAAAACGAGTAGATCACATCCGGGCGCCATTCGCGAATCCGGGCGACTAGCGCCGGATCCTTCAAGGACGAAGGGACGAGAACGGGTGCGCCCGCCGCGCGCGCAAGATCCGCCACCGAGCGAAACCACACCCTTTCGCGCGGATTATCCTCGTGCGTGAACACCGCCGATACCGTTGCGCCGCGCGCAAGCAGCCACGCGAGGCAGCGGAAGCCCACCTCGTGGTAAGCGAAGACTACGACGCGCGCGCTACTGGTCATCGATCGTCTGGATCACCTCGCGGATCACGAAACGCGGCCGCTTGCGCACCTCAAGATAGATCCGGCCGATGTATTCGCCGATGATCCCGAGCCCGAAGATCCCAAGCCCTACGAGAAAATACATGATGCCAAACAGCGTGAAAACACCCTGGACCTCGGGGCCCACGAAGATCCGCTGCAGGAGGAGATAGATCACGAGAAGGGCGCTCAGAAGCGACACCCCGAACCCGAGCATGGTGAAGACCTGGAGCGGCACCAGCGAAAAGCCGGTCATGAGATCGAAGTTGAGCCGCAAGAGGTTGTAGAGGTGGTACTTGGAGTGCCCCGCGGCGCGCGGCGCGTGCGCCACCTCGATCTCGGTCGGCTTGGCGGCGAAGCTGTAGGCAAGCGCGGGGATGAACGTGGACACCTCGCCGCTCGTCGCGATATTGTCGACGATATGCCGGCGGTAGGCGCGCAGCATGCACCCCTGGTCGCGCATCTCGATGCGCGTGATGCGCGCCCGCACCATATTGATGAAACGCGAGGCGTTGCGGCGGAACCACGTGTCCTGGCGATCGCGGCGGTAGCCGCCGACGACATCGTAGCCTTCCTCGATCTTTTCGACGAGCCGGGGGATGTCCTCGGGCGGATTTTGCAGATCGGCGTCGAGGGTCACTACGACATCGCCGCGGACGTATTCGAAGGCCGCCATGATGGCCATGTGTTGGCCGAAGTTGCCGTTGAAATCGATCACGCGCACCTGCTCCGGGCGCTCGCTATAGAGATCCCGAAGGATCTCGCCGGAGCGGTCGGCGCTGCCATCGTTCGTGAATACGATCTCGTACGGCCGACCCATGCCGTCCAGAACGGCGATCAGGCGCGCGAAGAGGGGCCTTAGGTTGTCTTCCTCGTTGTAAACGGGAACGACGGCGCTCAGGTAGGGTCGCATTCGTCAGGCCTTCTCGAACACGTCGGCCATCGCCGCGATGACGCGATCCTGGTCGGCGTCCGACATGGCGGGAAAGAGCGGCAGGCTCACGATGCGCTCGGAGATGGTCTCGGCGCGCGGAAAGTCGCCCACCTTGTAGCCGTAGCGGTCGCGATAGTAGGGGTAGAGGTGCGCCGCGCGGTAATGGATGGCGGTGCCGATGTTGCGGGCCTTCATCTCGGCCATGAAGCGCTCGCGGTCCATGCCCGCGGCCTCGGGGTTCAGCAAGGGCGCGAACAGGTGCCAGGCCGGGCGATGGGGATAGGAGGGCGCCCCCGGCAACTCCCATTGGGGCCAGGCGGCGAGCCGCTCGAGATAGCGCGTGGCGAGCTCTGTGCGCCTCCGGATGAAGCCATCCAGGGCCGGGAGCTGGTGGAGACCAAGCGCCGCCTGCATGTCCATCATGTTGTACTTGAACCCGGGCGCGACGATCTCGTAGTGGGGCGATCCCTGCTTGCCGAACCGGTTCCAGGCCTCTCTGTCCATGCCATGAAAGCGCGCGAGCGCGACGTCGGCGGCAAGGCGTTCGTCGGCGGTTATGACGGCCCCGCCTTCGCCCGTCGTGATGTTCTTGTTGGGGTGGAAGCTGAAGACCTGCGTGTCGCCGAAGCTCCCGATGCGCCGGCTTTTGTATTCCGTGCCTATGGCGTGGGCCGCGTCCTCTATGACCCGCAGACCATGCCTTCGCGCAAGCTCATAGAGCGGATCGAGATCCACGGGTACGCCGGCGAAGTGGACGGGCACGATGGCGCGCGTCCGGGGCGTGAGGGCGCTTTCGATCTTGGCGACATCGATGTTGTACGTGCCGAGCTCGACGTCGACCAGGACGGGTCGACCACCCGCTATCACGATCGTATTCAAGGTCGCCGCGAAGGTCATGGGCGAAGTGATAACCTCATCGCCGGGGAGCAGGCGCAAGGCCGCGAGCGCGAGATGGAGACCGGCGGTCGCCGACGACAGGGCAAGCGCAAACCCGCCGCCCGTGTAGGCCTTCAAGGCCTCTTCGAACTTCTTGACCCGCGGCCCCGTGGTTATCCACCCCGAGCGCAGACAGGCCACCACCTCGGCGATCGCCTCCTCGCTCAGCGTCGGGCGCGAAAAGGGGAGGAACTCCTCCTCGGAATGGCTCATGTCAGCTCCTTGTTATGAGGTAGGTGCCGAGAATGATGACAGCGATCCCGGCGAGCCGAACGGGGGTCAGCGCTTCCTGGAAGAGGTAATAGGCCGCCACCGCGTTCATGATGTAGCCGAGGCTCAGCATGGGGTAGGCGAAGCTTACCTGGACGCGCGACAGGACCAGGAGCCAAACCACGAAACTTATAACATAGATCGTGAGTCCGGCGAACACGAAGGGATTGAAGGCTATGCGCAGCCCGATGGGGACGAGGTTCGCCCAATCGAACGTGAAGTAGCCGACGCGCCGCATCCCCTCCTTCAAAACGAGCTGGGCCGCGGCATTCAGGAACACCCCGAAAAGTATGAGCGGCAGATAGCGCATGGTCAGGAGCCCCGGTTGCCCACGATGACGTTGAAGCGGTTGCCGGCCACCAGGTGCATCCGGATGCCGCGTTTTTGCAGACCCTGGTAGCTCTGGCGGCTCGTGACCATATAGACGGTGCGATTGCTGTTCCACTGCCGCCAAAACGCCGGGCCCCGCATGACCCACGGCGTTTTCTCGAGCGTCGTGCCGTAGCCGAGCTCACCTTTGTAGTTCACGATCTCGACGCGGCGGCGCAGGTAGAACGGCATATCCTGGTAATACCACCCATAGCAGGCGACGATCGCCTTCGGGGTGAGCAGGGGCCGCAGCTTCAGGGCCAGGGTCTTCACGCTGCGCGTGTCGAGATAGGGGGCCGAGGCGTTCACGCCCAGCAGAAAGAGGCTGAAACCCGCCGCGAGCGTCACGACACCGGCGGCGAAACCGCGCTTCAAGCCCGCCCAACTCGCTGCGACCGACGTCAGGGCCAGGGTGGCGCCGAGCGCCCCCATGGCAATGGCCATGGCGTGAGGATCCAGGCTCGGGCGGGTGGCGGGCACCACGAAGGCGGCCGCCGCGCCCATGGCCACACCCACGGGCCCCATCGCCCAAAACGCCCGGCGGTCGCCGCGGCCGAGGGGCTCCTCCCAGCGCGCATCGAGATAGCGGCCGATCAGGATGGCAAGCGGCGGGAACACGGGCAGGATGTAGGGGACGAGCTTGGAATCGGAGGCCGAGAAGAAGGCGAAGATCGAGCCGACCCAGATCGCAAGCAGCAGCGTCTCGGCATGGGCCGCGCGGTCGCGCCACGCGGGGACCAGATTGAAGCGCAGGCCCTGGACGATGAAGGCGCTCCACGGCAGGATGCCCGCGAGCAAGATCGGCAGGAAATACCAGAATGGCTGGTAGCGGTGCGCGACGTGCGTGAGATAGCGCTCGAAGTGCTGACGGATGAAGTAGTAGTGCAGGAAGGTCGGGTGCTTCAGCTGCACAAGGATATGCCAGGGGGCGGCCACCAGAAGGAAGAGGGCAAACCCGGTCGGCAGATACATGCGCCGCAGGATCGACCAGTCCCAGAGCGCGATGATCCAAAGACCGATGGCCATCATCGGAAAGACGATGCCGATGAGGCCCTTGGTGAGCGTGGCAAGTGCCGCCAAGGTGAAGGCCGCCCACATGCCCAATCGCCGGCGCAACCCCGGGGGCTCGCGATGGGCGAACAGGAAGGCGAAGAGGGTGAGAGACAAAAGCACGGACACCGTCATGTCGAGGGTTACGACATGCCCCATCCCGAAGTAGAGCAGCGAGGTCCCGAGGACCAGCGCGGACAGGAACCCGGCGCGCCGCCCATAAAGGGATCGGCCGACGACGTAGACCGAAACACAGCCCAGGACCGCAAAAAACGCCGTCCAGAACCGCATGGACCACTCGCTCAGGCCGAACGCGCGGATGGATAAGGTCTGTAACCAGTAGAAAAGCGGCGGTTTCTCGAAATACAGCACGCCATCGAGCCGTGGCGTGATGTAGTGGCCTGTCGCCACCATCTGCCGCGGGATCTCGGAATAGCGCGCCTCGTCGGGCACGCCAAGCTCGCGGCTCCCGAGCATGATGCCAAAGAGCAGCGCCGCCACGAAGGCGACGAGAACGACGTCGGACGACCAGGAGCGACGGGGGGACGGCGTATGGGGAGTCGAAGACATGGCACAACGGGATCTGGATTTGCGCGGCAGGGTAGCACATATACGGGGCATAAGGCAGGCCGGCGTATCAGCCGGGGCCGTTTTTTTCCCGCGGCATCGGGGCGGTTGCGCCGTTCATCGCCGTCCGCTACCCTAGGATCGTTAAAAAAACCGATGGATGGAGCCTCAATCAATGAAAAAATCACGGATCACTGTACTGGTGGGCGCAATCGCCTTGGGAATCACCACCACGGCCTTCGCCTCGCCCGCCTCCGTGGCCCTCGCCCATGCCGTCCAAAAAGGGGCGCACATATTCAATACCGACAGCTTTGGCAGCCATGAGCGCAATATTCATGGCCAGCATACGACCTGCTCCACCTGCCATATCGACGGGGGCCGGGTCATGGGGCGCCTGCCCAACGGCAAGAGGATCCCGAGTCTCGTGAACGCGGCGGCCATCTTCCCGCGCTACAACCCCAAGATGCACAAGGTCATCACCCTCGAAACCCAGATCCGGGCGTGCGTGCATAACGGCCTGCTCGGACATCCGCCCGCTTACGGAAGCCAGACCATGGCCGACCTCGTGAGCTATCTCGGCTCGCTCGCGCACGGCCAGCGGGTGATGATAGGCGGCAAGCCCCGCTAACGCGGCTTGGGCGGCGGCACCTCGCGAATCGAGAAGACCATCTCCTCGAGATCGGCCATGACGTAGGTCGCCGCCGCGCCCACGCCCCCCACGGTCCCGGGGTTGACCATGGCCGTCTTCCCCCCCTTCACGTTGGGGACCGACTTGACCTCGGCCACGTGGTCGTGCCCGCAACACACGATATCCCAATCCCCCGTACACGCCAGCGCATAGGCATAGTGCGGGTAGTGCACGAGAAAGATGCGCCGGCCCCCAAGCCCGATGTCGGCGTCCTGGCCGTAGTAACGCACGAACGTCTCCGGCTCGTGGCCCAGTCGCGACATGTGGAAGGTGTCGCCCGTGTTGTTTCCGTGGATGGCGTGGACCGGCAACCCGTGCCGACGCAGGGTGCGCAGGGTGCTCGGGGCGACGATGTCGCCGCAGTGGAGCACGGCTTGGGCCCCGAGGACCCGGGCCTCGGCTACAGCGGCGTTCAGGAGTTCGCGGTTATCGTGGCTATCGGAGACGATGCAGATTTTCATGCGCGCAGTCTAGCAATCTTCCGCGACGTCCGACACCTGGAAGACGGGTACGCCCTCACGGGCCGTCTCGTGGGGCGGCCGCACATGAAGAAGATCCCCGCGGCCCGGCCGGGCCGCGGGACTGAAACGATGGGCCCCTAGAAGTGCAGCAAGGGGACCAGCAAGAGCGCCACGATATTGATGATCTTGATCATGGGGTTGACCGCAGGCCCCGCCGTGTCCTTATACGGGTCGCCAACCGTATCTCCGGTCACGGCCGCCTTGTGGGCATCCGACCCCTTGCCGCCGAAGTGGTTGTCCTCGATGTACTTCTTGGCGTTGTCCCAGGCGCCGCCGCCGGTCGTCATGGAGATCGCGACAAAGAGCCCCGTGACGATGCTACCCATCAGCACGCCCCCTAAGGCCTGCGCCCCGAGCAGGATACCGACCGCCACCGGCACCAGCACCGGCAGGAGCGAGGGGATGATCATTTCCCGGATCGCGGCCTTCGTGAGCATGTCGACTGCGCGCGAATAATCCGGCCGGGCGGTGCCCTCCATGATGCCCGGGATCTCCTTGAACTGCCGGCGCACCTCGACGACGACGGCGCCCGCCGCCCGGCCCACGGCCTCCATGGCCATGGCGCCGAACAGATAAGGGACGAGCCCGCCCAGGAACAGGCCGATGATCACCATGTGGTTGGAGAGGTCGAAGGCCAGGATCCGGCCCGTGCGCGCCGTGAGCTCGTGCGTAAAGTCGGCGAAGAGCACGAGCGCGGCGAGTCCGGCCGATCCGATGGCATAACCCTTGGTCACGGCCTTGGTGGTGTTGCCCACCGCGTCGAGGGGATCGGTCACCCCGCGCACCTCGGGAGGAAGGTTGGCCATTTCGGCGATGCCGCCCGCGTTATCGGTTATGGGACCGTAGGCGTCGAGGGCGATGATCATGCCGGCAAGCGACAGCATGGCGGTCGCGGCGACCGCTATGCCGTAGAGCCCCGCGAAGTGGTACGCAAGCCCTATGCCGCCGCAGATCACGAGCACGGGTGCCGCCGTGGCCTTCATCGACACGGCAAGCCCGGCTATGACGTTCGTGCCATGCCCCGTCGTCGAGGCCTGAGCGATCGAGCGCACCGGCTTGTACTCGGTGGCGGTGTAGTACTCGGTGATCACCACGAGCAGGCCCGTGACGAGCAGCCCGGTCAGCGCCGCGTAATAGATGTCGCGCACCGACAGGGGCACGCCATGTGGAGACTGGGCGCCTATGCCGTGCATGAGCCAGGCCGTGACGGGATAGAACGCGATCGCCGCTATCACCCCCGTGACGATCAAGCCGCGGTAGAGGGCGTTCATGATCTTGCCCCCCTCGCGCGCGCGCACGAACCACGTGCCGATGATCGAGGCGACGATGGACGCAGCGCCCAGGGCCAGCGGGTAGATGAGCGCGCCATGGAAGCCGGGGAAGTCCAGATGGCCCAGCAACAAGGTGGCGACGACCGTGACCGCGTAGGTCTCGAAGAGGTCGGCGGCCATGCCGGCGCAATCCCCGACATTGTCCCCCACGTTGTCGGCGATGACGGCGGGATTACGCGGATCGTCTTCCGGGATGCCGGCCTCCACCTTGCCCACGAGATCGGCGCCCACGTCCGCGCCCTTGGTGAAGATTCCGCCTCCGAGACGCGCGAAGATCGAGATCAAGGAGCCCCCGAAGGCGAGCCCCACGAGAGGCGAGACATCGATGTGGCCCGAATGCGGCGTAAGCGCGAGCAGCACCGCGAAGTAGCCGGCCACGCCCAGGAGGCCCAGACCCACGACCAAAAGGCCGGTGATGGAGCCGCCGCGAAAAGCGACGCGCAGGGCGGCGTTGATACCGCCCGAGGCGGCGGCAGCCGTGCGCACATTGGAGCGGACCGAGACGTTCATGCCGACATAGCCCGCAAGCCCCGACAAGATCGCGCCGATGGCGAAGCCTATGGCGGTAAGAGAGTGAAGGAAGAGGAAGATCAGAACGAAAAGCACGACGCCGACCAGCGCGACGGTGCGGTATTGACGATTCAGGTAGGCCCGAGCACCCTCCTGCACGGCTTGCGCAATCTCCATCATGCGCGGCGTGCCCGTGGGTTGCTTCATAACCCAGAGAATGGAAACACCGCCGTATAACAGTGCCAAAAGGGCACAAACGAACACGACCACAAGATCGACAGACATGCTATGGCTCCCCTAGGACGAAAATGCATCAAAATTGGCAGATCCCGGGGCGGGCGCCTGTAATGTTATGACTTCTTTAGCGCCAGCCCTCCCTCGAACCGGGTCCCCGGCTCGAAACCAAAAACACGGTCCAATCCCACCTCGCGGATCAAGCCGTCGACCGCAGCCTGCCCATGCTCGCGGAAGACCTCCGAGAGTATGAGCTTGGCCGCGTTGCCGTTATAAAAGCCCCCAAACTCAGCTTGCACCTGCAAGAGCTCGCGGGCCTTGTCAATTGTCATGGTCAGACCTTGAATTCCCCGCCCAGCTTCTTCTTGACCGCCGCATTCTTCAGGCGCACGTACTGCGGCAGGCCGTTCTTATAAGGCGGATAGTCCTCTCCCTGGATCAAAGGCTCGAGATAGGTCCGGCACTTCTTGGTGATGCCAAACCCGTCTTCCGTAATATAGTCCTCCGGCATCTTCTTCTCGACGTTCGCCACATCCGCGAGGTCGGCGACGCCAAGCTCCCACTTATAGGGGCGACTGGACTTGCGGACGATGATCGGCATGACGGCGTTATGTCCCTTCAGGGCCAACTCCACCGCCCTCTTGCCGAGGGCATACGCCTGCTCGACGTCGGTCTTCGAGGCGATGTGGCGCGCCGCACGCTGCAAATAGTCAGCGACGGCCCAGTGGTACTTGTATCCCAGCTTGCTCTTTATCAGCTGGGCGACGACGGGGGCCACGCCGCCGAGCTGGGCGTGGCCGAAGGCGTCCTTGAGGCCGCTCTCCGCGAGGAATTTCCCATCCTTGCCCTTCACGCCCTCGGAGACGACGATGGCGCAGTAGCCGTAGTCCTTCACGGCCCGGTCGACGCGCGCAAGGAACGCGGCCTCGTCGAAGACGCGTTCGGGGAAAAGGATCACATGGGGCGCGTCGCCCGCCTTCTCGGCCGCCAGTCCGCCCGCGGCCGCTATCCATCCCGCATGGCGCCCCATGACCTCCATGACGAAGATCTTGGTCGACGTCTTGGCCATGCTCGCGACATCGAAACCCGCCTCGCGGATCGAGACGGCTACATATTTCGCGACCGACCCGAAGCCTGGGGAGCAATCGGTGAAGGGGAGGTCGTTATCCACGGTCTTCGGCACCCCGACACACACCACCGGGTAGCCCAGGCGTTCGCCGATCTGCGAGACCTTGTACGCGGTGTCCTGGGAATCGCCGCCGCCGTTATAGAAGAAGTAGCCGATGTCATGGGCGCGAAACACGTCGATGAGGCGCTCGTACTGGGCCTTGTTCTCCTCGAGCCCCTTCAGCTTGTAGCGGCATGACCCGAACGCCCCCGCCGGGGTGTGCCGCAGGGCCCGTATGGCCTCGACGGACTCCTTGCTCGTATCGATCAGGTCTTCGGTGAGAGCGCCTATGATGCCGTTGCGCCCGGCGTAGACCTTGCCTATTTTTGTCTTATACCGACGGGCGGTCTCTATAACCCCGCATGCCGACGCGTTGATGACGGCTGTCACGCCGCCTGACTGGGCATAGAACGCGTTTTTGGGCTTTGCCATAACTCTCGTCTGCTCCTCGGACTGAATGGAAAAAGGGAAGGGTGGAATGCATGGATTCAGGTGTCTGGATGGGTAGGGGGGTCGCGGCGCGCCTCATGGTCGGCCTGCAACTGCAAGAGGTGAGTTACGCACTCGCCGATGTCGTCATAAACGTCGCGGCCCGTGCCGTAATGCTCGTTGGGGCCGTAGAAGAACTGGCATCGGTAGCGATCCTCGCCCACCTTGAAGACCACGAAACTGGCTCCGCGCTCGGTCCAGAAGAGGGTGGGGCAGGCGGTCAAGGCCGTCGAATCGGGATCGAGCCGCAGCTCGCTATCGGCGAGTTCCAGGGGCACGGCCTTGCCGTAGCGCTCCGCAACCGCCGACCGGGCCACCCATAGCTCCGTGTCGTTAAAGTCTGGTATGCCTGGCATCGAGAAAGACCTCTTTGCGAGCGAGGCCCCAGAACCAGCCCCGCAAAGTGCCGCTAGCGTAGCGCAAAAAGGTCCGGAATACAGGATGCGTCGCCGACTTTTTTTACCTTCCCTCGATGCCCTAAAAACATTGACGGCAAGGGAGGCAGAATGTAGCTTACGATATGGGACGGACCCTGCTCAGGGAAAATATATAAAGAACCACAACCTGGTCAATTGAAGACTAAAGCGAGACAACCATGCGAATCGTGCTATTGGGAGCGCCGGGCTCCGGGAAAGGGACGCAATCGAAACTGTTGGTCGAAAAGTACAAGATTCCTCAAATCTCCACGGGCGACCTTCTCCGGGCGGCGGTCGCCGCAGGGACCGAGCTTGGCAAGCGGGCCAAGGCGGCGATGGACAATGGGCAGCTCGTAAGCGATGAGATCGTGCTCGGGATGATCCAGGACAGGCTGAGCCAGGCCGATGCGAGAAACGGCTTCATCCTGGACGGCTTTCCCCGCAATAACCCCCAAGCACAGGCCCTGGATTCTCTTCTCGCCCGTATAGGCCAACCCCTGCAACTTGCGCTGCTCGTCGATGTCAATCACGAGATCCTCCTGAAACGCCTGACCGGGCGGCGCACCTGCGCGGGGTGCGGCCAGATGTATAACATCTATTTCCAGCCCCCGAGGGTCACGGGGCGCTGCGACAAGTGCGGGGGCACGCTACAGGAAAGGGCGGATGACAACGAGGAGACGATACGTAAGCGCCTCGACGTCTATGAACAGCAGACCGCCCCGCTGATCGCCTACTACAAGAGCCAGAACAAGCTGCGCAGGGTGGTGGGTGAAGGCGACGTGCAGGAGATCTTCAGGAACGTCGTCAGCATCATCGAGGGCCACATCCATCCCCTGGCGACGCTGCGCCCGGCGGTGACACCGCCCCCGGTGGCCAGACCCAAGCCCGCGCCCGTCAAGCCGCAGCCGATCAGCGCCGTGGCGACCGGAAAGCAGGCCCCACAAAACACCGTGACGGAGAAAAAGGCGGCGGCGAAGAAGCCTGCTGTAGCCGCGGCCGCGCCCAAGAAGAAGGCGGTGGTGAAGAAGGCCGCGCCCAAGACGAAAGCGGCTGCGAAGAAGGCGGCACCCAAGAAGAAGGCCGTGGTGAAGAAGGCGGCACCCAAGAAGAAGGTGGTGGTGAAGAAGGCCGTCGCGAAGAAAAAGGCGCCGGTGAAGAAGGCGGCACCCAAGAAGCAAGCGGCTGCGAAGAAGGCGGCACCCAAGAAGAAGGTGGTGGTGAAGAAGGCCGTCGCGAAGAAAAAGGCGCCGGTGAAGAAGGCCGCGCCGAAAAAGGCCGCATCGAAGAAGAAGGCAAACAAAGGCCGTCGCTAGGAATCGGGGCAGACGAGCCCCCCGGGGCTCG
>JAKAXT010000136.1 GCA_021816425.1 Pseudomonadota bacterium | reverse complement strand
ATCTCGTCGACGGTCTTTCCCAAGAGGCAATCCCGGCGGGACGCGACGGGCGGGCATGGCGCCCCTTGCCCGTCGAGTTGGCCGCACCCTGGCCTATCTGCGCCGCCAACATCGAAATCGATCCGCCCTCGATGCCGGCGACCGGGAAGCGTATGCCCTCGCCGGACTGCCTGGCCCCGAGAACGTAGAGCAGCGGCAGATAGTGTTCCGGCGTCGGGATCGACAGAGCCGCATCCCGTCCGAGCGCCTCATAATGGATGAGCGCCGCGTCGTCGCCGGCCAACATAAGCTCCCTGGCCCGGCTTTCGAATCGCACCGCCCAGTCATAAGGCTCCTGCAATGGGTGGCCCCAGGCATACGCGCGAAGATTGTGTATGAGATTTCCGCTCCCGAGGATCAGTATGCCTTCGTCCCGAAGCGGTGCCAGTTTGCGACCGATCTCGAAATGAACGCCCGCCGACTGGGTCCCGTCTATGCTCAACTGCACGACAGGGATGTCGGCGTTCGGATAGACATGACACAGGATGGACCATGTGCCGTGATCGAGCCCCCAGGTGGCGTCCGGTTTCACGGGAAGCGGGGCCAGGATCTCCTGAATCCTGCGGGCAAGCGCCGGATCGCCGGGTGCCGGATACTGGACCTGGTAGAGTTCTTGCGGAAAACCGCCGAAGTCGTGAATGGTACGCGGCGCCACGGACACGGTCACGGACGTCTCGCGCTTATACCAGTGCGCCGAGATCGCCAGGATCGCCCTGGGTCGCGGCATCTCCTCGCCCAGCCTGCGCCACGCCTCGGTGTAGTCGTTGCGCGCGAGCGCGTGCATGGGATTGCCGTGCCCGAAAAAGACCGCCGGGAGCCTGTCGGCCATATTCAACACCCTCGTTCCCTTGACCGAATCGACGCTCGCAATCGAAGTGGTTGCCAGGGCATCGAGACGCGCCTGAACCGCCGCCTTCGCGCCTGAAACCCACCCCAAGTCCGCCGAGGCGCGTATTACGATGATCTCAGGGATCGGCCAAGCCCTGAACCCGCGGACCACGACTGCTTTAGGGGCCGATTTTAATCGTTTCCAGAAACCCGCGCACCGTGCCCCCGAACCATTCGGCCTCCCCGCCCGGGGCCTTCCGTGGCCGACCGACGAACGGGGGCTCCTTGCGCCTTATGCCCCCGCTTGCGGCTTACTCAACCCAACGCCACGGTGCCTGCGCGCCGCTCTCTTGGGCGCGGGATTCGATCGCCACGAAGGCCCCCTCGGGCGCGCGCCCCGGCTTGCGAAAGATCGATGACTCGCCGCGCGACTCCTCCGACACGTCGTGCCGCCTGGACGACGGCCTGGACCCGGCCATCGGTGAAACACCGCGGAATAAGGCGCCGGGGTCCGCCGCGGGCGGCACGAGCACCTCTTGGGCGTAAACGCGTCTCCGAACGACATCGACGACCGCATCGAGCCCCCATGAACGGAGATCGGGGACGAGGCATCCGGGATCGCCAAGCGGCGTGATCGATTCCCCATTGCTCGCCGCCGCGCCCACTGATGCCCGGAGTGCGCGAAGACCGAGCCTTCGGGTCGCGTACCCGGCGCGAAGCCGGGCAGTCCGCTCATATCTGCGCACACAGCGCATCACCTCGAAGATCGCGCGCCTTGGGACAGACGACCGCGCGGACGTGGACCGTGGAGACACAACGACAGAGGGAGTGGGCGCAGGCCCGTGCCGTCCCGCACAGACTCGCGCCTTACTACGCCCGGTTTTCGCATCCTTAAGCCGGGTTACCACCCCGAATCCCGCGCATCCCTTTACGAAGCAGATTGCGCGCCGAAACCTTGGTCTACGGGGCCCACTATACACGGGCCCACGCGTCAGGTATTGATCCTGTTACACCTGACATATCAAGATGTTATCATGCCCATGCCGGATTGTGCACGGTCCCGGCGCCGGGGCACGGCGGGGGCCGCTTGCGGCCGAGGGGGCCTATGGCGCCTGCGTCTTCCCGAAAAGACGCTCTCCCCGGTCCAGAAATCCACCCCCACCACGACGGGCGAGGCGACCGATCGCCACCATCCGTCATCGACAGGAGCCCGCGGGATCAAGGAAAGGTGCCCTACCTGAGGGCCGTCGAGGTCGCCATCCTCGATCCGCCCGCAGTGCGCGCAAGGGGGCGAGATCGGCCCGCTCCCCCGCCCGCAGCGCGTCGACTGCCGGTTTACCCGGCTTTCGAAAACGCCATGCGCTCGCGATGTCCTGCCTCCTGCTGGCCGGGATTCGCGAAAGACCGTGCACGGCCGCCGCGCCCCTTGCTCCGCCAAAGGGGCGCGGGCCGAATCCTGGCCTGGGGCGACGACCGGCGGATCCGGTTCGCGCACGCGCCTTATTTCGCTATTTCGATGCGGCGCGCGCACCCCGGGGCTGGACCGCCGGACCCCGGCCACAAAAGACGCGGAACGCGTCGTCGGCGAAGGCCCGGCCGATCCTGGCCGCCCCGGAGGAATCGAAAACGGCGGCCGCGGAGCGACCGAACCGCGCCCGCAGGCCGCGACCGGCCCCGCAGGACCCGCCTGTCGTCGCCGTAACGCATGAACTCGATCGGGGCCATCGTCTTTGTGAATCCCCAAGCCTCGCCCGACGTAAGCCGATCGGACACTCCTCGGTCGCCATCAGACGCCCGCAAATCCCGGCCGCGCAATCAGCGATGCATCATCATGAAGCGCATGGGCGGCATGTGATGATACATCCGCACGAGCTTGTCCCATTGCGCGGACGAGAGGGTCTTGCGCACGATACGTACCTGCGCCACCTCGAGCCCCAAAAGTTGCATGTGGTCGTGCTCGAGGCGCTTCACGAGTTCCTGCACCGTTTTGCGACTCGCCCCGCGCAAAAGCGCCGCGTGCAGCGTGTCCTTGTCTTTTCGCACGAGCTTCATGAGCGGCACGGCGATGCGCATGTGGCGGTTGTGCCAGACCGCAAGCGTGCTTACCTCGTGGTCGCTCAGATGCAGGCTATAGGAGCGCATCTCCGCCAAAGGCAGAAGCATCGGGATCATGGGATGGCGGGAGAACCGATGGCGCATGACGACATGGCAACCCGATGGGGGCGGAGCCATGGGTTTCGTCGGCTCCATGGCGCACGCCACCTGCATCGAAAGCACGCTGAGCAGCGCTATCTTTAACAACGATTTCGGCATGACAAGCTCCTTTATCAAGACAACTCCAAAGTACCCGACCGCTATTATGCCCGTCCGGGTCGGCGCAGGGTACGGCCGAGAGACAGGACACCCCCGATGGTCGCACCCGGACCGGGATCCCTCAGTCGCGCATGGCGAGGCCATCCGGCTCGGCGGTATATTCCCGCAGATAATCGCGAAAGGCGCGCGCCACGACCGACAGCGCCTTGCCTTTGCGGCTCACGATGTACCAGGATCGCACAATCGGCAACCCCTCGACATCCAGTATGCCGATATGCCCCGAGGCAAGCTCCCTGATGATCGTATGGCGCGACAGGATCGAGACACCGAAATGCACCATGATCGCCTGCTTTATGGCCTCATTGCTCTCGAGCTCCATGCGCGCGCGGGCCTTGAGACCATGCTCGGCAAATAGGCGCTCCATCGCCGCGCGGGTCCCGGAGCCCGGCTCCCGCAGAAGAAAGGGCTCCTCGGCGAGGCGGCGCAGCGGTATCCGCGCCTTGCCCATGAGCGGATGATCCTGCGAGGCCACTGCCACGAGCGGATTGTCGAGAAAGGCCTCGGCCTCGACCTCCATCTCCTCGGGTGGCTGGCCCAGGATATAGAAATCGTCCTCGTTCGCGGCAAGCCGCTCGATGATGTGCGCGCGGTTGCACACCTTGAGGGAGGCCTCGACGGTGGGATGGCGCTCGCAAAAGCGGCCGAGCAGCCCCGGCGCGAAGTACTTGGCGGTGGTCACGACGGCGAGGCTCAAGGAACCGCTCCTCAGGCCCTCGATGTTCGCAAGCGTCATATCGAATCGCGCGAGGTCGTCGAATATCTCGCGCGTCGTCTTGTGCAACTCGCGGCCGACCTCGGTCGGAAACACCCTCTTCCCGATATGCTCGAAGAGGGGATAGCCTACCGCATCCGTCAGCTTCTTCATTTGCATGGAGACGGTCGGCTGAGTC
This sequence comes from Pseudomonadota bacterium, assembly GCA_021816425.1. Classification (GTDB taxonomy): domain Bacteria; phylum Pseudomonadota; class Gammaproteobacteria; order Acidiferrobacterales; family Acidiferrobacteraceae; genus Acidiferrobacter. The sequence goes on along the minus strand of JAKAXT010000136.1, from coordinate 338 downwards.
AAAAACAGGTGGTCCGCGGCCTTGCGAAAGCTGCCGAGCCGCATGATGGCGTCGAAGACTTCCAACTGCCGAAACGTGCCATGGCGCATGACGGATCCTCAAGGCCCAGGGGGGCCACGCGGAACGCCCTACGTCCCCCGCATCCTTGGGGAATAGGTATCCTAAATAGCCTACCATCTATCCTTTCGATAGAAAACATCGACTATCGTTGATACCCCGCCGGGAGCAGGATAGGCATTCGAAGGCCCGTCGTGGCGGGCCCCGAAGGACCGGAGCATTCCCTTCTCGATATCGGATGATCCAGGATCATCCCGGGAGACGAAATGGCCACACAAACG
>JAKAXT010000041.1 GCA_021816425.1 Pseudomonadota bacterium | reverse complement strand
TTCCGATCTCTACTTCTTCCTGAAGCACCGCAACGAGCCGCGCGGGATCGGGGGGCTTTTCTTCGATGACGTTCAAAGCGGCGACTTTGCGCGTGATTTCGCGTTCATCAGGAGCGTGGGCGATCATTTCCTGCCCGCCTATGTCCCCATCGTCGAGCGGCGCAGGGATCAGCCCTATGGCGAGCGCGAGCGGGATTTCCAGCTCTATCGCCGCGGGCGCTACGTGGAGTTCAACCTGGTTTATGACCGGGGGACCCTGTTCGGGCTCCAGTCCGGCGGGCGCACGGAATCGATCCTGATGTCCTTGCCGCCGGAGGTGCGCTTTCGTTACGACTGGCGCCCGGCACCGGGCACTCCGGAGGCCGAACTCTACGACATCTACCTGAAGCCCCGGGACTGGTTGGCCGGGGCCTAGGGCTCGGTCGGGGAGGACGCCATCGGCAAAATGATGAGAGCAGTGGTCGCGACCCTCGTCATCTTCGTGGGGGTCCAGGCCGCGCAGGCAGGCCTCCCCAAAGGCCCGCTCTGGAACTTCCTGCGGCGTACCGCGGCCATCCGGCAGGGCGCGGGGCACGCGCGCCTCTATGTCTTCTTCGACCCCAACTGTCCCTACTGCCACGACCTCTACGAGACGCTGCAACCTTTGATCGGGCGCGAGGGCCTCGCCGTGCGCTGGGTGCCGGTCGGGATACTTGCCCTGTCGAGCTACGGAAAGGCCGCGGCCTTGCTCGAGGCCGCGGACCCGGCGGCGGCGCTTGCGCGCATGGAGCGGGGTTTTCGTGATGGGCGTGGTGCGGTGCGTCCAGCGCGCGCGACGGCGCGCGTGGCCCGCGGGCTTCTCTATAACGTCCGCCTCTTCGAGGCCTCCGGCGCAGAGGGTGTCCCGTTTTTGGTCTTTCGGACGCCCGGCGGCCAGGTGCGCACGGTCGAGGGGGATCCGCCCTACGCCGCGCTTGCGCGGATTGTGGGCAGTATCGCGGGCCTCTCTAGATCGAGACCAGAAAGGGCAGCGCCATGAAGGCAAGTCCGCCGAGGATGAGCCATACTTCCTGCGAGACGAGCATGGGGAAGATCATGAGGCCGACACCCGCGACCAGGGCGGTGGGATGCTGCTGCTTGCGGCCATACACGAAATAGGCGGAACCTACGGTGCCGAAGATGAGTCCGAGAATCAGATCCATAAAACGCCTTCTCCTTCGCCAAACCTCTTCGTGGCGCGGGGCCGTGGGGCTTCTGGGCTTTCTGCCGAATCTCTGGTCATCGACGCCGCCCTTGCTCATGCTGCAGCATGTACACGAAGGCCAGCAGCTGAACTGGGCGGTCGCCGCCCGTTCCGGCCAGTATCCGGCGCCGGTGGCGGGTCTTACCGTCTCCTCCTGGACCGTGGTGCCCGGGGCCCCGCTCGGGGGCCCGCAGCCGCCCGACCGCGTGGTCCGATTTTACGTGCAGGGCCGCGTGAAGCCCAAGCTTCTTTGTCTCGTGGACGTGCGCTACTTCCCGCAAGGCAGCGCGTGGGTCCCTTATTATCGCATGGACGAGCGCATGTACTTCACGCGCCGCGGCCACCAATGGGTGCCGCTCACGTTCCTAAACGGGGTCCCCGCGCTCGTGACCGCGACCCCGCTCGGCTTCGCCAACGCCGCGGGCTATTATCGGGGCTTCAGCTTCTCGCGGACCACAGGACCCATCACGCTCGCGGGCTGGACCGTGGTCCGCGACGATGCGAGCCCCTTGCCAGCCCCCTAGGATCGCGCCGCCCCGAGGGGAAAGAGCGACGGGGCGGCGGGCGCTTTTCGTCGGGCATAGCCACGCGCTCGGGCGGCGTGGCCGGCGGGCGCGGGCGCGAGACCCAAAGGGAGAGGTGATGGACGCGGCCGGCAAGCCGCCCCCGATGGGAGGGACGGCGGGCGATGGGCGCGCAGGCGGTGCGGCTCGACAGGCCCTCCATCGGCACGCGCTGTCCCGATGCCCTACCCGAAGGCGCAGAGACGGCCGACGCCTAGGATGCGAAAGGCGCGATCGACGTGGCCGAAGCAACCGCAGCGCTGCCTATTGCGTGGGGCCGGGACGCGACAGAGGTGGGGGCCTGGAAAAAACACCGAGGGATCGGGCGCCTGCGGGCGCGGCGTCCGCGACACTAGGACGCCGCGACCCTCAGCGCCTCGAGGCGCGGCGTGCGGACGGTATAACGATAGCCGAGGCGATGCACGGTCTCGATACAATCGGGCGCCCCCGCAGCACGCAACACCTTCCGGAGCCGCGACACGCAGACCGCCAGGGCGGCGGGGGTCATCGGGCGGATGCCGGTAAGACCGGAACAAAGCCGTTCGGTCGTGAGCAACGCGCCCGGGGTGCGGGCCAATTCGTGCAGCACGCAGAAATGGCGTGGCGACAGCACGAGCGGCGTGTCGCCGATGCGGGCCTGGGCGGTCAGGGGATCGAGCCACAAGCCATTGGCATCGGCATCCTCCAGAGTCTCTTCCCGCGCGGCCACGTGGATGATCCGGGACAGCCCCCGGATCAGGGTCTGCGGATAGAGCGGGAGGGGGACGAAGAGCGCGGCGCCCACATGGAACGCTGCGGCCTCGCGGCGCGCGGGGCCCAACAACACAACGGGAAGGCGGCCCGATACGCCCTGCGGATGCCGCCCCGCGAGGGTCGTGATCCGATCGGTGACCACTGCGGCCGCGCTCAAGGCATGGGCGGCGCGCTCGACATAGCGCAGCCCAGGTAAGCGATGGCAGGCCCAACCGGCCTCGGTGATGGCCTTCGCGCAGCGCGAGGCCAGCGGGTCGGCGGCACAGATCAGCACGGCAGGGGGCCTCGGGGCCTTGCCCATCCTTTTCTGGATAGCGGATATCGCGAGCTTGAACTGGCAGATCGCGGTATGCACCAAGAGCGGCAGGAAGCACATGCGTTGAACGCCTTGTCGATGAGGTCCTGGCGAAGCGAACGGGGCCGCTTTATGGCAGGCGCGGCCCCCGCGCGTTGTGATGAGCGCAAGTGTATGAGGGAAATATGACGACTTGGTAACCGAATCCTTTCAGTGGGCGTCTTGCACGCACGCGGTGCGTCGAGAAAAATCCCCACGGCCTGACCCCCGGATGCCGCGACCGGACAGGGCAGGGGAGCGCGCCCGGCCGACGCCTGCAAGCGCTTGTCACGGGCGCTGGGTTTGTGACCGGCCGCCGATGGTAGCAACGTTGCTACATTAAAAGGCAGGGGCACCGCGCCGTGACTATCACGACCCTGAGCGGCCGCGAACTAAACCAGGATATCGGTCGGGCGAAGAAGGCGGCCCGACATGGCCCCGCATTCATTACTGATCGTGGACGACCTACGCATGTGTTGCTCACCATCGAGGAGTACCGGCGTGTCAGGGGACGCCCGCGCAACATCGTGGACGCCCTCGCCATGCCGGGGCTTGCTGACATCGAATTCGACCCGCCGCTGTCGCGGAAAGCGCCCTTGCCGGCTGTTTTCGACTGAACATGGCGACGAACAGGAAGGGAAAGGCCGGAGGGCGCGCCCTCCTCATGACCCAATTCACCAGGAGACCCGGCAGGGGCATCGTCGCCATCATGATGGACGCCGACGGCGCCCCGGTCTTGCCAATGAGCTGCTGGCCCCGGAATACCAGGAAGCCAAAGCCCGCGAATCCGCAAGACCCGAGGAACGAGGCCAACAAGACGGGCGATCCCGCGGCTATGGGTATACCACTACGCAACTCACGGGAGACGCGCCAAGCGGCGCCGATGCCCTAAAACCCGCGCGCGAGCAGGGCGAGGAGGAACTCCACGGCCTCATAGTGCCGCAAGGCCTCGGAGATGGACTGCCCCCAGGCGGTCACGCCGTGGTCGCGCACGATGAGGGCCGGCAAGGGACGCGGGTGGTCGCGTAGAAAGGTCTCCACGGCCTGCCCTATGGACGTCACGTCCGGGTGGTTGGTGAAGACCGGAAGCGCCGTCGGCGTCCCGTCGTCCCACACCCCCAGGGCCTTGATCATCTCCACGCGCGGCAGGACGACCGGGTCGCGACCGCGGCTTGCGAGCACCGCTTCCACCGAATGCCCGTGCAGACAGGCGCCCGCTCCGGCCTGCGTCTGATAGATGGCCCTATGGATGGCGGTCTCGGCCGATGGCTTATGGCCGGGCGGCCCTTCCAGTACCCGGCCGGAGGCGAGCTCTATGCGCAGGAAATCGTCCGGCGCGAGCTCGCCCTTGGACAGGCCGCTTGCGGTGATCCAGAAGGAGTCGGGGTCGGCGCGCGCGCTCAAATTGCCGGCCGTCGCCCACATCCAGCGGCGTTCGTAGAAGAGCCGTCCTAGGGCGACGAGCCGCGGCCTTGGATCGGGGAGGGCGCTCATGGCCGTATCGCCATCGCTTCGAGGAAGGCCCCGACGGCGACCCCCGGCGGTCGTCCGGCATCGAAAATCGCGGAGCCCGCGTTGATGACGAGATCGCGCCCGTAGTCGGCGAGGAGGGCCGGGACGATGGCGGGCTTGATCCCGGCCGAGGGCCCCGGGAACACGGCGGGCCACGCGCCGTCGGCGTCCCTGAGAGCGCCTATGATGCGCGCCTCGTCGGCGGCCGTGAACGGCAGCGAACCGAAACGTGCCGGATGCAGCACGACATCGGCCCCGGCACGGCGCATGAGGCGACCCAGCACGAGCTGGTAGTCGATACCATGATCGGGGGCCAGGGCCAGCGCCCCCGCAAGCGCCGGGTGGGCGATGATGGGGACATCGATCTCGGGGTCGGCGGCCAAGGCCTCGAGCATGGAATAACCGTAGACGAGGACGTTCAGGAGCAGGGCATTGGCGCCGTGGGCGACCAGCGTCCGGGCCCGCTCGAGCAGGACATCGGCGCGCCCGGTGACGTTCACGGCGTAGAGGAAGTCGCGCCCGCGACGATCGCGGATGGCCTCGATCACCGGACGGCAGGCGCGCAGGCGCTCCAGGGTCGGCGCCTGCGCCAGATTCCCCAGGATCTCGTCGTCCTTTATGAGATCGAGCTCGGTGTCCGCGACCGACCGCAGGAGGGTCGCGTGGTCGGCCGCAGTGAGCCCGAGCGCGGGCTTGAAGATCGCCATGAGCAGCGGGCGCGCGGGGACGCGAAGCCGCGCGCGCAGCCCCTTTATGCCAAAGCGCGGCCGCGTGCCGAAATCCGGGGGGAGAACCAGGTCGATGAGGCGCGCGGGCCCGGCGAGGCTGTATTTGCCGAACACCATGGTAAGCAGCGTGCCGATGTCGCCCTCGGTGTTCTCGACCGGGAAGGCGACTTGCGCCTGGGCGCCGTCCTCCCCATCCCGCACCTCGAGCACCCGCCCGCGGCAGGCGGCGAGCGCCTGCTCGCGCCCGGCGAATTGCGCATCGGCGCTGCCCAGGGTCTGGCCTATAGCGATGATCTCGGCCTGGCGAGCGGCATCGATCCCGCGCGGGAAGCGGTAGGTCGCGATGATCGCGGCGCTTGGGGACGCCGTGGCGCTCACGCCAAAACGACGGGTGTATGCGTGTAGACCGGCACCCAGCCCGCCTTGTCGGTGAAGTAGCGCACCGCCTTGATGCGCGGGGCGTCGCCCAGCACGAACCAGTGCTCGGCGCGCGCCGGGACGTTGATGTAGTCCCCGGCCACGACCTTCAGGAGCATCTGCGCGCCGCCCTCCCCGACAAAGCCGAAGTACCCGGCGCCGGCCAGCACGTAGCGCACCTCGTCGTCGTCGTGATAATGGACATCGGCGAACTTGGCGAGCGCCTCGGAAAGCCCCGGGAGGTCCTCGTGCAGGACGATGAGATCACGCGCCTGGTAGCCCAGCTCGGCCGCGAGCGCCCGGAACCTGTGATCGACGAAGCCCAGAAGCTCTTCCTTTTCAGGATCGGCCAGGGCCTGCGCGGCCAAAAGCTCCCGCGCCCGCTCGGCTCCGGGGAGAGACCAGTGGCGTAAGGTGACGCCAAGCGGGGCCAGGCGTTCGGCGATTTCCGTCGGATCGGTAAGCCGCGATCCGTCCTGCAAACGAAGTTCGGCCATGGCGATTCCTCGACTCTAACCGAGAACCGGCTTTTCGGGGGTCTTGCGCGCCCGGGGCGGCGACGCCGGCTGCGCCGGTCGGGGCGATTCCGGGGGCTTCGCGGGCGAAGACGGGGCCGGGGCACGACGCGCGCCGCGGGCCTCCTCGTGGGCCCGCTTCGGGGGATTTCTCTGGGCGTGATGGCGTGGCGCCGCATCGCGTCCCGGCCGCGGGCGGCGGGCGACGCGCTCGGGGGGTGCCCCGCGCACCGGACGCTTCAAGGGCACTATGAGATCATCCGTGACCTGCGTCACCGGGATCTTGTGGCCGATATAGGCCTCGATATCGAGCAGCGAGAAGGCGTACTCGTCACAGGCCAGGCTCACCGCCTCGCCCGCGGCGCCCGCGCGCGCCGTCCGCCCTATGCGATGGACATAGTCTTCCGCGTCCTGCGGAAGGTCGTAGTTGAAGACGTGACTCACATCGGGGATGTGCAGGCCGCGCGCCGCCACGTCGGTGGCCACGAGCACGGGGAAGCGCCCCTCCTGGAAATCGGCCAACAGACCCTGGCGCTTTTGCTGAGGGACATCCCCGGAGAGCACGGCCGCCCCGAAGTCATTGGCGGCAAGCCAGCCCTGCACCCGCTCCGCGGCGTGCTTGGTGTTCGTGAACACGAGCGCCCGCGCCACCTGCTCGCGGCGCAGAAGCGACACCAGCACGGGCAGCTTCTCGTCCTGGCCGAGATGATAGAGCCGCTCGCGCACCCGCTCGGCCGTCATCTTTTCGGCCTCGATGCGCACGAGTTCGGGGTTGTTCATGTGCTCGTAGGCGAGCTCCATGACCCGATAGGAGAGCGTGGCCGAAAACAACAGACTCAAGCGCTCGGTGACAGGCGGCATGCGATGCAGCAGGTAGCGGATATCCTTGATGAAGCCGAGATCGAACATCCGGTCCGCCTCGTCCAGGACCATGACCTGCAAGGCCCGCAGATCGAACACATGCTGCTTGAAGTAGTCTATGAGGCGCCCGGGCGTCCCTATGAGGATATCCACGCCCTCTTCGATACCCTTGCGCTGGCTTTCATAACCGGTCCCCCCGTAGGCCAGCTTGCAGTCAAGCCCGCAGTCCTGCCCCAGCACGAGGGCGTCCTTGTGGATCTGGATCGCGAGCTCGCGCGTCGGCGCCAGGATCAGGGCGCGCGGCTGGTTGGGTCGCCGCTCGGCTCGTGGGCCCTGGGTCAAGAGCCGATTGAACACAGCGAGCAGGAAGGCCGCCGTCTTGCCGGTCCCGGTCTGGGCCTGGCCCGCCACATCATGGCCCGCGAGGGCCTTGGGGAGGGTCGCCGCCTGGATGGGCGTGCAATAGGTGAATCCGGCCTTGAGAACGCCGGTTAGGACCGCTTCTGGCAACCCGAGGTCGGAAAAGGCCTGCTGAGTAAGGTGGGTATCGTTCATTAGTCGATTAGGATAGCAAAAGGCGCCGGCCGGGGAAACCACGGGGAGACTTGCCAACTTCTGTCCGTTCCGTCCACAATAGCTCCCACTGCGACGTACTCCTCTCAACCAACGATCCAAAACATAAACCGACCAACCGAGACCCCGACCATGAGCCAAGGCATCATATACGTGACCGACGACACCTTTCAGGAGGCCGTATTGAATGCGTCCGGCCCCGTGCTAGTGGATTACTGGGCCGAGTGGTGCGGGCCGTGCAAAATGATCGCCCCGGTCCTGGAGGAGGTCGCGCGCGACTACAAGGACCGGCTGACGGTGGCGAAGCTCAACATTGACGAAAACCCGGCCACGCCCCCCAAGTACGGCATCCGCGGCATCCCGACCCTCATGCTCTTCAAGAACGGGGGCGTAGAGGCGACGAAGGTCGGCGCCATGTCCAAATCCCAGCTCTCGGCCTTTTTGGACGACAACCTGTAGCGGCGCAGCCCCGGTCGCTCGCGGCACTGGACGGCGGGCGACCGAGGTGCTAAGGTTTCGAATTAGGAAGCGCGGTTCCCCTGCTTTCCCATATCTCAACCCCTTTTCTGATCAGGTCGCGGATTCATCCGCCTTTTCATGCCTGACGGTTTCTCAAAAAGATGACAATGCACCTTTCCGAACTGAAACGAAAACCCGCAACCGAGTTGGTGGAAATGGCGGTTGCTCTCGATCTCGAGGGCGGCAGTCGGCTGCGCAAGCAAGATCTCATCTTCGCGATCCTGAAGGCGCAGGCCAAGAAGGGCGAGGACATCGTGGGCGAGGGCGTAGTCGAGATCCTGCAGGACGGCTTTGGCTTCCTGCGCTCATCGGACAGCTCCTATCTCGCCGGACCCGACGACATCTATGTAAGCCCGAGCCAGATCCGCCGTTTCAATCTGCGTACGGGCGATACGGTGACCGGCAACATCCGGCCGCCCAAGGAATCCGAGCGGTATTTCGCGCTCCTCAAGGTGGAAAACATCAATTTCCAGCCGCCCGAGGAGGCACGCAACAAGGTCCTGTTCGAGAACCTGACGCCGCTCCACCCGCTGAATCGCCTGAAGCTCGAACAAGCCAACTCTTCGACCGAAAACCTCACCTCCCGCGTCATCGACCTCATATCACCGATCGGCAAGGGCCAACGCGGCCTCATCGTGTCGTCGCCGAAGAGCGGCAAGACGGTGATGCTCCAGCAGATCGCCCACTCGATCACGGCCAACCACCCGGAATGCGTGTTGATCGTGCTGCTGATCGACGAACGACCGGAGGAGGTGACGGAGATGACCCGCTCGGTGCGCGGGGAGGTGATCTCCTCGACCTTCGACGAGCCCGCGACGCGCCACGTGCAGGTGGCCGAGATGGTCATCGAGAAAGCCAAGCGGCTCGTGGAGCACAAGCGCGATGTCGTCATCCTGCTCGATTCGATCACGCGTCTGGCGCGTGCCTACAACACGGTCGTGCCGGCCTCGGGCAAGGTCCTGACGGGCGGCGTCGACGCCAACGCCCTGCAGCGCCCCAAGCGCTTCTTCGGGGCGGCGCGCAACATCGAGGAAGGCGGCAGCCTGACCATCCTCGCCACGACGCTCGTGGAGACCGGCTCCAAGATGGACGACGTCATCTACGAGGAGTTCAAGGGCACGGGCAACATGGAGATCCACCTCGACCGCCGCCTCGCCGAAAAGCGCGTCTATCCCGCGATCAACATCAACCGGTCCGGGACGCGGCGCGAGGAATTGCTCATCGATGCGGGCGAGCTCCAGAAGCTCTGGATCTTGCGTAAGCTGCTGCACCCGATGGACGACGTCGAGGGATCGGAATTCCTGCTCGACAAGCTCAAGGCCACCAAGAACAACGCCGAGTTCTTCGACTCGATGCGCCGCTAAGGGGGGGCCGTCTTCTTGCGCGCGACGGTGACCCCGTCGCGCACCGTAAGGAGGACGGCGTCCACGTCGGGGTCGTTGTGGACCTTGCGGTTGAAGGCCGCGATACCGAGATCGGCAGGCGTCGTGGGTGACAGCACCCGGCCGGACCAGAGGGTGTTGTCGGCAACGAACAAACCCCCCGGGCGCAGCAGCGGCAGCGCGCGCTCGTAGTAGGCGGGGTAGTTCTCCTTATCGGCGTCCAAAAACACGAAATCGAAGACCTCGTCGCGCAAGGCCTCCAGGGTGTCGAGCGCGGGGCCGGGCCGGATGTGGATCTTGCGGCCGCATGGGGTGCGATCGAAGAAGCGCTGGGCGATGGCGATGGCCTCCGGGTCCCTCTCGCAGGACAGCACCTCGCCGTCGGGCGGGAGGGCGCTTGCCATGGCGAGCGCCGAATAGCCAGTGAAAAGACCGATCTCGAGGACCCGGCGGGCCGGGCAGAGCATGACCAGGAGGCGCAGAAGCGCCGCCTCCACGGGACCGCTCAGCATCCCCGCGTCGGGGCGGTGCGCGCGGGTATAATGCTCGATCTCCGCCAGCGCCTCCGGCAGGGCCGTGATGTGGGCGCGGGCATAGTCCTCGAGCGCCTTGTCGATGAGCCTTTCCATGGTGGGAACCAGTCTAGCGCATCAGGGCGGATAAGCCGAGAGACCTCTCGGACCCCGTTGCGAAGCGGGTTTTTTCGGTTCAGTATGAATCGGCTTTGGGCGACGCGGCCCGGGCCATGACGAGTGATTTTGCGAGGAGGCTTAGAGTATGTCGATGGCGGATCGTGACGGGGTCATTTGGTACGATGGCAAGCTCGTGCCGTGGCGCGACGCGAACACCCATGTCCTCACCCATACCCTGCATTACGGCATGGGGGTCTTCGAGGGGGTGCGCGCCTACCCGACGAGCACGGGACCCGCGGTCTTCAGGCTCGAGGCCCACGTCGATCGGCTGTTCCGCTCGGCGCACATCATGGGCATGGACATGCCCTATGACAAGGCGACCGTGAGCGAAGCGATCCTGGCCTCGGTGCGCGAAAACGGACTCGAGTCCGCCTACATCCGGCCCATGGCGTTCTATGGGGCCGAAGGCATGGGCCTGCGCGCCGACAAACTCAAGGTTCACCTGATCGTCGCCGCCTGGGCGTGGGGCGCGTATCTGGGCGAAGAGGCGCTCGAGCGCGGGATACGCATCAAGACCTCGTCGTTCAACCGCCACCACGTCAATGTCGCCCTCTGCAAGGCCAAGAGCAACGGCAACTACATGAACTCCATGCTGGCGCTGCGCGAGGCGCAGCAATGCGGCTGCGACGAGGCCTTGCTGCTCGATACCGAGGGCTATGTGGCGGAAGGGAGCGGGGAGAACGTCTTCATCGTCCGCGACGGCGTGCTGCTCACGCCCGAGCTGACCGCGGCCCTCGAGGGCATCACGCGCGAGACGGTTATAGAGCTCGCAGGCGAGATCGGGGTGCCGGTGCGCGAAAAGCGCATCACCCGCGACGAGGTGTATATCGCCGACGAGGCCTTCTTCTCGGGCACTGCGGCCGAGATCACGCCCATCCGCGAGCTGGATTTTCGGGCCATAGGCCGGGGACGGCGGGGACCGATCACCGAGAAGCTTCAGGCCCTCTACTTCGAACAGGTGCACGGGCGACGCAAGACCCATCCCGAATGGGTGACGCCTGTGGGCAAGGCGGACGCCGCGCGCGTTTCGCGGAAGGGCTGACATGGATCGGGAACGGGTAGCGGCGATGCCGACGGCCCGCGCCATGCGCGTCGAGGTCACCCACAAGGATCTCCCCCTGCACTGCCCCATGGCGGGCATGAGCCTCTGGAATTCGCATCCGCGCGTGTTCCTGCCGATCGAGGTGAGCGGCGAGGAGCGCTGCCCCTACTGCGGAACCGTCTACGTCCTTCGAGACCGCTAAGAGCGACGCGTGGGCGCATCGAGGGCTTTGATCGTGGGTCCGGCGTGGGTCGGGGACATGGTCATGGCCCACAGCCTGTTTCAGCTTCTGAAGGCGCGAGACCCGGAACGCGCCCTGGACCTCATCGCCCCGCCCGCCACTTTGCCGCTTGCCGCCCGCATGCCGGAGATCGCCGATGCGATCGTCCTGGCCATCCCGCACGGCAGGCTTGCGCTGCGGGAGCGCCTGCGTCTCGGTCGCGGGCTGCGCGGACGAGCCTACGCGCAAGCCTACATCCTGCCTCGCTCCTATAAGTCGGCGCTCCCTGCCTGGGCGAGCGGGGCGGCACGGCGCACGGGCTACCTGGGCGAGGGCCGATTCGGGCTCATAAACGATATCCGTCGTGAACCGCCGGGCGGCAAACTGAAGACCGTCGACCGGTTTCTGCTCCTGGGTGTCGGGCCCGGCGAGCCCGTGCCGGAGGTCCCGGTACCGCGTCTTCGCGCCGACCCGGAGGCGGGGAGGCAGTGCGCCGAACGACTCGGAATCGATCTCGGGGCGCCGCTCCTCGCGCTTTGTCCGGGGGCCGAATACGGTCCCGCGAAACGCTGGCCGGCCCGCCACTTCGCGAAGCTCGCGCGCACATACCATGACCGCGGATGGCGGATCCTCGTGCTCGGCGGCCCGCGTGACCGGGAGGTCGCGCACGAGATAGGCGCGCTTTCCGAAGGCGTCTGCACCGACCTGACCGGACGGACGACTCTCCTCGAGGCCGTGGACCTCATGGCGCTGGCCACCGCCGTCGTGAGCAACGATTCGGGCCTCATGCACATCGCGGCAAGCCTTCACAAACCCATGGCGGCGGTCTTCGGGTCCTCGGATCCTCGCCACACCCCGCCGCTGGACGACCGCGCGATCGCGGTCACCTTAAATCTCGATTGCAGCCCTTGTTTTGCCCGTACCTGCCCCCTGGGTCACCTGCGCTGCCTCGGGGATCTCACCCCGGAACGGGTGGAAGCGGCCCTTGAGGCGGCAAGGGACCCGGCGCGCGCCGCCGTTCGGAGCGATGTCTAGCGAAGGCTGTGGGTGGCCACGTCTCCGATGGCCGATCGGCGCTCCTGAGGCCAAGCGGGCGCGGCGCGGTCAGGCGCCCCTGCGCCATGAACCGGTCATGAGAGGGACCGGACGCACGATGGGGTCGCCCTTGACCTCCGGACGGTCCGGCCAGCCTCGAACAACGCCCAGGCCCCACGGAAACGGCGGGTCGCGGGCGGCACAAGGCCTGGTGGCGAAGGATGAGGCACGGCTGCGGCGACTGGCGGCCGCTGGGGCCACCGCGAATCAGGGCCGAAGACGGGGTGCGCGCCGCGATCAAAGGCCGGCGACCACCCGTAGGCCCTGGCGCGCCAGGATCCCGGCCGTCCCGCCGTATCTCACGGCATGATCGCGATGTCGCATTGATCTACGCCTGGCCCGGCGCCTGGGTGGACGAGGCCAAAGGCCTCCGGTCCCCGCCCCGGTCATGATAGACCCGTACCGGGACACGGCCGGCGGCAACGTCGGTCAAGCGGGGCCCTTAGCCCTCCGCGCGATGACCGACGCGAACAGGCCTGGCGTCACCGCGCTCCTCGGTTCGGCCGGCGCGCTGCGTCCCCCTTCGGCCTTGGACATCCCGCTGCTGCGCGAACCCCGAAGGTCGGGCCCCGGCGCGGGCGGCCCAAGGCCGCGTCACGCTTCGGGGTTCAAGATCGCCCTCATCGTCCGGACGGCTTCGCATGCAGCGCCGTCGGGGAGCCGCTCTTGCGGACCACGTGGCCCCGCCCGGTGCGCGCGGGCGCCTCGGTCGAGGAGGGGCGAGTCGTGGGGCCCCGCGCAGCCCGCGCATCCGATGGCCCGGCTTCGCCCTTGCGCACCCAGCAATTGCCGCTTTTCTCATACTCGTGCCTCAAGGCGCCGTAGGCGACCCGGTGCGCCCGCGCGCCGTCACCATAGGTCTTTTCGGCGCTTGCGAGCGCCTTGCGCCACAGACTCTGGGCATGACGATCGGAGCGGGCGATCGTCGAAGGCATGCTTGCGCCCGCGGGCGCGGGCTTCGATCGGCTTGCCTTGGCCGGCTTCGCCACCATAGCTGTCTTACCGTTCCTCGCGCGCGCGGACCTGGTGGGCGACTTCGGGGGGCGCGTGCCACTGGCAAGGAATGAGGGCTTGCTCTTGGCTGTGGTCTTTGCGATCGACTTCCTTTCAGCGTCCATCAAGGGCTTTTTCTTCGGCATGAGCTTCTCCTTTGCGTCAAAAGCCTATTGCAACGCACCTGGGCGCCGAGGGCATCCCCCTTGTGAGGGATCAGCGGTGCGCATAGATAACGCGCCCGCCCACGGGTTTTGTCGCCACCGCATAGGATCCATGTCCTTGGCTCAGCGCCATTGCATACTTTCCCCGCATCAGCTTCGCGCGCTTGCGTGGCGCCACACGATGAATGCATAGAGCGGATACCGAGAGACACGAGTGAGGCCGGCGAGGGCGGATGCCGCTTCGTATATGGGTGGCACGTCTAGAGCCATGCCTGATTCGAAGTCGGTTCGTGGCCAGGACCTTGCGCTTCGACGCAACTCCTGGCGCGAAGCGGGCCCGGGATCGGCGACGGTCCGGTCACCGGTTTTCACGCGGCTTATCGCCGGAGAACCTCTGCACATGGGCCATGTGCACGCGCGGTCTGGGTATGCTGGCCGCGGAACGCGCTCGCCAAACCAAAGGTGCGCGAAATGAACGACGCGGCCCGGCCATCCCGCCTTTCGGGGAGTCAGGAGCCGAAAAAGCGCCCAGCGCGTGCCTCGGCGGGGCCCGGCCAATCGAGCGGATCCTGGCGCGGCCGGGACATGCCGGGGCATATACAGGGCTTGCACCGAGTCCTTCATGGACAAGCCGGCGAGCCTTCGTTATTGTCACGCGATGCTCGCCGATGCCATCGATCCCGCCGCCGTTCGCCGCGTCCTCGTCATTAAATTCCGTCACCATGGCGACGTGCTGCTGGCCGCGCCCGTGTTCCGTGTGCTGCGCGCCCTGATCCCGGGGGTCGAGGTGGATGCCCTGATCTACAAAGACAGCCTCGAAATGTTGAGCCTGAATCCGGATATAGCGGCCATCCATACCGTTGACCGGCGCGCACGCGGCCTGTCGCTTTTCCGGAAGATCGCCATCGAATGGCGCCTGTTGAGGACCCTGAAGGGGCGTCATTACGACCTGGTCGTCCACCTGACCGAACACCCTCGCGGAGCCCTGGTCACCCGGATCCTGCAACCCCGCTACGCAGTGGCACGGCGCTATCCGGGGCGGCGGGGACGCTGGTGGCGCAGAAGCTTTACGCATCTCTACGATGTCCCGGCCCGGCAGCGTCATACCGTAGAAACGCATCTCGACGCGTTGCGGCGATTGGGCCTTGTCGTGCCGCCTGAGGAGAAGGGCCTGCGACTCATCGCGGGAGCCGAGGCTGCGGGCGCCGTGGAGACGCGCCTAGCGCGCTCGGGTCTCGGCGCGCGACCGTTCATCGTGATCCATCCCACGTCGCGCTGGCTCTTCAAGGCCTGGCCCGCAGCGTCTATGACGGCGCTCATACGGAAGCTCTTGGCGGCCGGGCAGGCCCTTGTCGTGACCTCGGGTCCGGATCGCGGGGAACGGGACGTGATCGCCGATATTCTGGCGCCGCTCCCGCCTTCAGATGCCCTCATGGACTGGAGCGGCACCCTCACCCTGAAAGAGCTGGCGGCGCTCCTCAGTAGGGCTCGGCTCTTTATTGGAGTCGACTCGGCCCCCCTGCACATGGCCTCGGCCACGGGAACGCCCGCGGTCGCCATCTTCGGTCCGAGCGGCGACCAGGAGTGGGCGCCTTGGCGGGTACCATCGCGGGTCCTGATCGCCTCGTCTTACAGCTGCCGGCCGTGTGGATTCGCGGGCTGCGGTGAGGGACAGTTGAGCGAATGCATGGGGGCGGTGGGCGTGGATGAGGTCTTGCAGGCGGTGGCGGATCTTCTCAAAGACACGAACACTGACGCATGCGCATCGTCCTGATCCGACAGCGTTATCGGCCCGATGGGGGCGCCGAGCGCTTCGTGGCGCGTGCCGCAGAAGCCCTGGCCGCGCAAGGGGTCGAAATTACGCTCGTGACGCGCGACTGGCCGGAAAATGCGGGCGATATGCGCATCGAGCGCTGCAACCCGCGCTACCTGGGCTCCGTCTGGCGCGACCTCGGGTTCGCGCTGTGCGCCTGTCGCCGCATCCGCACGCTTGCCGCGGATCTCGTGCAAAGTCATGAGCGGATGGGCTGTGCGGACATCTTCCGGGCCGGAGACGGCCTGCATCGCAGTTGGCTTGCGCAACGCCGCAGGACGATGGGCCTTCTAGGACGTGTTCGCCTGCGACTGAATCCCTATCATTCGTATGCGCTTGCCGCCGAGGCCAAGGCGCTGACGCACCCTGGTTTGCGCGCGGTGATCTGCGGCTCGCGCATGGTGCGTGACGAGATCGCCGCGGCCTTTCCACAGACCGCCGGTAAGCTCGCAATCCTCTATAACGGTGTCGATTGCCAGTCCTTTCACCCCGGCGTGAGGGGCGGACGCGAGGCCGTGCGGGAGCACCACGGCATCCCTCGCGAGGCCACGATCTTCGTGTTCGTGGGCTCGGGCTTCTACCGCAAAGGCCTGGCTCAAGCCATGAAGGCCGTGGCCCTGCTGTCACCCCCGGCCGGCTTGCTGGTCGTGGGACAGGACCGTCACGAGGGGCGTTACCGGCGCCTCGGGCAAGACCTCGGGATCGGCGACCGACTCTGGTTTGTGGGACGCCAGACCGACCCTCGGCCCTTTTACGGAGCCGCCGATGCCTTTATCCTGCCGGCGCTCTACGACCCGTCGCCCAACGTCGTGCTGGAGGCCATGGCCTGCGGCCTACCGGTCATAACGAGCTTTTCGGCGGGGACCTCCGAACTGCTCGAAGAAGGCGAGACGGGCTTCATTCGGGACGCGCTCGATACCGGGGGATTGATGAAGGCCTGCGCGGCCCTTCTCGACCCCGCCCGCCGCGCGACGATGGGGGCGGCGGCGCGGCGCGCCATAGAACCCTACGACCTGCGGCTCATGGGTGAGCGGTTCGTGACGTTCTACCAGGGGTTGCTGCGCGCGAGGGCCGAGGATGGCTAGACGCCCCAGCCGCCTCCCCGTGCGCGCGCGTATCGCCTGGCACGCGCTGCGCCGCGGCGCAAGGCGGCCGCCATCGCCGGGACATGTGCGGAGCATCCTTATCGCACACAACCTGCTGCTCGGCGATACGTTGATGCTCACATCGCTTCTGGCACGACTCAAACACCATCATCCCGAGGCGCGCCTGGTCATGACCTGTCCGCCGGCCTTTATGCCACTTTATGAAGGGCGCCCCTATGGCGTCATCGCCTCGCCGTTCGATCCGCGCGACCGGCGAAGCCTTGCGCAGCTGCGCGCCCTCGGGCCTTTCGATCTTGCTATCGTGCCGGCCGAAAGCCGTCATGGTTGGCTTGCGCGCGCGGCCGGGGCGCGCTGGGTGCGTGGGTATGCGGGCGGGGCCTGGTATTACCGCGCGTCATTGGACGAAGCGCTTCCTACGCCCGAGACGCTCACGACCCTGCCGGACATGATGGCGGCACTCGCCGGAGAGGGGGCACGGGGGGGTGAGCGCTTCGACCCCGAGGACTGGCCGCCGCCTCGGCATGGGAGGTTCGTGCCCCCAGAGACCCCCTATGCGGTCCTGCACCTCGGCGCGGGCTCTCCGCTCAAATCCTGGCCCGCCGGGCACTGGGGGACCATTGCCACGGCGATCGCGCAGCACGGGCTGCATGTGGTTTTGAGCGCGGGTCCGGGCCAAGAACCGCTGGCTCACGCGGTCGACCCAGGCGGTCGGTTCCAGAACGTCGCAGGCCGACTGGACCTCCGGGAGGTGTGGCACCTTCTTGCGAAGGCTCGCCTCCTCGTCTCCCTGGATACAGGTATCGCACATCTTGCGCGCGTCACGAACACGCCGTCAGTCGTACTTTTCGGTCCGGGCCAAGCGG
The DNA here is from genome assembly GCA_021816425.1 of Pseudomonadota bacterium. Lineage (GTDB taxonomy): Bacteria > Pseudomonadota > Gammaproteobacteria > Acidiferrobacterales > Acidiferrobacteraceae > Acidiferrobacter. The sequence continues at coordinate 2,368 of JAKAXT010000041.1, read as the reverse complement.
CTCTTTACGGTCCAGTGAAATTCTATAGTGGTGCCCCTTACCGGTCGGTCACCCGATCCGACATCCCGTGCCGCAACGAGACCGTCCTATTCGAGCGCAGCCGCCCCTGGATCCGGACTTGCGTGCGCCTGCCGGAGGACTGCCCCTTCAGCGCGCGCTGCAGCACGGGGATTTCACCAGAAGCCGTACTGGCCGCGATCACGGAGGTGCTGGGTGAGACGCAATCGTGAGCCACGATCAGCGGGCGAGGCCCAGGGATCGCAGCGCGGTGTCCAGCACGAGGAGCTGATAGACCGGCTCCGCGAGTTTGTCGAAACCACCGTTGAAGGCGGCGACGAGAGCCTCGACGCGCCCCGCATGGATCTGGCTGCCCGTGCCGGCCGCGAGACGTTGACCGAGATCAGGGAGCCGCGGCGCGAGCTCGTTGCGCAGCCAGCGGTTCAGCGGAGGCGAGAAACCGCGTTTCTTGGCGGTGAGCAGGCCCTCGTCCTGGCATACGCCGCACGTCTCGACCAGTAGGCTCTTCGCAGGCCTCGCGAAGCGCTGGTCGCCGGGCAAGCCGGTCACGAGCTCTACAAACCTATGGTCGAGGAGCGGGGCACGCAGCTCCAATCCGTGCGCCATGGTGCAAAGATCCCCCTTGCGCAGGATGTACTCCGGCAGATAGTTGGCGAAATCGAGGGCGAGAAGGGCGGCGAGGCCCTTTTGGTCCGAAGGGAAGTCGCGCCAATGGACGGCGGGCATGGCCGGAAGATCGGGCTGCAGATAACGGCGCACGGCCGGCGACAGGCCCGAGAAGCGCAATACGTAAGCCTCCTGCCAAGTGAGTCCCAACTCCTCTCGCCAGCGGGCGGGCTTTTCCCAAGGAAGCCCGCCATACGCGAGCGGGAGGGTGAAGGATCCGCGCCATCGGCTCCGCAGGTGCTGGCGATAACGCTTGTAGCCCGCAAAGAGCTCGTCGCCACCATCACCCCCCAACACGACCTTGACCTCCTCGGTGGCGGCGCGTGCCAGATACCAAAGTGGCAGAGCGCTCGGATCGGCGAACGGTTCATCGAGGTCGCCGACTATCCGGTCGAAATCGTCGGCGAGGCGCGGTTCCACGGGGACAGCGCTGTGGGCGAGCCCGAGGGCCCGCGCCATGCGCGCGGCTTGTGGCCCTTCATCGTATGGGGTGCCGGGGAAGGTGGCGGTGAAGGCCTTGATGTTCGTGTAGCCCTGGCGCACGAGACTTGACGCCACCACCGCCGAATCGATGCCACCGCTCAGAAAAAGTCCGACCGGCCTGTCGGAGGCGGTACGCAACTTGACGGCGGCGTCCAAGGTCTCTCGGAAGTCGGCGTGCAGGGACGCGGGCTCCCAATACCGGCGCACCTCGGGCGCACGGCCTTCGCCAAACTCCCAGACGAGGCAGGACCCGTTCGCTAGACGCTTGACGCCCTGCACCAGGGCGAGCGGAGCCGGGACGTAGCGATGCGCAAGGTAGGCGTCGAGCGCCTCCGGGGCGATCCGCGCCCCATCCCCGAGATAGGGCAGAAGGGCGCGCAAGGTCGAGGCGAACGCAAAATTCTCGCCGTCGGCGTAATAGAGGAGGGGCTTCAATCCCAGCCTGTCGCGCACGGCAAGGAGTCGCTTGCGACGCAGGTCGAGGATGACGAGGGCAAACATGCCGCGCAGCCGCTCGATGAAGGCATCTCCCCACGCCTCGTAGGCATACAGAATGAATTCGGTGTCGCTCGTGGTACGGAACATGTAGCCGCGGCGCGTCAATTCATCACGATCGGCCTCGTACCCGTAGACCTCGCCGTTGAAGCAGATCCAGATGTCCTGGCGCGGATTGGCCATGGGTTGGTCGGCCTCGGGCCGCGGATCCCGAATGCTGAGCCGGGCATGCAGAAGGCCCGCTACGGCCGCGCCGTCCGTTTCCCGCAGGGCCTCATTCCAAAGCACGGCCTTTTGAGCATCGGGACCGCGGCCCCTGAGAGCCGCAAGCATCGCCCCCCATTGCCCCTCGCCGACGACCCGCTTACCGACAAATCCTCCGATCCCGCACATGAGCCCTCCCGATGGATCTGGACATCATAGCAAGGCGTGGCGGGCAGGAGGGGCCTTCACGGAAGAGCGGACGCGGCGCGCAGGCGCGCGAAGCCATACGGGGGCTGCGGGTCCAGGGACGCGCAGCCCGGGGGTGTCAGTCGCGCTCGAGGCCCCCGGATCGAATGAAACATTGGCACGTCCTGGAGCTGCTTATCTCCGCCCAGACCAACCCCTCAAGCAGGTCGGAATAAGACGCTTCGATCACTTGCACACACTTCACCGGCTATGGTGATGGCTCGATCCCAAGCCGCCAAACGGCGTTAAGCCTCAG